>JBBASH010000067.1:0-16887 GCA_040399305.1 Cyanobium sp.
CGGCTCCATGGCGCTTTATGAGCTCGCCATCTTCGACCCTTCCGATCCTGTCCTCAACCCGATGTGGCGGCAGGGCATGTTTGTGATGCCCTTCATGGCGCGTCTCGGCGTGACCGGCAGCTGGAGCGGCTGGAGCATCACCGGAGAAACCGGCGTGGACCCCGGCTTCTGGAGCTTCGAAGGCGTTGCCGCAGCCCACATCATCTTCAGCGGGCTGCTCTTTCTAGCGGCCATCTGGCACTGGACTTACTGGGATCTCGAGATCTGGCAGGACCCGCGCACCGGTGAACCGGCCCTCGACCTCCCCAAGATCTTCGGCATCCACCTGCTGCTTGCAGGCCTCGGCTGCTTCAGCTTCGGCGCCTTCCACCTCACAGGGGTGTTCGGTCCCGGCATGTGGGTCTCCGACCCCTATGGAATCGGCGGCCACCTTGAGAAGGTGCAACCCTCCTGGGGACCTGAGGGCTTCAACCCCTTCAACCCTGGCGGCATCGTGGCCCACCACATCGCCGCGGGCATCGTGGGGATCATCGCCGGCATCTTCCACATCACCACCCGGCCACCGGAGCGCCTCTATAAGGCTCTCCGGATGGGAAATATCGAAACCGTGCTGGCCAGTGCCATCGCGGCCGTGTTCTTCGCCGCCTTCGTGGTAGCCGGCACCATGTGGTACGGAGCCGCCGCCACCCCGATCGAACTCTTTGGCCCCACCCGCTACCAGTGGGACCAGAGCTACTTCAAGACCGAGATCAACCGTCGCGTTCAAACCGCGATTGACAACGGCTCCAGCCGCGAGCAGGCCTGGGCCAGCATCCCCGAGAAACTGGCCTTCTACGACTACGTCGGCAACAGCCCGGCTAAGGGCGGTCTCTTCCGGGTGGGCCCGATGGTGAACGGTGATGGCCTGCCCACTGGCTGGCTGGGTCACATCAGCTTCACCGATAAGGAAGGCCGAGAACTCGAAGTGCGGCGTCTGCCCAACTTCTTCGAGAACTTCCCGGTGATCCTCCAAGATCAGACCGGTGTGGTCCGCGCCGACATCCCCTTCCGCCGGGCTGAAGCGAAGTACGCCTTCGAACAGCAGGGTGTGAAGGCCACCGTCTACGGCGGCGCCCTTAACGGCCAGACCTTCACCGATCCCGCCGATGTGAAGCGGCTGGCCCGCAAGGCCCAGCTGGGTGAAGCCTTTGAATTTGATCGCGAGAAGTACCACTCCGACGGCACCTTCCGCAGTTCCCCCCGTGGCTGGTTCACTTTCGGCCACGCCACCTTCGCCCTGCTCTTCTTCTTCGGCCACATCTGGCACGGTGCCCGCACCCTCTACCGCGATGTGTTCGCCGGCATCGATCCCGATCTGGGCGAACAGGTTGAATTCGGTCTGTTCCAGAAACTGGGCGACCGCTCCACCCGCCGTCTGCCCCAGGGTTACGTCCCCCCGGCAGGCTCCACCCTCAGCTAAGACCAGGCTCCGGCCTGCCTTCGCTGACCACCGGTCCCTGCCCTCCCCTACCGAGAACTCCCCATGGAGAGCTTCGCCTACATCTTGATTCTGGCCCTGGCCATTTCCACCCTGTTCTTCGCCATCGCCTTCCGCGATCCCCCGAAGATCGGCAAGTGAACGATTGGATCCAACGCCATCCCAGCCCCTGCACAGCAGGGGCTTTTTTCTGATCTTGCATCCGATCCGACGCGCCTCCCTTCTCAAGCCGCGAATCAATGTCTACACTCGGTCAACAAGCCTGAGAGTCGGGCATGCAATGCCCCTCCTGCCAACACACCGATAGCCGGGTGCTTGAGTCCCGTGCCGCCGATTCTGGGCGGAGCGTGAGGAGAAGGCGCGAATGCCTCAACTGCGATTTTCGTTTCACCACCTACGAACGGGTGGAAACGGTGCCGATCACGGTGGTGAAGCGCAATAGCTGCCGGGAAACCTTCAATCGCGCCAAACTGCTGCACGGACTCCTCAGGGCGTGCGAGAAGACCGGCCTTGAGCCGGCCCGCTTGGAGGGGGTGGTGGATGAGATCGAAGTCACCCTCCAGCAACGCAGCAGCCGCGAGGTGAGCAGCAACGAGATTGGTGAACTGGTGCTTGAGCAGCTGCGGGGCATGAGCGAAGTGGCCTACGTGCGTTTCGCGTCCGTTTATCGGCAGTTCCGCAGCGTGAGTGATTTTGTGGCCACCCTGGAGGGACTGGGCAGCGGCGAGGCGGCTGGTTTTCCCGGCAAGGAGCATTTGGCTGTGGCGGGCTGAACCCCATCTGGCGATCAGGGGGCCTGCGTCTGGGTAGAGTGGGTGGTCGCGTACGTGCTGCTGGCGGGCAGCCGTGGCGCTTTCCTTCGCACTGCCTGCGGCAGACCGCCATTGCTCCATGACCGTGACCCCCACCAGCCCTACCTCCGACGTCGGCGTTCTGAACGCTGAAGCCGCTCTCAACGAGGCGGAAGCCGATTTCGACCTGGAGATTCCTGAGGAGGTTCCCTCTGCCGATGCCTCCAGCAGCCGGGGTGCCGGTCGTGACAGTGAAGGCGTGGGCTTCACCCTCGAAGACTTCGCCTCACTGCTGAGCAAGTACGACTACAACTTCAAGCCCGGCGACGTCGTCAACGGCACCGTGTTCGCGCTCGAATCCAAGGGCGCCATGATCGACATCGGCGCCAAGACCGCCGCTTTCATGCCCCTCCAGGAGGTGTCGATCAACCGGGTCGAGCACCTCTCCGATGTGCTCGAGCCCGGCGAGGTGCGCGAATTCTTCATCCTCAGCGAAGAAAACGAAGACGGCCAACTCACCCTTTCCATCCGCCGCATCGAGTACCAGCGGGCTTGGGAACGGGTGCGCCAGCTCCAGAAGGAAGACGCCACCATCTATTCAGAGGTGTTCGCCACAAACCGCGGTGGTGCCCTGGTGCGGGTGGAAGGACTGCGGGGCTTCATCCCCGGCAGCCACATCAGCACCCGCAAGGCCAAGGAGGAGCTGGTGGCCGATTTCCTCCCCCTCAAGTTCCTGGAGGTGGACGAGGAGCGCAACCGCCTGGTGCTCAGCCATCGCCGCGCCTTGGTGGAGCGGAAGATGAATCGCCTCGAGGTGGGCGAGGTGGTGCTCGGCACCGTCCGGGGCATCAAGCCCTATGGCGCCTTCATCGACATCGGCGGCGTCAGCGGCTTGCTGCACATCTCGGAAATCAGCCACGAGCACATCGAGACTCCCCACACGGTGCTCAATGTGAACGACCAGATGAAGGTGATGATCATCGACCTCGATGCCGAGCGGGGCCGCATCTCCCTCTCCACCAAGGCCCTCGAGCCGGAGCCGGGCGACATGCTCACCGATCCCCAGAAGGTGTTCGATAAGGCCGAAGAAATGGCCGCCCGCTACAAGCAGATGCTGCTCGAGCAGGCCGAGGAAGGCGAACCCCTGGGTGTGACCCTCGACTGATCCCCGGCGGCATTCCCCGCTTATCCCCGTTCCCTTCACCCGGCGGCCCCTGGCTGCCGGGTTTTTCCTGGCCATGGCCCACCTGCTGCTGCGCGGCATCCCCCTCGGCCCTCCCACCGGGGGCATCTCCAGCATCGATGCCGTCCTCTTCGACAAGGACGGCACCCTCAGCCACAGTGAGGCGATGCTCCGGGCCCTGGCGGCGGCCAGGGTGGACTGCGCTCTGGTCCAGGCCGACCTGGAGGCCCGATCGCCGCAAGGGCATCGCGAGCTGCGGGACCTGCTGGAGCGGGCCTACGGCCTCCGCGGCAGCGGCATCCATCCCGGTGGCATCACCGCCGTCGCGGCACGAGACCACAACCTGATCGCCACGGCCACGGCCCTCGCCCAGGTGGGCCTCAGTTGGCCCGACTCCCTCGCCATCGCCGAGGACACCTTCCGCCAGACCGATCGCCTCCATGGCGCCGGAGGAGCAAGCCCTCCCCGCCCCACCGAAGGACTCCCCGCCCTGCTGGATCGCCTCCACCGCGCCGGCCTGCGTTGCGCCGTGATCAGCAATGACCATGAGGAGGGCATCCGCGGCTTTCTTCAGCGCCACGACCTGGAGCACCGCTTCGAGCGGGCCCTTTGGAGCGCTGAGCACCACCCCCGCAAACCTGCCGCCGGGGCGGTGCATGGTCTCTGCGCCGAGCTGGGGGTGCAGCCCGGCCGCTGCGCCCTGATCGGCGACGCCGACAGCGATCTGCGTATGGCCCGCGCCGCCGGCGTACCGGTGGTGATCGGCTATCGCGCCGGCTGGGAGCTGCCCCCCGAGCTGGAACCTGGCGGGCATGAGCTCCACCACTGGGATGAGCTCGAGGCGGCGGCGGATTGAGCGGGGGTGATGGGGCACCGATCGGTCCCGTTCCGGCCAAGGTCGTGTCCATCACCACATGGCGCCAGCAGGAGCGGGTCATAAGCTCACTTTCCTCCCGGTCAGCCGCGCCCATGAGCCGTTACGTCTTCACCTCGGAATCCGTCACGGAAGGGCACCCCGACAAGATCTGCGACCAAGTGAGCGACGCCGTGCTGGACGCGGTGCTCGCCCAGGATCCATCCAGCCGGGTGGCCTGCGAAACCGTTGTGAACACCGGCCTCTGCCTAATCACCGGCGAGATCACCACCAACGCCCGGGTGGATTTCAACAGCCTGGTGCGGGGTGTGATCGAGCAGATCGGCTACAGCGGCGCCCGCGCCGGCGGCTTCGATGCCCGCAGTGCCGCCGTGTTGATCGCCCTCGACCAGCAGTCGCCCGACATCGCCCAGGGGGTGAACGAGGCCGACGACCATGACGGCGACCCGCTCGATCTGATCGGGGCCGGCGACCAGGGGATCATGTTCGGCTACGCCTGCGATGAAACGCCGGAGCTGATGCCCCTCCCGATCAGCCTGGCCCACCGGCTGGCGAGGAGGCTGGCGGAGGTGCGCCACAACGGCAGCCTCGGCTACCTCCTGCCGGACGGCAAGACCCAAGTGAGCGTGGTCTACGAAAACGACCAGCCGGTGGCGATCGACACCATCCTGATCTCCACCCAGCACGAGGCCGAGATCGATGGCGTGTCGGAGGAGAAGGCCGTGCGGGAACGCATCTCCGCCGATCTCTGGACCAACGTGGTGCTGCCGGCCACCGCCGATCTGGTGCTCAAGCCCGACCAGGCGAACACCCGCTTCCTGGTGAACCCCACCGGCAAGTTCGTGGTGGGCGGTCCCCAGGGTGATGCGGGCCTCACCGGCCGCAAGATCATCGTGGACACCTACGGCGGCTACGCCCGTCACGGCGGCGGCGCCTTCTCCGGCAAGGATCCCACCAAGGTGGACCGCTCCGCCGCCTACGCCGCCCGCTACGTGGCCAAGGCCCTGGTGGCCGCGGGCTTGGCCCGCAAGGCCGAAGTGCAACTCAGCTACGCCATCGGCGTGGCCCGCCCAGTGAGCATCCTGGTGGAAACCTTCGGCACCGGCAAGCTCAGCAACGACGACCTGACGGCCCTGGTGCAGGAGCACTTCGACCTGCGGCCCGGGGCGATCATCGCCACCTTCGGCCTGCGTGATCTGCCCCAGCAGCGTGGGGGGCGCTTCTATCAAGATGTGGCCGCCTATGGCCACTTCGGCCGCGCCGACCTTCAACTGCCCTGGGAGGACGTGAGCGAGGTGGCGGCCAACCTGCGCCAGGCCACCGCCAACCGGGTCGGCAGCCCGGCCTGAGACGGCACCACCAACTTCCGGCGCCTCTGCCCCCACCACAGATGCCCCAAACCCTGGGCCTGGGCCTCGACCTTGGCACCAGCGGTGCCCGGCTTGCCCTCATGGAGGCGACCGGGGATGCACCAGCCGCGCTCCGGTGGGAGGAGGCCATCCCCTATCCCGGCCGCTTCGAGGATCCCGAAGCCTGGCGCCGGGCCCTAACCACCCTGGTGGCCGCCCTGCCCCCGGCGGAGCGGCAACGGGTGGGTGCCATCGCCATCGATGGCACCTCCGGCACCCTGCTGCTCTGCAGGCCCGACGGCTCCCTGCCCGGGGCTGATCTGGCCAATGCGCTCCCCTATCACCAGGCCTGCCCCGGTCAGCAGGCGGCGGCGATGGCCCTGGCGAACCACCAGGGCCCTGCGGCCAGTGCCAGCGGCAGCCTGGCCCGCGCCCTGGAACTGCTGGAGCGGGCCCAGACCGCAGGGCTCGATGGGCCCCTGTGGCTGCGTCATCAGGCCGACTGGCTGATGGGCTGGCTTCTGGGAAGTTGGCGCTGGGGGGAGGAGGGCAACAACCTGCGCCTCGGCTGGGACCTACGCCAACAGCGGTGGAGCGGCTCCATCGCCAGCCAGAGCTGGGCCGCCGGCCTGCCGGAGGTCTGCCCCAGCGGAAGGGTGCTGGGGCCCCTGGGAGCCGAAGCCGCCGCCCAACTCAACCTTTCGCCCCACTGCCGGGTCGTGGCCGGCAGCACCGATGCCAACGCGGCCGTGCTGGCGGCCGATCCGCTGCCCGGCGATGGCATCGCCGTGTTGGGCACCACCCTGGTGCTCAAGCAATTCGTGCCGGAACCCCTGCAGGGCCCAGGCCTTAGCTGTCACCGGGTTGGCGGCCGCTGGTTGGTGGGGGGAGCCTCCAATGCGGGAGCGGGAATCCTCCGCCGCTTCTTCAATGACGCCCAGATCGCCGCCCTCAGCCGCCAGATCGACCCCAGCCAACCCACCGGCCTGACCCTGAGACCGCTGCTCGGCACCGGTGAGCGCTTCCCCCTGGATGATCCAACCCTGGAAGCGGTGCTGGAGCCCCGTCCCGTGGGCGACGCCCGCTACCTCCAGGCCCTGCTGGAGGGACTGACGGCCATTGAGCACCAGGGGTGGAAACGGCTGCGGGAGCTGGGTGCCCCGGCGGTGCAGCGGGTGATCAGCCTGGGGGGAGGGGCCCAGAACCCCCAGTGGCGCCAGCTGCGCCAGCAGGCCCTGGGGGTGCCAGTGCTGAACCGACCCCAACTTTCGGCGGCCCGCGGCATGGCCCGGCTCGCCCTTGAGTCCCTGCGCAAGGGTGAACCTGAGGCCTGAGGTCCCGCCTCCCTTCCGGCTTGGCCTCACAACGAATCGCAACCTCCTACGCCAACCTTCAAGGCCACCGACTGACCCAGCAGGCCGCATCAGGCCCGGATCCATCGCCAGGGACCGAGGATCGAGGGGTCCCGTCCAAGGACAGGCAAGCCCGACACGATCGGAGCCCCCCCGGCGAGGATGGGCCATCCCCACACCACCCACCCCCATGCCGGCTCCCCTGGGCGAACGCCTGCGCACCGTCGTTTCCATGGCCCTGTTCGTGGTGCTGGCGGGCTATGTGGGATTCAGCGCGATCCGCCTCGGCTTGCTGCTCTGGCAGCGGTATGCCCCGGCCTGATCCCAGAATCGGTTCAGAACCGCCCGAACCCCCATGGCCGCCGACCCCCTCACTCCCGCCGTGAGCGATCGGATCTGCCGACACATGAACGACGACCACGCCAGTGCCGTGCTGTCCTATGCACGCCACTACGGTGGCATCACCGGCGCCCGCCAGGCCCGCATGCTGGCGGTGGGTCCGGATGCCATGCGCCTTGAGGTGGATGGCACGCCCGTAGAGGTGCCCTTCGACCATTCCCTAACGGACAGCGAGGACGCCCACCGCACCTTGGTGGCGATGCTGCGCGCCCTGCCCCAGGACGAGGCTCCCACTCGAGGGGCCTGAGCCAGGCGTCCAGGCCAGGGAACGCTGAAGACGCGTGTCTGGCCGGGCCGGCGATGCTCCCCCTGCGATGGTTCCTGATCACCCCCTGTCCCCTCTGTGGCCAAGACCCAGAAGGGCCGAAGACGGCACCGGGCCAAGCCTGCCGAACCTGTTGTGAACGGCTGGAGCTTCCTGAGGAGGGCCTGATGGGTGTCGATCCCCTTCCCTGGTGGGGGGCAGGCCGGTATGGCGGAGGTCTGCGGCACCTGTTGCTCGACCTGCGACGCCGGCCCCGGATCGAACCGGTGGCCGCCCTAGCGCTGGGAACGCGGCGTGCCCTGGCCACAACAGTCGACCCGCAGCAGCTGCGGCAATGGTGCGAGCGCCCCCTGCTGGTGCCAATCCCGAGCTGGAAACGGCGCGCCAATCCCCTGCCGCCCCTGTTCTGCCGTGCCCTTGAACGCGGAGGCGACTTCCGGCGCCTGGATCTGCTGGAGCGCTCCCGGCCGGTGCTGGGTCAGCATCACCTGGGCAGGAACCTGCGCATCGCCAACCAGGCCGGCGCCTTCCGCTGCCTGCGCCCGCCCGGCCCCGGGGAAGCCCGCCGCCGTCCCGTGCTGATCGTGGACGACATCCTCACCACGGGAGCCACGGCCACCAGCGCCGCCCGGTGCCTGGCCGCGGCGGGCTGGCGCGTGGAGGGGGTGCTGTGCCTGGCCCGCACCGGGGCCCGGGAGGCGGAACGGGCGGTGCCTTAAGATGGATTAGTCGCCAAGGCGACGGGCCGGGATAGCTCAGTTGGTAGAGCAGGCGATTGAAAATCGCCGTGTCCCCAGTTCAAATCTGGGTCCTGGCATCACCCTCCGCTTCCAACGTCCCCTAGGGCGAGTAGCGGCAGACTCTCTCCGGTTGAGCCGCGATGCAGCCAGCGCCTCCCCCATCGGATCGCCTGTTCAACAACGCCGATAGCTTCGCCCAGGTCTTCGATGAAACCTGGAATCGCCTCAGCAGCGGCCACGCCAGCGGTAGCGGCGGCAGCGAAGCCCTACTGGAGGCCGTGCTGGCCCAAATGGCCAGCCACCCCTTTGCCCAGGAGAATCCGGCGATAGCCCGCCAGGTGGGGGAATTCCGCATCCGCCTCCTCGGCCTGTAGCTTGCCCAGGCGGCTTGCCGGTTGTGGCCATGGACAACTCCCTCGCCCGCTTGGTGCGGATGCTGAGCGCCGGCTTCAGCAACCAGCACCAAGCCTTTGAGAACCCGCCCCTCTTCGCCCACATCCTGGTGAAGTTTCGGCCCCTGCCCCAGCTAGCGCCGGGATCACTCCTCCTGGAGCAGTCCTATGCCATCAACCCGGTGGCGCCTTACCGGATCCGGGTGCTGCGACCGGAGCGGCGCGATGGGCAGCTGGTCATCCACAACCACGCGCTCCACGACGAGCAGCGCTTCTGGGGAGCCGTGGAGGATCCCGAGCGGCGCGCCGCCATCCAGGAGCACGACCTGCGGCTACTGGAGGGCTGCACCTATGTGGTGCGGGAAGAGGGCGAGGGCTTCGTGGGCGAAGTGGAGCCGGGTTGCCGCTGCCTGGTAGAGCGCAAGGGAGCCACCGCCTATCTGGTGAGCAGCTTTACCCTGCTCCCCGGCCGGATGGAAACAATCGACCGGGGCCATGACCCCCAGACCCACGAGCAGCTGTGGGGGGCCCTGGCGGGATGTTTTGAATTCGCCCAGACCCACGACTACAGCGATGAGATCCCGGCGGCCTGGCAGGAGGCCTTCGCCGCCTGAGGCCAAGGATTAGGAACATGAAGGAGCTTTGAGCTTCATCGCGATGCCGGAGCAAAGCCAGAGCTTGGCTTTACCTTGCCCGCTGGCCTTGTTTTCTCCCGCCATGCCCCTCCCCCTGCTCAAAACCCCGCCGGTCACCAACAACGCCCGGGTGCGCAGCTTCAGCCTCGGCAGCGATGAAACGCCCCGCCACTCGGCCGCAAAGGGTCCGGTCAGCGCCGCCACGGTGGATGAGCAGATCGAGCAGGCGTATCGCCAGATCTACTTCCACGCCTTCAAGGTCGACCGCGAGCCGGTGCTGGAATCACGCCTGCGCAATGGCCAGATCAGCGTGCGTGAATTCGTGCGCGGCCTGCTCTATTCCAACAAGTTCCGCGACGACTTCTACCGCTGCAACAGCAACTACCGCATGGTCGATCAGATCGTCGGCCGGGTTCTCGGTCGGCCGGTGCATGGTCAGCAGGAACGGATTGCCCTCTCGATCCTCCTGGCCCAGAAGGGTGTGGGTGGTCTGGCGGATCATCTGCTGGATTCCCAGGAATACCGGGATGCCTTCGGCGACGACACCATTCCCCATCAGCGCTCACGGGTGCTGCCGGGCCGTCGCCTCGGTGATCTGCCCTTCAACCAACAGGCTCCCCGCTACGACGCCTACTGGCGGGAAACCGCTGCCCGCCGTGCCCCCGCCGGCCGTGGAACAGCCTGGACCCCGAGCGGCAGCGGCAACTTCAGCCTGCCTCGGCCGGAATGGCTGGCGGATGCCCCCTCCCCCCTAGCCCGCAAGATCTGGCAGGGTCTGGTCACAGCCGGTGGTTTCGGCCTGACGGCCTTCGTGCTCTACGTCGCCGCCACCATGCTCAGCACCCGCGCCGCGGGTTGATCAGCGCCTGGAGCGCTCAGGCGATCCGCTCGTCCATGAACGGCTGCTCCCCTTCGTCGTAGAAGGGGTCCGGATCCGGGCTCCCCTCCTGGGAATCGGGATCCGGCCAGTCGTGAGAATCCAGGGCCGCCGCGGAACCGAGAACCTGCAAGCGGCCTGTCGCCCGTCCGGGCCCGGCCGCCCCACGTTCAAAGCCGGCGAGCATCGTCTCGATCCGCAACAACCGCTCCGCCGATTCTTCGAGTCGGCGCTCGAGGGCCGCGGCAGCCTCGCCGGAAGCCCCATCGGAGAGATCCTGGGCGGCGAGCCGCTCCTCCTGCAGCACCAGCCGCTCCTCCAACTCGAGCATCCGGTAGGTGAGGGTCTCCATCAATTCGGAGAGCCGCTCGATCTGATCGGCCAGCCGGCTGGATCCGGCAGGAAAGTCGGAGGCTGGGGCCATGGCAGGCGGCTGCGGGCCGAAGGAGTTGGCCGGATGGTATCGGCACTGTCACGACTCGCCAGGGGATGGCCCCGCAGAGGCAGCGACGGGCGCACCAGCTTGGTTGTAACGATTGTGAAAGCCCTGTCACGATCCCCTGGCAACCCCATAGGATCCGCCTTGCAGCCTGCGTTGGTGTCCATCCAGCTGCCCAGCCGCCGGCCCACCGCCCGTGTTGATCCGCTAGCCCGCGGCTCAGCCCGCAGCGTTAAGCGGTCGAGGAAGGGCGATGGAGACCCTGCCCCGGTTGTCCCAACCGGTTGTCACGTTTACAGGGCTCGCCTCCTCCCGGCTTCCGGCCACTTCATCCCACCGCGTCCCCCCAGGCCCCTCGCCCATGACTCTCGCCAACGCTGCCTACCTGGGCATCGAGCGTTTCTCCCTCGACCGCAACAAGGAGAACTGGAGCAACGCCACCGAAAACGACAAAGCCGCCCTGATCCGTGCTGTGTATCGGCAGGTGCTTGGCAACCAGTACGTGATGTCCTCGGAGCGACTCGAGGGTCCTGAGTCGCTGTTCAAGCGCGGCTACCTGAGCGTGCGGGAATTCGTGCGCCAGGTGGCCAAGAGCGGGCTGTACAAGACGAAGTTCTTTGAGAGCACCAATCCCTACCGCTTCATCGAGCTGAACTTCAAGCATCTGCTGGGCCGGGCTCCCCAGAACAAGGCCGAGATGCTGCACCACTTCACCATCCTGCAGGAGCAGGGCTACGACGCCGAAATCGATTCCTACCTCGATAGCGCCGAATACCAGAATCGCTTCGGCGAGGAGGTGGTTCCCTACATCCACGGCTGGGACTACTCCGCCGGTCAGCAGGGCCTGCAGTTCTCCTACATCCTCCAGCTCACCCGCGGCGGCGCCGGCGCCTCTGTGCGCGGTGACCTGCTCAAGAACCAGTCCCGCCTGAATCCCGCCGTCCACAGCGAATCACCGCTGCCGGTGGTGAGCCCCAACGCCAAGGGCAGTGCCTTCCGCAAGGTTCCCAGCGATGGCGTCACCCGCCAGGGCGTGGGGGCCGGCGAAGAGGGCCGCACCTTCCGGGTGGAGATCACGGGCTTCAACAACTACCGCCTCCACAAGCGCAGCAACCGGGTGCGCTTCATCCCCTTCAACAAACTGCTCGAATATCAGCAGCAGATCCAGCGCGAAGGCGGTCGCATCGCCAGCATCACGCCGATCAACTGAATCCAGGCCTCCTTTTCCGAACCTCCGCTTTTCCCGTCATGAAGGTTTCCGCAGGCAGCCGGGGCACCGGCATCAACAGTGATCGCCAGGTCTCGCTGGTCGTCACCGGCGTGAACAACAACGACTATTCCCGCACCGCGGACATGGTCATGAATGTTCCGTTCAGCCGGATGAACGAGACCATGCGTCTGGTCAATGCCATGGGCGGCAAGATCACCAACGTGGTCGTCAGCGGTGGCTCCGGAGCATCCGGTGGCCAGGCGGTCGCCCCCCGCAAGGGCGGACGCAAGAAGGATTGATTCAGGTCCCAGATCCGGTCAGTCCCCCTAAGTGCCAAGCCGGGCAAGCCCGGGCCTGGCCTCACCAAGGTCCTTCGGGACCTTTTTTCATGGGCTGGCTGGCGGCCGGTCGCGGCTATGGCAGCGCCGGCCACCCACTGGCAGAGCTGCGATCACCCAGCGTTGTATCTGCGATGACCGTTTGTTACGGCCCTCGCGCTCCAACCGGTCGAGATCCAACAATGGTCGGGTCGAAAGAACGAATTCGGCACCTGGTTTCCAGCGACAGTGCCAAGGCTCGAGCAGCCCTGACATCGCTCCTGGCCAACCTGGATGCGGATCGACTTTTGATCCGAAACGGGACCCGTCCCTCGGGAACGCCCCTTTCACCCCCTTACCCACCCACTCCCGGCGGTCACCCGTCGAGACAAGGAGCCCTAAATCAATGTTCGACGCCTTCACCAAGGTCGTTGCGCAGGCTGATGCCCGCGGCGAATTCCTTAATGCCGGTCAGATCGACGCCCTTTCGGGTGTGGTCGCCGACAGCTTCAAGCGTCTGGATTCCGTGAATCGCATCACCTCCAACGCTTCCAAAATCGTGACCAACGCCGCTCGCGATCTGTTCGAGCAGCAGCCCGCCCTGATCGCCCCCGGCGGCAACGCTTACACCCATCGCCGCATGGCTGCCTGCCTGCGCGACATGGAGATCGTTCTCCGCTACATCACCTACGCGACCTACACCGGCGACGCTTCGGTGCTGGAAGACCGTTGCCTCAACGGCCTGCGTGAAACCTACCTGGCCCTCGGCGTCCCCGGCGCTTCCGTGGCTGAAGGCATCCGCAAGATGAAGGACGCTGCCCTCTCGATCGCCAACGATCGCAACGGCATCACCCCCGGCGATTGCTCCGCCCTGATGTCGGAAATCGGCACCTACTTCGATCGCGCAGCTGCCGCTGTCGCCTGATCGCAACCATCTTCGGTTCACCTTCCCTTCACTTCCTTCCATGAAGACCCCCCTCACCGAAGCTGTTGCAGCTGCCGATTCCCAGGGCCGCTTCCTCAGCAACACCGAGCTCAACGCCGCCTTCGGCCGCTTCGAGCGCGCCAAGAACGCCCTTGAGGCCGCCAAGGCCCTCACCGCCAACGCCGACAACCTGGTGAACGGCGCTGCCCAGGCCGTGTACAACAAGTACCCCTACACCACCCAGCAGCAGGGTTCCAACTTCGCCGCTGACGCCCGCGGCAAGGCCAAGTGTGCCCGTGACATCGGTTACTACCTCCGTCACATCACCTACTCCCTGGTGGCTGGTGGCACCGGCCCCCTCGATGAGTACCTGATCGCCGGTCTCGATGAGATCAACCGCGCTTTCGAACTCTCCCCCTCCTGGTACGTGGAAGCCCTGAACTACATCAAGGCCAACCACGGCATCTCCGGCGACCCCGGTGTGATCGCCAACAACTACATCGACTACGCCATCAACGCTCTCGTTTGAGCTTGAGGCCATCGATCTCCAGGCCCCCGCAAGGGGGCCTTTTTCATTGGCGGTGCTTGATCGGCAGCGGATTGAACGTGGATGCAAAGGAGCCAAACGCGCAGCATTGCATCGCTTGAGGGCTGTAACGATCACCACAACCAGAGGAACGAAGTCGGATTTCGCCATAAGATCGTGATGGTGCACGGGTCTGCGTGCAGCCACCTCCCTTCAGGCCTGCCTCCATGACACTGGTCAATGCGCCCTATCTGGGCATTCAGCGGTACACAGCCAACCGCAATAAGGAAAACTGGTCGACCGGTTCCGACCAGGACAAGAGCGCCATCATTCGCGCGGTCTACCAGCAGGTGCTCGGTTATCAGTATGTGCTGAAGAGTGATCGCCTCGAAGGTGCCGAGTCTCTCTTCTGCAACGGTTACCTGAGTGTGCGTGAACTGGTGCGCACCGTGGCGAAGAGCGGCCTGTATCGCAGCCGCTTTTTCGAGTCATCGAATCCATACCACTTCATCGAACTCAACTTCAAGCATCTTCTGGGTCGTGCGCCCCAGAACAAAGAGGAGATGCTGCACCACTTCACGATCCTGCAGGAACAGGGCTACGACGCCGAGATTGATTCCTATATCGACAGCAACGAATACCAGGCACGATTTGGCGAGGAAACCGTTCCCTATCTGAATGGCTGGGATTACTCAGCTGGCCAGCAGGGCCGCCAGTTCTCCTATCTGATGCAGCTGGCCCGGGGCGTGGGTGCCTCCGGCAAGGCGGACACCTCAGGGGGCAACTTCCGCTTGGGTTCGGCCCTGCACCAGAACCGGGCCGTTGCCGTGGTGAGCCCCAACGCTGGCGCCTCCTCCGGGGTGCAGCCCTCCGCCATCGCCCACTCCTCGATCACCTCCATGGCCAAGGGCGTGGGCCAGAAGGCGCGCGTCTATCGGATCGAGATCACCGGTCTGACCAACTACCGCCTGCACAAGCGCAGCAACACGGTGCGTTTCGTGACCTTCGACAAGATGCTGGAAACCCAGCAGACCATCCATCGCCAAGGCGGACGGGTGGTGAATGTCCGGCCGGTGAATTGACGGCTGGCATCGAACACGCCACACACTCCTGCAACGGCCACCTCAGGGTGGCCGTTTTTTTTGCATGGTGAACCGCGCATCCTGGCCTGATCGACGCGACGACAAGGATGGTGGCCAAGTTTAGGTTCAACAGGGCACATTCGGGCCTAGAGGCTCTACCGAGGTCTCGGCAGTGACCCTTTGTAAAGCGAACGGATCGCAGCGGAATTTCGCTTCAAACTAATCGGGTGCTCAGCACAGGAGTGCCGGCCGCGAAGACCTGACCAGTCCCGGATGGGGGCTTGCGATCAGGACCCTTCAGCCAGCCACTCCCTCCCCTACCCACCCACTCCCGACGGCCTCCGTCGAGACCAGGAGCTCTCTATGTTCGACGCCTTCACCAAGGTTGTTGCCCAGGCTGATGCCCGCGGCGAATTCCTCAATGCCGGTCAGATTGACGCCCTTTCGGGTGTGGTCGCCGACAGCTTCAAGCGTCTGGATTCCGTGAATCGCATCACCTCCAACGCTTCCAAAATCGTGACCAACGCCGCTCGCGATCTGTTCGAGCAGCAGCCCGCCCTGATCGCCCCCGGCGGCAACGCTTACACCCATCGCCGCATGGCTGCCTGCCTGCGCGACATGGAGATCGTTCTCCGCTACATCACCTACGCGACCTACACCGGCGACGCTTCGGTGCTGGAAGACCGTTGCCTCAACGGCCTGCGTGAAACCTACCTGGCCCTCGGCGTCCCCGGCGCTTCCGTGGCTGAAGGCATCCGCAAGATGAAGGACGCTGCCCTCTCGATCGCCAACGATCGCAACGGCATCACCCCCGGCGATTGCTCCGCCCTGATGTCGGAAATCGGCACCTACTTCGATCGCGCAGCTGCCGCTGTCGCCTGATCGCAACCATCTTCGGTTCACCTTCCCTTCACTTCCTTCCATGAAGACCCCCCTCACCGAAGCTGTTGCAGCTGCCGATTCCCAGGGCCGCTTCCTCAGCAACACCGAGCTCAACGCCGCCTTCGGCCGCTTCGAGCGCGCCAAGAACGCCCTTGAGGCCGCCAAGGCCCTCACCGCCAACGCCGACAACCTGGTGAACGGCGCTGCCCAGGCCGTGTACAACAAGTACCCCTACACCACCCAGCAGCAGGGTTCCAACTTCGCCGCTGACGCCCGCGGCAAGGCCAAGTGTGCCCGTGACATCGGTTACTACCTCCGTCACATCACCTACTCCCTGGTGGCTGGTGGCACCGGCCCCCTCGATGAGTACCTGATCGCCGGTCTCGATGAGATCAACCGCGCTTTCGAACTCTCCCCCTCCTGGTACGTGGAAGCCCTGAACTACATCAAGGCCAACCACGGCATCTCCGGCGACCCCGGTGTGATCGCCAACAACTACATCGACTACGCCATCAACGCTCTCGTTTGAGCTTGAGGCCATCGATCTCCAGGCCCCCGCAAGGGGGCCTTTTTTTGTGGCTCTTTTGATGGAGAGATGGATGAATGGATGGCCCACGCGCTCGAAACCGAGCCTTGACGCTGACCAGCAAAGCGGGAGGGATCACAAAGGCTGTCTGGGATGATTCCTGCCGCCCATCCCATCCTTCTGGCTCGCGAGTTCCTCTGCCCTTCGTGGCCATTGGTTACGGCCCCTGCTTGGTCGGCCGAGCAGGCTGGGGCCGATGGCAGCATCAGGGCATGCAGGCATTCCCCACATAGTCATGGCAGGCGAGGAGCACGGCCCGCCGTTGACGGAAGCCGGTGAACCGATCAGCGAAGCGGAGGCCCTCAGGCGGCTGCGGCAGACCGACGACCAATCCCTCCAGTACTACGCCGCCTGGTGGCTGGGGCGGATGCGCAGCCGCCATCACGACACCGTGCCCCTGCTGCGCTCCGCCCTGCGCCAGCGTCAGCCGCGGGATCCCGGCGCGGGTGTGGAGCACAACGCCGTGGCCCGCAACGCGGCCCGGGCCCTGGGCAAGTTGGACGATTCCAGCGTGGTGCCCGACCTACTGGCCGCCCTTGAAGACGACGACGGTCTGCGGGAGGCCGCGGCCCGGGCCCTGGGCGAA
>JBBASH010000068.1:0-16743 GCA_040399305.1 Cyanobium sp.
CGGAAGGGGGAGAGAGCTGGGCGGAGGGTGAAGCAAAGATGCGGCGATGAAACCGCAGGACCAACCGCAAAGACAAGCGATCTGGAGCTACAGCATCTGGCGAAATTGAGCCGCCATCCTTAGGTTGATGGGCAGAAAACTCCCCCACTCGCGCCGCGCCGTGCCCCTTCTGCTCCTTGCTGGCCGCCGGCTGTTGGCCTTCAGCTTGCTCGGGTTGCTGCTGCCCGCCTCCGGCCCTTCCCCAGCCCGGGCCCAGGCCCCCGTGGGGCAGCCATCGGCAAGCAAGGCAGACCCTCCGGCCTCCCCCAAACCCTTCCCGGCGATCGAGGCCGGCATGCACACCGCGATGATCAATCGCATCGCGGTGGATCGGGCCGGCCGCTGGGCGGTGACGGCCTCCGACGACAAGACCGCCCGCATCTGGAACCTGGCCAGCGGCCAGCTGGTGCGGGTGCTGCGGGTGCCGCTGGGCGAGGGGGATGAGGGCAAGCTCTATGCGGTTGCCCTCAGCCCCGATGGCGCCCTGGTGGCCCTGGGGGGCTTCACCGGACCGCCCGGCGAATCAAAGGCGATCTACCTGTTCGATCGCGCCAGCGGCCGCCTGCTCCAGCGCTTCACCGGCCTGCCGAATGTGGTGAACCACCTGGCCTTTTCAGCCGATGGGCGCCGCCTGGCCGCCGCCCTGGGGGGGGCCAACGGCATCCGCGTCTATGGCACCTGGGCCCAGGGGGCCTGGGCCCAGGTGGCCACCGATGGCGACTACGGCGACGACAGCTACAGCGTGGAGTTTGATGGCGCTGGCCGCCTGCTCGCCACCAGCTACGACGGTGAGCTCCGGCTCTACGGCGCCGGCGGCAGCGGCCGCCTCCAGCCCCTGCGCCGCCGCGCCGCCCCAGGGGGCAAGCAGCCCTTCTTCGCGCGCTTTTCCCCCGATGGCCGCCGCATCGCTGTGGGGTTTTCCGACAGCACGGCGGTGGCGGTGTTTGATGGCGCCAGCCTGGAGCCCCTGGCACCGGCCGACACCAGCGCCATCACCAATGGCAACCTCGGCAGGGTGGCCTGGAGTGCGGACGGACGGCGCCTGCTCGCCGCTGGCCGCTATGACCAAGGCGACGGCAGCACTCCTCTGGTGGTGTGGCCCGCTGCCGGCGGGGCGCCCCAGCGCCTGCCCCTGGGCATGACCAACACCGTGATGGATCTGCGGCCCCTGGCCGATGGCCGCCTCGTCTATGCCGGCGGCGGCCCGGTCTGGGGGGTGCTCGATTTCCAGCTGCGGCGCACCGCCGTGTTTGCCGGGCCGCCGGTGCTGGATCACCGCAGTAATGCCGCCAGCAGCGACAGCCATGCCGGCTACAAAGCCTTCCGCCTGGCGGCGGATGGCCGCTGGCTGGAGTTCCGCGCCGTGGCCCGCAGCGCCCAGGGCCCAACAGCCCGGCTGGTGCGTTTTGACCTGCAACAACGCCGCCTGCTGCTCCCCGGCGCCGCCGCCAGCGGCGGCCTGGCCCCCCGCACCACGGGCCTGCCGATCCAGGGCTGGGAAGACACCAGAGCCCCCACCCTGGCCGGCAAGCCTCTGCCGCTGGAACCCTTCGAAAGATCCCGCAGCCTGGCGATCAGCGCCAATGCCAGCCACTTCGCCCTCGGCAGCGAATGGGCCGTGCGGCTGTTTGAATCCGATGGCCGTCAGCGCTGGCGCACTTCCACCCCCAGCCCCGCCTGGCTGGTGAATCTCAGCGCCGATGGCCGCTTCGTGGTGGCGGCGCTGGGGGATGGCACCATCCGCTGGTACCGCAGCGACACCGGCAAGCTGGCCCTGTCGCTGTTTGTGCACCCCGATGGCCAGCGTTGGATGCAATGGACTCCGGAGGGCTTCTACGACGCCTCCCCCGGCGGCGCCGACCTGTTCGGCTACCACCTCAACAACGGCCGCGACCAGGCCGGCACGTTCATCCGCGCCTCCCAGCTGCAGCAGAAGTTCTTTCGGCCCGATCTGATCGCCCGCCGCCTCGGCGGCGATGAGGCCGCCATCGCCGCCGCCGCGGCCCAAGTGGGCGATGTGCGCCAAACGCTCAACATCGCCAGCGTGCCGCCGAAGCTGACGATCCTCAGCCAGCGCACCCTGAGCGATGGCGACCTGGAGATCAGCTACAGCCTGGAGGATCGCGGCGGCGGCTTCGGGCCGGTGGAGCTGCGGCTCGATGGGGCCGTGCTGGCGGGTCGCAGCGATCCGCCGGTGGCCGGCATCAACCGCCGCCGGCTGCGTCCACCCGCCGGCAAAACGCGCCTACAGCTGCTCGCCTACAGCCGCGGCGGTGTGGCGTCGCTGCCGGTGGGGCTCGATGTGCAGGGGGTGGCCAGTGGCGAACCCACCACCCTCCATCTGCTGGCGGTGGGCATCACCCAATATCGCGATGCTGCCCTGAGCCGCGGCGTGCGCTTCGCTGCCAACGATGCCAGCGCCTTCAGCGCAGCGCTCACGGCCAACGGCCGCCCCTCCACCGCCAGGGTGGCAACCCCGGTGGTGTTGATTGATGAGCAGGCCAGCGCCGCCCGCATCCGCCAGGAACTGCAGGCGATGGCCCAGCGGGTGCGGCCGGCGGATCTGTTCGTGCTTTACATGGCGGGCCATGGCGTGAGCGATGAGAAGGGGGAATACGTGTTTCTTCCCCAGGATCTGGTGTACCGCAACAGTGAGTCGCTGACGGCCGGCGGCCTCGGCGGCAACGAACTGCGCACGCTGCTGGCCGGCATTCCCAGTAGCAAGACTGTGGTGGTGCTCGACACCTGCAGCTCCGGCAGCTTCGGGCTCAGTGGCCGTTCGCTGGGGGAGAAGGGGGCGATCGATCGCCTCTCCCGCCTCAGCGGCCGCGTGGTGCTCGCCGCCGCCGGCGATCAGCGCATGGCCCTGGAAAGCCCCGATAACCAGCGCGGCATCTTCACCGGCGCCCTGATGGAGGCGCTGGCCGGCAAGGCCGATGTCAATGGCGACGGCCAGGTGGGCGTGCGCGAGGTGGCCGATTATGTGGAGCGGGAGGTGCAGCGCCTCACCCTGCGCCTGTTTAAGTACGAGCAGACCCCGATGAGCGACCTGCGCGGCCAGAGCTTCCCGCTCAGCAGGACCGGGACGGCCCCATGAGGCTTGGGCACCGCTGGTTCCTTCCCAGCGTTGTCGTGGCGCTGGCACTGACCATGGCTGGCGGCGTGTCACCCCGCTTGCCAGCCCTGCGGGCGGGGGTGCTGCCTCCATCGCAGCTGCTGCTGCCATCGCAGCTGGCCTCCACCCCCGCGGCGGAGCCTGGCAACCCTCTCAGCGCCTGGGTCCGGAGCCTTGGCCTGCCGGCAGGCGTTGTGGTGGCCGGGGGTGGCCTGTGGCTGCTGTTCAGCCAGGGCAAGACGCTCCAGGAGAACGCCGAGGCCTGGGGGCGGATCAGCCGAGGGATCAGCAGCCGGCGCGGCCGTGACGGCGCCGAGCGCGCTCTGGCGGCCACCCCGACCATGGATGGGCTCGCGTCCGGAGCGCCTCCGCCTAAAGGTGCTCTGCCAGGGGCAGGGCAGACGGCCACCAGCCGCCGCTTCACCGTGGCCTTCTCCTATGCCGGTGAAGACCGAGCGCGGGTGGCACCGGTGGCGGAAGCCATGGCCCAGCGCTTCGGCAAGGAGCGGGTGCTGTACGACCGCTTCCACCAGGCTGAATTCGCCCGGGCGAATCTGGATGTTTACCTGCCACCGCTCTACCGCGACCAGAGCGAGCTGATCGTGGTGGTGCTCAGCCACGATTACCCGCGCAAGGCCTGGTGCGGCCTGGAGATCCGCTGGATCCGTCAGCTGCTGCTCGGCGCCGACAGCGGCCGGATCATGCTGCTCAGCCTCGGGGATCCGGGTGATCTCTCCCAGCTCGGCATTCTTCCGGGTGACGGCTACCTCGACATCGCCGATCTTCCCGACGTCACCGTCAGCGAGCGGATCCTGGAGCGGCTCAGCCTCCAGGGTGTGGCCATCGCCGGCGCTGCTAACGGCCCGGCTGCAGGGCCAGGAGCCAGCGCATCGTCTCTGCCTCTCTTGGGATCTGGCGGACCTGACGGCCCCGCATCATCCCGCTGGCCTGGTTCCGGGCGACTGCGCGGGCTCATGGGCCGTTTCGGTGGCTGGCGGGTGCTGACAGCGCTGGCCTTCATGGTGCCGCTGGCCTGGTTCCTGGGCCGTCCCCAACTGGCGCGCTGGCAGGTGCGGCAAGGGGATCAGGCCTTCATCGCCTACGCCCAGACCCAGAATCCGGAGACGTTGAATCAGGCAGGCGCCGCCTGGAAGCTGGCCCAACAGCTCGATCCCGGCCTGGCTGTCGCCCATGCCCGGCTTGGGTATTACGCCAATTTCCTGGGGGAAACCGAGGCAGCAGAGGCTCACTGGCAACAGGCAATCAAGCGTGAGCCCGCCAAGACCAGCGCGAAGAGGAGCTACCTCCTCGGTCTGGCCAATGTGCTGGCCCGGCAACCGGGTAGGAGGGAGGAGGCGATCGCGATGTTCGAAGCGGATGTGCGCCAACCTCGCTCAGCGATCGAATTGGCGATGCTCCGTTGGCCGGACCCCGGTGAACTGCCTCAGGCCCTGGATGCTGTCAGCCATCCGGAGGTGGCGGCAGCTCTTGAGGGTGCTGGAGCTGAGAGCGACGTTCCCTGGGGATTCACGATGCCGCAGGGCGAGGTGTTGCTGTTTCTGAGCCGTGGCGAACAGCGCTGCCTGCTGCGCAACGTGAAGGCCAGCACGGCCCACCTGATCGGCACGGAATCATCCCCGCCACCGCTCACCGTCGTTGAATGCCAGGGCATCCGCGAAAGCGTGAAGGAACTGCTCTGCCTCCGGCTTCGCCATGCCAGCGCCACCAATCCCCGTGCCGATGCCACGGGCCGCTGGCTCACTTGCCCCACTACGGCCCGCGAGGCCCCGGGCCTGGGCACCAGCACCACGAGCTGATCAGCGCAACCGCCGTTAGCGGAAGAGCGTGGATGGGAAGCCCGAGAGCCCGAACATGTCGTTCAGCGAGCTTGATGGGGTGCTGCAGCAGTTCCAACGGGAGGTGTGGGCGGCGTGAGCCTGCTTCCGGCAGCACCTGCAGCACAACCGGCTTAGCCTGAAAAACACGCTCCGCCGGTGCGATGACCATCGCCCCACCCGCTGCCACGCCTGCCACGGGCTCTCCCGCCGAGGCTCCATCCATGGCCGTGGCGCCCCTGCTGTTGCCACCTGAGCTGCGGCTGTCCGTGGAGCAGTTCGCCCTGGTGTGTGAGGCGAACCCGGAGGCGGTGCTTGAACTCACGGCTGCTGGCCAGGTGATCGCGATGACCCCGACAGGTGGAGACACCAGCGCCCGAAACAACCTTTTGAGCGCCCGCCTGCAGTTCTGGGCCCTCGGCCAGGGGGGCTGGAAGGTGTTCGACAGCTCCGGTGGCTTCCGCCTCCCCGATGGCTCTGTGCTCAGCCCCGATGCGGCCGTGGTGCGGCTGGACCGCTGGCAGGCGCTCACGCCGGAGCAACGCCGCGGCTTTCCGCCGCTGTGCCCCGATCTGGTGGTGGAGTTGGTGAGTGCTTCGGATGAAGGCCCCAGCGGCAGCGAAGCCCTGCGCCGCAAGATGGCTGCCTACCTCGCCAACGGCGCCCGGCTGGGCTGGCTGCTGTTTCCGCAGCAGCGGGCGGTGGAGATCTGGCAGCCGGAGGCGTCCGCCTCCGCTGCGGTGGCGATGCAGCGGATCGAGTCGGCTGCGGTGCTGGAAGGGGGCGAGCTGCTGCAGGGGCTGCGGCTGGAGCTGGCGGAGCTCTGGGAGGGTTAGCGGCTGGGGGGATGCCCGGGGATGCTCAAGCTCATCGGGCCGAGCTGAGCGGCAACAGTTCGGCGGCAACTCCGTGGGTCTTCAGAAGAGCCACCGCCTGGCGGTCGAACGACACGAACACCTCGCCGCCCAGCCATTGGCCCTCGTGGGTGTTCAGGCCATGTTTCATTAGGAGTTTGAAGGATCAGAAGAATGCCTGGTGGATGCGATCTCCCATGGTTTTCGGCCCATCATTCCGCTGGAAGCGGTGGGGGATCGCGCCCAGGAAGCGCACGCCAGAGGGTTGGCTAAGGCCCAGCACTCTCCGCCCCACCCCGGAACCACAGCCTCTGGCTGAAGGGATCCACCACCAGGGTGCCGTCGTTCACGAAGCTGGCGCCGAGCTGGGCGGCGGGTTCGCTCCAGGTGCCGATGCCGCCGCAGGCCTGGATCGCAGCCGGGCTGTCCTTGAGGAACAGGGTCACGCCCGGTAGCCGGCGCACCGCGCCGCCATCGCTGCCCACCAGTTCCACGGCGCGGCCGGCGGCCAGGCGGTAGGCCAGCACTCGCTCCACCTCACCGCGTACGCAGCTGCTCAGGGTGAGATCGGCGCCGGGCTCGCGGATCAAGGGCAGGCCGGCTCGTTCGAGCCGCTGCAAAAGAGCCCGGTTGATGTTCATCGAGGGCGGCCTGAGGCCATCGGCATAGCCGGTGTCCACCTGGGCCACGGCGCCCACGGATCCGATCCGTAGCGGGATCGTGGGGATGTTGGGGCACCCTCCACGGCGTGGCGCCGCCGGGCACCGTAACGCGCTGCCGCTGGTGCCGTAGTAGTCGCGGCTGGAAAGCGGCTGGAAGCCGGCCCGGCGCAGTTCGCCATCGCTGCAGAAGCCCCCTGCTGGGGCGCGGCGCAGCAGGCCATTGGCGTAGTCGAGGGTGATCACGTGAGCGTTGAGCAGATCGGTGCCGATCAGCCCCGCCTGGGGCAGCGGGCCGCGGATGCCGCTGTGGTCCTGCACGCTCAGCCTCAGCGGCGCCCACGGGCCGAAGAAGTCCACCCCCGCGAAGCGGTCGGAGCTGCCCGGCAGCGGCACTGGTCCCGCCGCGCCCCCAGCACCACCCGCTGCGCCCCCAGCGCCCGCCGCGCTGTTCCCACCGCCGCTCCCCGCACCAACCGCCACCTTTCCCGCCGCACCCCCCAAGAACGTGCCCGGCGAGATAGCGCTGCCATCAGCCCCCAGGTCCACCACGAAGAAGCCCGTGCGCCCCTGCACCCGCACCGGCGTGTAGGGCATGCCGCTCGACACGATCAGCGATCGGGTCTCGCCCAGACAGGCCAGCGGCTCCTGCGGCAGAGGCCGCGCCGCCAGGCTCAGCTCGGCCCCGGGGGCCAGCACGAGCAGCAGCGCCCCGAGGGCGCCGAGGGTGAGGGGGATCCAGCGCATCGGCCCATCCTCGGCTGGACTAGGGCGGCCCTGGTTCAGGCCCGGTGCAAGTGCAGGTCGAATTCAGGTTCAGGCCAGTGGGCATTGGCGGAAACAGCCATCAGCCCTCCAGGCGGGCCAACCGACCGTTCAGCGCCCCTGCGGCCTCTTGTCCGCTGACCACAGCCAGGGCTTCCACCTCCCTTACGATCCGCCCGGCGATGGGCAGGCCCAGTCCGTTCGCCGATCCGACAGACGATGCAACCTGCCCCGCCCACGCCTGCTCTGCCCACGCCTGGCCAGCCGCAGCAGCTCTCGCGTTGGCTGCTGGCCGCAGCGGCGGCCGTGGTGCTGGCCCTGGCCTGGCTCACCACCACGCCGATCGGCACCCAGCTCACGGCCTGGCTGACGCCCGCCTCCGATGCGGGTGATCAGGCCATCGCCCGGGCCTTTCAGGCCCAGCGCAGTGGCGTTCAGGTGGCCAGCGATGGCGTGGTGGAACGGGTGCTCTCCGACGACATCGCCGGCAGCCGCCATCAGCGCTTCATCCTCCGGCTGGATTCCGGCCACAACGTGCTGGTGGCCCACAACATCGATCGCGCCCCGCGTCTGCGGGCCCTGAAGCCCGGTGATCGCGTCGCCTTCTTCGGGGAATTCGCCTGGAATGCCAAGGGTGGGGTGATCCACTGGACCCACCACGATCCAAACGGCCGCCACATCGCCGGCTGGTTGAGCCACAACGATCAGCGGGTTCAGTGATGGTCTTGGGGGTGCCGCTGGCGCCGAGCTGGGCGCCCTTTTCGCTCCGGGTGCCGCTGCCGCCGCAGGCCTGCATCGCCGCCGGGCCCTTTCAGCCCCCGGGCACCAATTCCCCATCCCACAGGCTCTCCAGCGTGTAAGGCCCCCCCTCCAGGCACCAGAAGCGCCCCTCGATCAGCCGCCGCCCCTCATCCAGCGCCGCCAGGCGGGCCATCAGCTCCCCATCGAGCGCCTCTCCCGCGGCGGCCAGGTTTTCGGCTAGCCGCGCCGGCTGCACGGATTTGGGGATCACGGCGGTGCCGCAGCCGATCCCCCAGGCCAGCAGCAGCTGGGCCGGCGTGAGGCCCCGTTGCGCCGCCAGCGCCACCACCTGCGGGTGCTCCAGCACCAGTGGCAGCCGGTTGGGGCCGCTCGAACCCAGCGGCCCGTAGCCGGTCACCACCACCCCATGCTCCTGGCACCAGGCGATCAGCTCGTTCTGCTGCAGCAGCGGATGGCGCTCGATCTGCAAGGCCTCCGGCCGGATCCGGGCCCCGGCGCTCAGGGCCTTCAACTTGGCGCCGCTGAAGTTCGACACGCCAATGTGGCGCGTCAGCCCCTGATCCACCAGCTCCTCCATGGCGGCCCAGGTGGCGGCCAGCGGCACCTGCTCAAGGCTGAACTGCTCCTCGGGGGTGCTCGCCATCGCCACGCCGCGCCGCTGCGCCACCGGCCAGTGGATCAGATACAGATCCAGCCGCTCCAGGCCCAGGTCCGCCAGGGAGCGCTCCAGGGCGGGCCGCACCTCGTGGGGCTCGTGGCAGTCGTTCCAGAGCTTGCCGGTGATCCATAGCTCCTCGCGCCGCACCAGCCCATCGGCGAAGGCCTGCCGCAGCGCCTCGCCGATCTGGGACTCGTTGCCGTAGATGGAGGCGGCATCGAGGTGGCGGTAGCCCAGCTCCAGGGCGGTGCGCACCGTGGCGGCGGTGCATTCGGGCGGCAGGCGCCAGCTGCCGAGGCCCAGGGCGGGCATGGCGTCGCCGTTGGCGAACGGCAGGGCGGGCATGGGGCGGGGCATGGGGTGTGTGCCGCTGTTCTCAGGATGGCCGCCTGGCGGGAGGCCGTCGGAGAAGCCTGGGCCGCACAACGCACGGGGCCCGCCGGACCCGCCAGGTTTCAGGATGGGTCCGCGCATCCGCCCCAATCCCCTCGATGAACATCAACGGCACCCCCTGGCGCACCATCGGCCTGGAGGAGGGCGGCGAGGCGGTCTGGGTGATCGACCAGACCCTGCTGCCCCATCGCTTCGAGACCCGTTCCCTCCGCTCCCTGGAGGACGCCGCGGTGGCGATCAGCACGATGGTCGTGCGGGGCGCCCCCCTGATCGGGGTGACCGGCGCCTACGGCCTCATGTTGGCCCTCCAGCACGACCCCTCCGATGGCGCCCTGGCGGAGGCCTTCGAGCAGCTCAATGCCACCCGTCCCACCGCCGTGAACCTGCGCTGGGCCCTGGAGCGGGTGCGCGATCGGGTGGCGCCGCTGCCGGAAGCGGAGCGGGCCGCGGCGGCCCAGGCCGAGGCGGGCGCCATCGCCGAGGAGGACGTGGCCATGTGCGCGGCGATCGGTGAACACGGGCTGGCGATCTTCCGTGAGCTGGCGGCGGCCCGACCCCCCGAACGTCAGGGACAACCCTTCAACGTTCTCACCCACTGCAACGCAGGCTGGCTGGCCACCGTCGACTGGGGCACGGCGTTGGCACCGATCTACAAGGCGCACCGATCCGGCCTGCCGATTCATGTGTGGGTGGATGAAACCCGCCCCCGCAACCAGGGCGCCAGCCTCACCGCCTACGAACTGGGCCAGGAGGGGGTGCCCCACACCGTGATCGTGGACAACGCCGGCGGCCACCTGATGCAGCACGGCCAGGTGGATGCGGTGATCGTGGGCACCGATCGCACCACCCGCCGCGGCGATGTGTGCAACAAGATCGGCACCTACCTCAAGGCCCTCGCCGCCTTCGACAACAACGTGCCCTTCTACGTGGCCCTGCCCGCCTCCACGATCGACTGGACCATCGACGACGGCGTCGCTGAGATCCCGATCGAAGCCCGCTCCGAGCGGGAGGTGACCCAGATCCAGGGGCAGCTCACCCCGGGCGCCGGCACCGCCGCTGGCGGGGACGTGGCACCGGGCCATTTGGCCACGGTGCAGCTCACACCCACCGGCTCCCGTGGCTTCAACCCGGCTTTCGATGTCACCCCCGCCCGGCTGGTCACCGCCCTGATCACCGAGCGCGGCGTGGCGGCGGCCAGCGAGGCGGGGCTGCGGGGGCTGTACGCCGGCTGATCACGCGCGCTTTCGGGGCTTAGGCCGCCCTGTCCTATAGCGACTGGCCTGGGTTTGCTTCACAGCCTGAAATTGGAAAGTTCACCCTTCAGGGGGACACCAGTCCGATAGGAAAGTTGCAGGATGGCTGAGTTCATTCGCGCCATCCCTTGCGGGGATTGTCATTCAATGGTTACCCGCTCCTACATAGAGGCTCAAGCGGCAAGTTCCGCCACGATCGCCCCGATGCATCGTTCGCCGCGCCGGGTCACCATCACCGTGCCCTATGCCCTCTATTCCGAATTGCTGGCTCGTTCCGATCAGCAGGGAAGGAGCCTCAGCAATCTGGCGGCTTTCCTGATTGAAGCGGCTATCTCCAGTCCTTGAGGTGTCTTGCTGAGGCTTCCGCTTACGTTCCCGTTTTCGGTTTTGATCCCTTAATCTGGAAGGCTCACCAGGGATGCCCGCAGGGCAATGACGACGGCCTGGGTGCGATCCCGGGCCTTTAGTTTGTGCAGGATGTTCTTCACGTGGGTCTTCACGGTTTCCTGCGTGATATTCAGGCTTTCGGCGATCTCGGCGTTGCAGGCCCCATTCACAATCGCCTGCAGCACCTCGATTTCACGAGCGGTGAGCAGGCTCTCCAGGCGCTGGACTGGCTCTGAGGACGTCCATCCAGGCGGGGGCTTTTTCAGGCCCTCCTGGTCGGGATTCGGTGTGGCTGTGCCGTTCTGGCGGGCCAGGATTTTGCTGGGGTTTTCTTCCAATTGCACTGCCTCCCGGCCGTGGTGTTGATTGCGGTTGGTCCTGGATTGGATGCTTCGCGTTTTGCTGTGCCTGTGGGCTTGTCCGCACCAGAGGAAACTGAGCGGCTTTGGGGTGGCTATTCTGGCCCCTACTTGCAGCACATTAGCAAGATGCTGTTGCCGTTCTTTGGTTCGGCTGTCCGCTCCTTTCCTGTTGGTGCTGAGTTGTCGTTGTGTTGAAGTTGTCGTTGTGTTGAGGTTGTACCGATGTTGTGGGGAGGAGGGGCGCCGCCGTGTGCTGGCTGAGAATGGGTTGGCTTCTCCATCCCGCGCCCGATGACCCCGGCCCTGCCCGCCAGTTCCCCGCCGCCCAACTGGGTGGAAGCGAACCATCCCCTCGGCTGGCTGATCAACCGGGTGCTGGCGGTGGAGCCGCTGCGCCAGCTGCTGTTCTGGCAGGCGCGGCGGCTGATCATCCGCACCGCCGAGGGCCGCGGCATCGCCTGGCGCCAGCGGCGTGAGCAGCTTCAACTGGCCGCCGAGCCCCTGTTGGCGGCCAGCACTAACCCCTCGGTGGCCGTTCCCGCCTACTACCGGGCCCGCTTCCACGCCTACGACCAGGGCAACCTCTGCTGGGCTGCCGCCTGCGAGGCCGAGCAGGCCACCGATTCGATGGCCCTGCGGGTGTGGCCCGAGGAGCCGGAGCTGGAGCCCGATGTGGCCCAATTGCGATTGCGCCGCGCCATCTTCAGCGCGATGGAGCCGAGCCTCAGCGGCCCGGTGCGGCGGGTGCTGGATCTGGGCTGCTCCGTGGGCGTGGGCACCTTCGCCCTGCGGGACTGGCTGTTGGAGCGGCAGGCGGCGTTGGCCTTCGCGGCGTCGGCGGGCTCCCCGGCTGTTGCTGGCGTTGAGCCTTCCCCGGCTGCCCCGCCTGCTCCTCTGCTGGTGGAGGGACTCGATCTCTCGGCCGAGATGCTCGCCGTGGCCCGGGTGCGGGAGGCGGAGGCCCTGGCGGCATCAGGGCTCCCGGCCATCCCGGCCGCAGCCGCAGAGCGCATCCTCGGCTCCGCCGTCTCCGTTGCCCCGTCCCCGGCGGATACCCCAGCCCCAGGGGTCTCCAGCGCCGCCCTCCCCGCGATCACCTGGCACCACGGCGCCGCTGAGGCCACGGGCCTACCCGCCGCCGCCTACGACCTGATCACCCTCCAGTTCGTCTGCCACGAGCTGCCCCAGAGCGCCACCCGCGCCGTGATAGCCGAGGCCGCCCGCCTCCTGCGGCCGGGTGGGGTGATCGCCCTGGTGGATCAGGACCCCGATTCCGCCGTGATCCGTCGCCTGCCCGCCCCGATCGCCACCCTGCTCAAGAGCACCGAGCCCTACCTGGAGGATTACTTCCGGCTCGATCTGCCAGCCGCCCTGCAGGAGGCCGGCTTCCACAACGTGCAGCGCAGCGCCGCCGATCCGCGGCACCGGGTGCTGGTGGCCACGCGCTGAGCAGCGGAGCTGCCCGAAAACGACGGATCGGTGCGGCCTGGCCTGGTCGTTAGGTCGGGTTGGCCATCAGCTGTGCCGCATGGGCGGCTGTGGGGCCGCCGACGCCCTCCCACCCCGCCAGCACGATCTTCCCCAGGGTCCGGCCCCCCTCCAGCAGAGCGTGGGCCTGGGCGAGGTTCCCAGGGCTGATCGGCTCCAGGCGGGTCACCGCCGTGCTGATGATCTCCCCGGCCTCCACCAGCTCCGCCAGCCGCTCCAGGATCTCCCCCTGCCGGCCCCGGTCGGGGGTGTGGAACTGGGGCCGGGTGAACATGAACTCCCAGTGGAAGCTCACGCTTTTGGCCTTGAGCAGGTTGAGATCCAGCGGCGCCCGGTTGCCCACGATCGCCACGATGGCGCCCTGGGGCCGGATCAGTTCGGCCATGGCCGGCCAGTAGGCGTCGGTGTCGCTGAAGTTGGCGATCGTGTCCACCTCCGGCAGGCCCAGGGCCGCCAGCTGGGGGGCCAGGGGCTGGCTGTGGTCCACAACGTGGCTGGCGCCCATCCGCGCGCACCAGGCCAGGCTTTCCGGCCGGGAGGCGGTGGCGATCACCACCAGGCCGGCCCGTCGCGCCAGCTGAATCGCCATCGAACCCACCCCACCGGCACCGCCCAGGATCAGCAAGCTGCGGCTCGCATCGGCTCCCTCGGGATCCAGCCCCAGCCGCTCGAACAGCGCCTCCCAGGCCGTCAGGCCAGTGAGGGGCAGGGCCGCCGCTTCTGCGGCGCTCAGGTTGGTGGGGCGGTGGCCGCAGATCGCCTCTTCCACCAGCACCCGCTCGGCATTGCAACCCGGCCGGCTGATGTCGCCGGCAAACCACACCCGATCGCCCGGAACGAAGCGCTCCACCGCATCCCCGGTGGCCTCCACCACCCCGGCGGCATCCCAGCCCAGCAGCCGCGGCGGGGCGCCAGCCCCGGGGCCCGGCAGGCCGGAGCGCACTTTGGTGTCCACGGGATTCACCGCCACCGCCTCGACCCGCACCAGCAGGTCGTGGGGGCCGGGAATCGGATCGGGAAGCTCCACCAAGGCAAAGGCCTCTGGATCGCTGTTGGGAAGGCCGCCGTAGGCCGCAATCGCTTTCATGGGTGGCCTGGGGTCGTTGCTCTCCATCGTCCCCGATGGATCGAGAACGCCTGCGCCCGATCCACCGCGAGCGGCCTCCTTTGCGATGCTGTCTGGCGAGCGAATGGAAGGGCCTCTGCCCCCCGGCCCGCTTCAGGGGCTGGCGAGCACAGGGGCCGTGCAAGGCCGAGGGGCAACCCTCACTACCGCAGGTTCGGGTGCGCTCGCCGCCCGCTTCTCACCAAGCCTTCGCCTGGCCGGAGGCCTGCTGCAGGGCCCGGATGCGGGTCTCGAGCGGCGGGTGGCTGGCGAACAGGCGCAGGAAGCCCGGCGGCTCGTTGATCTTGAGCGTCGCCAGGGTGGGTTCATCGCGGGGATCCTGCAGATTTTCCACCCCCCCCAGGCTCTGCAGGGCCCCCACCATGGCTCCGGGGCTGGTGAGCCGGGCGGCGCCCGCATCGGCGCGGAATTCGCGGTGCCTGGAGAACCAGGCGGTGATCAGCGAGCCGAGAATCCCCAGCAGGATCTCCAGGGGCCAGATCAGCAGCATCGTGGGCGGTGGCGCCATGCCGCGGCCGTCCTCCCGGTCGCCGCGGGGCAGCAGGAACAGCACCGCTCGCGAGAGGAACATCACGAAGGCGTTGATCACCCCTTGCAGCAGGGTCATGGTCACCATGTCGCCGTTGGCGACGTGGCTCATCTCATGGGCGAGCACCGCCTCCAGCTCCGCGGGCGGCATCCCCTTGAGGATGCCCGTGGACACCGCCACCAGGGCCCGGTTGGGGGAGGGTCCGGTGGCGAAGGCGTTCCATTCCGGTGAGCCGTAGATGCCCACTTCGGGCATCGGCAGACCGGCCTTCTGGGCCAGGCCCGCCACCGTGCCGTGTAGCCAGCTTTCAGCCGATCCGCCGCCCTGGCCCACCAGCTGGATGCCCATCATCCGCTTGGCTGATTCGGCCGAAAACTGCAGCGCGATCCAGGCCCCCAGCACGCCCCACACGAAGCTGCCCACCAACAGGGGCAGCAGCGGCAGGTCGGGGGGCAGCAGCCCGATGGCGGTGAGCAGGTTGAGGATCAGGGAGATCGTGAGCACCACCGCCAGGTTGGTGATCAGGAAGAGAAGGGTGCGCAGGGCCATCGCGGGTTGGGGGGCAGGAACGCAGGGCACCGGGGCGACAACGCTCCGGGGAGACTGACTGGGGCGTTGGGAGGGGTCTCCGGTCGCCATACCGTCTGCGGAAAAGGTAGCGATGGCAAGCCAATCTGCTGTTTGTTGATTGGAGTCTTCCCGCCTCGCTGGGCGATGGCCTGCTCCGGCGCTCCCGGTTGAGCGCCAACCCATCACGGTCCCATCACCGCGTTCCATTTAGGAACCCGCCGTCCCACCCCAGCCAGCTCGGGCACCGGTCCCATCCCTGGCGCGCCGGCAGCGGCTGCGACAGCATTCCTCCAGGACATCGCACAACGTCGGCATGATCCGTGAGCACGTGCTGCCCGTCCCGCTGCGCCGGTCGCTCGGCCCGGTTGTGTCGACGCCGCAGGCCGAAGGCGCCACCCCGCCAGCACAGCCCCGGCTGGTGGCCCTCACCCCCGGCGTTCCTCCCGGTGGTTTGGAGGCCGGTGTGATCGCGCGCCTGCTGGAGGGAGATCCGCTGGCCGACCCCCTGGGCGACTCCCTGCTCGACACCCTCTCCACCCTCACCGCCGAGGCCCTGCAAGAGGCGCCGAACGGTGCCGCAGGTTCCACTCCCGCTGAGGTGCGCGGCGTGGCCGCCCGCATCGCCACCGGCCTGGCGGTGGCCTTGCTCGAATCCGACCTGGCCGAGCGCATCACGGCCCGGCTGGCGCAGGAGGCACCCTTCGCCGAGGGCTGGCGCTCCTGCCCGGAGTAGCCCCCCGGCGCCGCTCCCTTCGGTCGATCCCATCCCCCTCGGTCCCGGTGCGCGGATGCCGCTTCGCGCCGTCTCGGTCTGGGTCACTTGCGGCGGCCCCCCCCGGCACCCGTAGCCTCAGCGGCACTTCCCCTGGCCGCCCCATGCCCGTGCTCAACCGCTGGTCCGATGCCGAGGCCGCGGCGGCCGTGGCCCATTACGGCGCCCAGGGCGTGGCCGAGCCCCTGGCCCTGCGCACCTACTCCGCCCGGCTGCTGGGCGCCGACCCCGACCTGGTGCTGCACGGTGGCGGCAACACCTCGGTGAAGACCACGGTCACCGGCCTGCTCGGTGAAACGATTCCGGTGCTCTGCGTCAAGGGCTCTGGCTGGGACCTCGGCACGATCGAGCCCCCCGGCCACCCGGCGGTGCGCCTGGAGCCCCTGCGCGCCCTGCGGGTTCTGGAATCCCTCAGCGATGAGGCGATGGTGGCGGCCCAGCGCAACAACCTGATCGATCCGGCCGCCCCCAACCCCTCGGTGGAGGCGCTGCTGCACGCCTTCCTGCCCCACACCTTCGTGGACCACACCCATTCCTCGGCATTGCTGGCCCTGGCCGACCAGCCCGATGCCGCCGCGGTCTGCCGCCAGGTGTTTGGTGAGCGGGTGGTGCTGGTGCCCTACGTGATGCCCGGCTTCGCCCTGGCCCAGTCCTGCGCCGCTCTCTACGAGGCGGCCGCCGAGCGGGCCGCTGCCAGCGGCGTGGAGCTCGAGGGCATGGTGCTGCTCAAGCATGGCCTCTTCTCCTTCGGGGCCACGGCGCAGCAGAGCTACGAGCGAATGATCGAGCTGGTCCGGCTGGCCGAGCAGCACCTGGCCACGGGGAACCGCCTCAGCCAGCCCGCGGCGGTGCCGGAGCGCCCGGCCCCTGCGGCGGCGCTGCTGCCGCGCCTGCGCGGTGCCCTGGGCCGGGCCGCCAATGCCGCCGGCTCCCGCTCCCACTGGCTCCTGGATCTGCGCGCCACCCCGTTAGCCCGCGCCGTGGTCGACGACGCCCGCCTCGCCGACTGGGCCCGCCGCGGCGTCGCCACCCCGGACCATGTGATCCGCACCAAGGCCCATCCCCTGGTGCTCCCCGCCGCCCCCGCCGCCGGAGCCGCGGCCGCCCTGGAGGCCTGGAGCGCCGCCCTGGCCCCACCCCTGCGGGCCTCCGCCGCCAACTATCAGGCCGCCTTCG
>JBBASH010000069.1:0-16621 GCA_040399305.1 Cyanobium sp.
ACGCTGAAAAAGCCACCCCAATGGGTGGCTTTTTTTGTGCCTGTGGATCGGAGGCTTGGCCTGGGAGGATGGTTGCTGAGCGGGACTATCAGGCAGGCCTGGTGCCTCGTTGCTGAGTAGACCCATCAGGCCACAAGCCCTTGACTGGGGCAATGGTTGCTGGTTGGGGCGGCTCAAGCCGTTTCTGCTTTGATCACCGATCGTTCAGGCGGGAGCTTCAGGCTGATCTGGTTGAAATCTTGGATGGTTGCGTAGGCCTCCCTCTTTTCGAATGCGCCTGTCTCGCGGTGGCTGCAGACGACCTGGAGCCCGCTCTGGCTCGCTGCCTCAAGTTCAGCGTGTGAGTCACTCACAAACAGGATGGCCTGGGGCGCACATCCCATCATCTCAGCAATCAGGGTGTAGCTGCTGGGATCGTGCTTTGAGCCCGTATGGGTATCGAACCAGTGGCTGAATAGGGCGCGCAGATCGCCGCGGTTGCTGTGCTGATAGATCAACTGTTGTGCTGCGATCGAACCGCTGGAATACACGGCAAGGATCACCCCCTTCTGCTGCCATCGCCTCAGGCTTGGGGGCACATCCTCAAACAGGGGACCAACCAGTTCACCTCTTGCATAGCCTTCGGCCCAGATCTTTCCCTGAAGATCCTTCAGTGGCGTCACCTTGCGATCGCAGCGGATCAGGAACCTCAGGTAGGGGAGGATCTCCCCCACGCTGCTCTGCTCGGCGGACTGCCTGGAGTGGCTGAGTAGATCCTTGGCCTCCTGATCGGTGTCCTGCTGCCAGAGAGTCTCGAGTTCTTCGATCAACGCTCTGATCTTGGCCTCCTGCTGATGGGCCTCTAAGTAAGGGGAGAGGTTGGCGCTGGCGTAGGGGAACAGGGTCTCGGCCACATAACTGACCGGGCAGGTGGTGCCTTCGATGTCGAGCAGCACATGGCTGACCCCCTCCCACAGAATCTTGTTCATCGCCTTAGCTCCCCTGCCCCAGGTTGGCTGGAGCTGAGCCCAAGCCTCGCTCCACCAGGGCCTCCAGGAGGAGCTGGCGCCACCGCTGCTCCAGCAGAAACTCGAGGATCTCCAAATGGCGACGGGCCTCGCTCAGCTCCTGCCCCCAGGCATAAAGGCCATGGCCGGCGATCAGCAGTCCTGCGGGAGCCCTGCCCAGGTGGGGAGAGGCCCTGAGGCTGAGTCTGGCGAGATCCTGGTCGTTCGCCAGAACCGGAATCCGCACCTCGCTCCGGTGGGTGCTGATCCCGGCAATGCCCTTCAGCATTTCGAGGTTGCGCAGCTCGAGATAGGCGACTCCCTCTTCTCCACCGGCCACTTCGAAGTCCTCTGCCTCTGCCTGTTGTGATCGAGACCTTGCCCTTGTTTGGAGCTCCTGGGCTCCATCCCGTTCCTCCTGGAACTCCTCGGCTGCGTTGGTGGTCCGGGCTGCCAGCGGGGAGCGCGCCGCCCACTCCCAGCACCATTGGGATAGCAAGGTTCCGGCCTGGGAGTGGGTATGGAGCACGGCACCAGCCCCCGTTTCCTTCACGATGGCGAGATGGAGCAGGGTTTCGGCGCTGGCCCTGCCGCTTCCAAGGCGGACCTGGCCTTCGCCATCCACCACGATCAGCTCCTGCGGCTGCACCCTGCCCTTGTCCACGCCACTGGGCGCCATCAGCAGCTGCAGGGGCTTCCGCATGAGCACGCAGCTGAAATTGCCCCCGGTGCCATCACACCACCCCCGCTGGTGAATGGCGGCCATCGCCTCGCAGAGTTCCTCCCTGAGCTTGCCTTCATCGCCCTCGCTCAGCCAAGGACCAGGGACTCCCTCGGTTGGTTCGGGGTCGTTGGGTTCACCCGCTGGCCTCCGACAGGCTCCTTCCAAAGAGAAGGTGGCGGCGGCGTTGCTGTTTGGCGAGGGCACGGGGGGCACGGCGGGTCGGTGCGCACGGGGCAAAAATCGGCACGGGGCGCGGCTCCCCAGGCAGGAAACAGGCTAGGCGGCGAGCGGTTAAGCCACCGCGAGTGTTCCATGCAGCCCACCCTTGGCTGACCGAAGGACTCACCCAGGCGGCCCATCGGCATCACCTCCCCAGCGAATTTCACAGGACTTTCACGTCTGGCAGCTGGGGCACCAATGGGTGCTGCGTCCAGCCAGCCGATCGCGCATCAGGGGGGTTCCGCAGCGACGACAGGGCAGGCCGCCTCGCCTGTAGACCCAGGCCTGGCCGCCATAGTTGCCGTTGGTGCCCGTGAGATCCCGGAAATCGCTGAAGGTGGTGCCACCGGCGCCGATGCTGGTCTGCAGGATCTCCACCACCGCCCCCCGTAGCCGCTCCAGCCTTTGGCTACCCAGCTGGCCACTAACGGTCTGGGGGAGGATTCCGGCAGCAAAGAGGGATTCATCGGCATAGATGTTGCCGATGCCCGCCACCAGGGATTGGTCCAGCAGAGCACTCTTGATCGGTCGACGGGAGCCACGCAGCCGTTCCTGGAGGTAGGAGGCGCTGAAGCCAGGAGCAAACGGCTCCGGTCCCAGCCTCGCCAGCCCGGTGATCACGCTCTCCACGGCTCTCCCGGGCGGTACGAACCACATCTGGGCAAAGCTGCGGGTGTCGATGAAGCGCAGCTCCGCGCCGCTCTGCTCCCAGAGCCTCACGCGCGTGTGTTGACCGGGACCGGGATCTCCTAGGCCGCTCTCGGCCCCTTCGGGAGCCTCAAGCCACAGGAATTGGCCGGTCATGCGCAGATGCACCCCCCAGATCCCCGCCTGCTGGCCATCGGAATCGCGCAGCTCCGCCAGCAGGTACTTGCCGCGTCGGCTCCATTGCTCGATCCTGCAGCCCTCCAGGGCCAGGCGAAAGAGGGCCGGATCGGGGGGCGCGGCGATCGCCCGGTCGCGGAGCACCTCAACCTTGGCAATTAAAAAATCCTGGGTCTGACGCTGCAGACCCAGTCGAACGGTTTCGACCTCGGGCAATTCAGGCACGGCGAGGTCGTCGGGGTTGAAGGGCTCGGTGCCGAAAGGCTATGGCCGGCGGCCTCAGGCCTTCTCGAGCTCGCTCTCGGCGAAGTTGTTGGTGTTGAGGCCGCCTTCGGTGCCGCTGATGCCGGTGTAGTTCACCTTGTCGAAGCGCACCACAACCGGATAGCGGATGCCGGAGGTATCGATGGAGGCCACGGTGCCCACATCATTGAACCAGTAGGACTCGGGGCGCTTGATGCGCACTTTGTCGCCGCGGGAGATGGCCATCGCTGCTGCGTCGGATCGGGTGGCTTTCGGCCTGACCATACCGGTGCGGGGCGGGTTGCAACGCGGGGACGTCACGATTCGTCGTTTGCTCTCCGCTCCGCCATTCGGGGTGATGCGGAGGGGCTTGTTCTTGCCCGGGGTCTGCGATTCGGGAGGGCACCGCGGCGCTCTCATTGGCCTGCATCTTCTCGTCGCCGGGGCCTCTGCCGGTCGGCGCCTTGATTAGCCCTTGCAGGATGCCTGGCTAAATGGGCAAGCCCAGCAGCCATAAGCTCCCCCCTCGGGCACAACGGGTGTTGCCGGTGAATTCTGGCCCGGCAGCCAGGGGCACGCCGGGCCAGCCGTGCCCACCCTGCGGCGGCACCCTGAGGGCCCGAGGGCCATCAACCGCCTTCGGAGCGGGCGTGGTGCGGGGGGCGATGGCGGGCGATGCGGAGCCTCCCGGCGGAAGGGCGTGGCAGCATCGCCCTTCGTTCCCTGCCGCGCTTCCATGGTCTCCGCCGAGGCTCCCGTGCTCAGCCTCGATCTGCCCGATCCCGGCCAAGACGACATCAGCACGATGGAGTTTCTGGCTCGCCTGGAGGAGGCCTGGGCGGTGTGCGACCGCTTCGATCTCCAGACTGAGATCTGGCGCGGCCGCATTCTCCGGGCGGTGCGGGACCGCGAGAAGCGCGGCGGCGAGGGACGCGGCACCGGCTTCCTGCAGTGGCTGCGGGAGCGGGAGATCAGCAAGACCCGCGCCTACACCCTGATCCAGCTGGCCGATTCGGCTGACAACCTGGTGGGGGAGGGGCTGCTGGAGCCCGACAGCGTGAATCAGTTCTCCAAGCGGGCCTTTCTGGAAACGGCCCAGGCGGAGCCGGAGGTGCAGCAGATGATCAGCGAGGCCGCCAACGGGGGCCTGCCGATCACCCGCAAGCAGGTGCGGCGGCTCTCGGATGAGTTCCTGGCCGCCACCAGCCCCCTGCTGCCCGAGGAGATTCGCCAACGCACCGCCGAAAACCTGCTGCCCCCTCGGGCCGTGGCCCCCCTGGTGAAGGAACTGGCCCGCCTCCCGGAGGAGCAGCAGGACGATCTGCGCCGGGTGCTGCGGGAGGAGCCTGAGCTCGATCGGGTGAAGGATGTGACTCACACGGCCCGCTGGCTGCACCGCGCCGCCGAGGCCAGCCTGGCCGTGCGCGCCTTCCAACAGGGGGACCTGGATTTCGAGAAGGCTCTCCAGGAGTCGCAGCGGCTCGATGTTTTGGGCCTCCTGGCCGATGCCGTGGGCCAGGCCCAGGCCCTAGAGAGCGCCGTGCTCAAGCTTCACACCAGTTGGCGCCGGCTCGGGGGCCTGCAGGAACGCCTCTGGGTGGAGAGCGGCAGCAGCACCCCCCACCTCCGGGAGCTGCTCACCGCCCTCCAGAGCCTCAGCGGCAGCACCCTGCGGGTGTCCCTCGGCGAGCTGGCGGGGGGCAAGCGGCTGCGGCTGCAGCTGGTGGAGGAGTCGGCCGATCGCCTGGAGGCGCCACCGCTGCCCTCGCGGGAAGGCGGCGATGGGGCTCCCCGCTGAACCCCCGGCCCGTTGACGCCGCGCCGGGGCGATCAGGGCATCGGACCTGGCCAGTTCGCTGATCGCTTCGACGTAGCGCTGCAGCTGCCGCTCCTCGGCGAGCAGCCCTTCGACTGGGGAGCGGTTGTCGGGCGCCCCGCGGGTCGGGCGGAACGGCGGGAGCGCTCCGGCTGAGGTTCCCGCTGGCCGCCGGGGGCACATCAGGCGCCGCCACCCCTGGGGCGGGTAGGGTGCCAGCTACACCAGGGATGGGGGCTGTTGGTGCCGGACGATCCGCTCGCCCAGGCGCTGCAGCGACACTTTGGTTGGGAGAGCTTCCGGCCGGGCCAGCGGGCCGTGGTGGAGGCGCTGGTGGCCGGCCGCGACTGCCTGGCGGTGCTGCCCACCGGGGCTGGAAAGTCGCTCTGTTATCAGCTGCCGGCCCTGGTGCGCCAGGGGCTGGTGGTGGTGGTGTCACCCCTGGTGGCCCTGATGCAGGACCAGGTGAGCCAGTTGCAGCGCCGTGGCATCGCGGCCGCCTGTCTGTACCGGGGCCTCCCCCCCCAGGAGCGCCGCCAGCTGCTGGAGCGCCTGCGGGATCACCGCCTGCGCCTGCTCTATCTCGCTCCGGAGCGGTTACAGGCGGAAGCCACCCGCCAGCTGCTCGAGGATGTGATCGAAGCGGGCCAGCTGGTGGCCTTGGCGGTGGACGAGGCCCACTGCATCAGCGCCTGGGGCCACGATTTCCGGCCCGACTACCGGCGTCTGGGCCAGCTGCGTTCCCTCTGCCCCGGGGTGCCCTTGGTGGCCCTGAGCGCCACAGCCGGGCCCCAGGTCCGGGCCGACATCATCCGCCTGCTCCAGCTCCGTAGCCCGCTGGTGCAGGTGCGTTCGGCCCGCCGCCCCAACCTCAGCTATGGCATGGCCCTGCGGCCCGCCGATCCCCTGCCCCAGGTACTGGAGGCGGTTCACGGGGCCAGGGGCGCCGTGCTGATCTATGCCCGCACCCGCCGCTCGGTGGAGCAATGGGCAACCCGGCTCGGGGGGGCCGGCATCGAGGCGATCGCGTATCACGCCGGCCTGGATCCTGAAAGTCGCCAGCTGGCGCTGCAGCACTTCCAGGACCACCCCACACCGGTGCTCGTGGCCACCGTGGCCTTCGGCATGGGGGTGGATCGCCCCGATGTGGGTCTGGTGCTCCATCTCGATCTGCCGGCCAGTCCCGAGGGCTACCTGCAGGAATCCGGCCGAGCCGGTCGCGATGGTCTGCCAGCCCGCTGCCTGGTGTTCTTCGATCCAGCCGACCGGGTGAGCCTGGGCTGGGCGATCCGCTCCTCGGGGCAGCCGGGACCGGAGGCACTCCAGGAGGCGGAACGGGTGCGTCAGGAACAGGCCCAGCGGCAATTGCGCCGCATGGAAGCGGTGGCGGAGGGCGAGGACTGCCGCGAGCAGGCCCTGCTCCTGGCGGTGGGGGAGTTGGTTCCCCCCTGCGGTGGCTGCGACACCTGCCTGCGCCGTTCCCGTGCCACCGACTGGTCGACCCAGGTGGGCATGGTGCTCCAGGCCCTCGAGGCCCGACGGGGGCGGGATCTGCGCAGCCTGGCCGAACAGCTGGCGGAAGGCTCTGGCCTCGACCAGGAGCGCTGGGCCTGGCTGGCCCGCCGCCTGGTGCAGGAGGAGCTGCTCAGCGAGAGCGACGATGGCTCCCAGCGGCTCTGGCTGCGGCCGGTGGCCGAGCACTACCTCAGGGATCCTTGGCCCCTGCACTGGGCGGCCTGAGGGTCCTGAGTGCGGCGGGGCCCGCTCCCGACCTGCGGATCAGCTCCGGGCCGAAGCGGGCCTGGCGCTGATCAGCCGCGGCTGCTGCAGAGATCGTTCACGAGCCGCCGCTCGAAGTCGGCCTGGGGGTCATCCCAGGTGCGCCAGTCGCCAGCCGCGCTGGTGGCATTCATCTTGCGGGCTCCGCAGTTGATCGCCAGATAGAGGGTGTCGCCCTTGGCATTGAGGATCGGTGCCACCAGGCTGCCGCCCATCGGCTGCCAGTTCGACCAGTCGACCTGGAGGGGGCCGTAGCGGCGCCAGCTGCTGGTGGCTACCACGGCGGCGGGTGCGCTGACCTGGGCAGCGGCCGGCGCCGCTGTTCGGGTCTGCGGGGCCACGGGGCGCGGATTGATGCTCGCTGCCGCGGTGCTCGGGCGGGGGGTGGGCACGGCCGCCGCCACCGGGATGGCGGCGGCGATCGGGGTACTGGCGGCAGCCGTGGCGGCGGCGATCGGGGTTCTGGCCACGGGGGTCGTGCGGACCGGGGCTGCCACCGCGGTGGAGGCGGGGGTGATCGGCCGGCTGGCGGTCGCCGCCGGGGTGGGCTGCCAGGAGGAGGCCGCTGGGGCGGTGGTGCTGCTGGCTGGAGCGACAGCGGTGGTGGCGCTGGCGATCGCCTGGGTGACCACCGGTTGGCTGGTCTTCGGCACTTCGGCTGCTGCGGCGGGTTCCGGCCGGGGAGCCTCGGCCTGGACCGGGCGCTCCCGGGGGGCCGGAGCCGGAGTCGGCCGGGGAGCGGCGGCCACTACGGGGCGGGGCGACGCGGCCACCACGGGCCGGGGTCGGGGCGCCGCCGGTTCTCCCTTGAGCTTGAGCTGGCTGCCCACCTCCACGTGGTCGGGATCGTTGATGGAATTGATGGCCACCAGGCGACTCATCGGCACCCCGTAGCCATCGGCAATGGCCGAGAGGCTTTCGCCGGAGCGCACCACGTGCACGTTGGCGCCCTTACGGAACGGGGCTGGGGCTGTCGCCACCTTGCCGGTCACCTTGAGGGTCTGGCCGACCTCCACGTGGTCGGCCTTGCTGAGGCCATTGAGGGCGATCAGCTGGTTGAGGCTCATGCCTTGACGGCTGGCGATTTCGGAGAGGGTGTCGCCCTCCCGCACGGTTACCCGGCCGGTGGCCACGGCGCCACTGCCGGAGGGGCGGCTGCTGGAACCTGCTCGGCCGGTCACCTTGAGGGTCTGGCCCACCTCGACGTGGTCGGCCTTGCTGAGGCCATTGAGGGCGATCAGCTGGTTGAGGCTCATGCCTTGACGGTTGGCGATTTCCGAGAGGGTGTCGCCCTCCCGCACGGTCACCCTGCCGGTGGCCACGGCGCCACTTCCGGAGGAGCGGTTGCTGGAGCCCGCTCGGCCGGGCACCTTCAGCTTCTGGCCCACCTCCACGTGGTCGGCCTTGCTGATGCCGTTTAGCTCCATCAGCCGCTTCGTGCTGATGCCGAGCCGGTCGGCGATTTCCGAGAGGGTCTCGCCCGGTTTCACCGTGACATCACCGGCCAGGGCCGGCAGCGGCAGTACCAGGGCGATGGCGAGGGCGGCGAGGGAACGGCGCATGGGCACCCGGAAAGGCAATGGCGGCACGTTAAGGGTCCCGCAAGGTCTCGCCCAGCCCCCCCCTCAGACGAATCTCCCGGAATGGGGCCTGGATGCCGCAGCCTGAAGCACCAGCTAACCCAGCAGTCGCTTTAGGAGCGCGAGTCGGTTGCCGTAGGGGGGGTAGCGGAAGGGCAGGTCGAAGCGGAATGGGCGCGACACCACGCTGCGGTGGTGGGAGAAGGTGCGAAATCCGGTTTCGCCGTGGTAGGCCCCCATGCCGCTGGCCCCCACGCCTCCGAAGGGGAGGTTCACCATCCCGGCCTGCAGCACCACATCGTTGAAGGCCACACTGCCCGAGCTCGTGGTGGCCAGGAGGCGCTCCTGGGCCCCTCGGCTGCGGCTGAAGAGGTAGAGAGCCAACGGCTTGGCACCCTGGCGGATCCGTTGGAGCGCCTCCTCCAGGTCGGCGACCGTGACCAGGGGCAGCAGGGGGCCGAACAGCTCCTCCTGCATCAGGGGATCGTGATCGGGATCCTCCACCGCGATCAGGCTGGGGCTGATCCGCCGCCGGGCCGGATCGGTCTGGCCTCCCGCCAGCACCCGGCCGGCGGCCCCCTCCAGCAGGGTGCTCAGGTGCGAGAAACGTCGCTCGTTCACGATCGCCCCGAGGTCGGGGCTGGCGAGGGGATCGCTGCCATAGAGACGCTCAAACTCCCGCTTGATCGCCGCCACCAGGGGCTCGCGGACCTCGGGCACCACCAGGAGATGGTCGGGGGCCACGCAGGTTTGGCCGGCGTTGAGACCCTTGCCCCAGGCCAGCCGCCGCGCCGTGACCTCCAGGTCGGCATCGGCTAGCACGATGGCGGGGCTCTTGCCGCCCAGTTCCAGGGTCACCGGCGTGAGCTGCCGGGCGGCAGCGGCCATCACCAGGGATCCCACCCGTTCCCCGCCGGTGAAGAAGATGTGGTCGAAGCGTTCCTCCAGCAGCGCGGCCGCCACGCTTCCATCACCGAGCACCACCTGCACCGTTTCCGGGGCGAAATGGCGGGGAATGAGGCTGGCGATCAGCTCGGCGGTGCGCGGGGCGTGTTCGGAGGGCTTGAGCACGGCCGTGTTCCCCGCCGCTAGGGCGCTCACTAGGGGATGGAGGCACAGCTGGAAGGGGTAGTTCCAGGGGCCGAGAATCAGCACACAGCCCAGGGGTTCGCACACCACCCGGGCGCTGGCCGGCTGGGCCCAGGCCGGCAGGCCGATCCCTTGGGGATGCATCCAGCGGGCCAGGTGGCGGCGGCTGTGGGCTAGCTCGTGCCGCACCGCCACGAGTTCGAAGTAGGCCTCGGTGGCCGGTTTGCCGAGGTCGGCGGCGAGGGCGGCCATCACCTCCTCCTCGTGCTGGCTGAGCAGGCGGCTGAGGCGCTCGAGCTGGTCGGTGCGCCAGGAGCGGGGTCGGGTATCGCCGCGGCTCACCGCGGCTCGCATGGCGCTGATCGGCACCGTCAGCCCCGGGCTGGGGCCCGTGCCGTGGGTCCGAGACACGCCGCCAGCCCTGGACTCGCCGACGGTGGAGGGGGCGCTGGCGGGGGTGCCGGGGGTCATGGGGGAAGGGACGGGTGTTCACGCTGGCAGACCCCAGGCCCCGACGCGGCCGTGGGGGAACCGGGGAGTTACCTGGCCACTCACCCGCTTCAGCTCTGGGCTTCGGGATGACAGCGTGGTTGCCGGCGGGGGTCAGCGCGGCGGGCCATCCGCCGGCTGGCAGCTGCGGCGGATTACGGTGAGCCGCAGGGCATTGAGATCCGGAGCGCCGGGCCCCTCGAAGGCGAACAGCAGGGCTGAGGCCAGGGGCAGGTCGCCCCGCTCCATCGCGGCCTCCACCGCCAGGCGCCAGCGGTGCGGATCGCGCCCCAGTCCGGCCAGCAGGGCGTCGCCCCGGGCGAGTTGCCCGGCGGGGGAGCCGATCAGGCGCACCACGGCGAAGCCGTTGGGACTGCCCTCCAGCGGCCGAAGCTGCAGGGTGAGGGTCTGCCCGGGGCGGATCGGCGCCAGGGGCCAGGGAACTGGCCCTTCGATCGTGCCGGCAGGGAGCGCTCCGAAGGGCGCCCCCGCCGCTGGCCGGGGGCTGCCGGCCAGCGGGCCCTGACGCCACAGCAGGCGGTTCCCCTCCAGGATCTGCAGCTCGATCAGGGGTTCCACCACAAAGAGGGTGGGCCGGCTCACCGCCACCAGCGCCGCTGGTGGGCGGCCGCCGGGGTCGGTGATCCGGGGCGTGATCACGCAGAGGGAGAGGGCGGCGCTGGCGGGATCCGGCCGGCTGGCCAGGGCGGGAAGACCCAGCGGCAGGAGGACCGCCAGCAAGGCCAGGGCCAGGGACCGGCGGGGTCGCCAGCCAGGCCAGCCAACCCTGCTCCGCCCCATCGAGGGCGCTCGCTCGGGCCCGGGGCCATGGTCCGACACGCTGCTGCACCTAGGGGAGGACCATCCTGATCGTGGGGGCGGCGCCGTGGAGCCTTCGGGGTTGGCGGGGGAGGAACCATGGGCTCCAGGCTGGGAAGAATCCGCCGGCGCCCGTTCCGCGATGGTCCCGTGCCCGCCACTTGCAGGCGCCCGACTGCCCGCTTCATCGCGATTCCCCGCTTCACCGCGGCATTGCTTCCGGCGTCGGGCACCTGGAACCTCGTGCGGGCCGCGTGGGCTTGGGGTCCTGGCCGCCCTGGCGGCGGGGCTGCTGATGACTGCCATCGCCGGCCATGACCCCGCCGCCTGCATCCGCCAGCTGCAGGCGGCCGCCGAACTCGATGGCGACTACGCCCCGGAGGATCCCGGCGGCACCCATCCCGGCCATGGGCGCCGGATCGCGGCGGCGCGTGCCTACCTACAGCAGGGTTTGCAGCCCGACCTGGCCGCTTGGCGAAAGCTTCCCGCCGGTTCGCCGGTGGTGCCGCGCTGGAGCTGGGATGGGGCCGACCGGCTGCTCACGGCCAAGACCCGGCCCTGAGGGGGCCAACGGGGCTCAGGGTTCGCGGCTGCAGGGGAACTCCTCGATGGCCCCCCGGCGCATCCGGAAGCGGGGCTGGTCGGGATTCTCGAGGCTCCACCACCAGCGGCCATCGGTGTAGCTCGGGGCGCCGGCGTTGTTGGTGCGGGGCAGCTGCAGGCTGATGCCGCGCCACTCCAGCACCACGAAGGCGCCGGGTGGGGTGCCGGCGCTGGTGTTGGGGATCGCCACTGCATCCACGGCGCCGTTCTCGCTTCGAGCCAGCAGGAGATCGCCGCCGCAGCGATAGCGGACTGCAGGGGCGGTGGCTGGCGCCACCGCCGCGGGGCCGGATTCGGCGGCCTGGGCCAGGGCGGGGGCTGCTGCGAGGCAGCAGAGCAGCAGGGCAAGGGAGAGGAGCGGCTGGAGAGCCCGGCCCCACTCCTGGGCCCATTGCCGGCCCAACTCGGGGAAGCGCCTCTGGGCCAATCCTCGGGCCAGCCTCCGGGCCATGGCGGGGGGAGATCGCCGCGGGGCGCCGCCCGGATTCCCTCCGCCGGGGGTTCCGGGGAAGGGGCCGGCCCCGCGGCAGCCATGTAGGCCGCAGCAGCCATGCAGGCCGCGCCAGAGTGGAGATTGCGAGGCCATGTGAACGCTGTGGTGCCGGCCCATTCTCCGCCTACCCCCGCTGCCGGCCCGCTGCTGGTGTTCGATGGCGCCTGTCCCTTCTGCCACCATTTCGCCGCCCTGAGCGAGCTGCGCGGCGGCATTCCCGGCCTGCAGCTCTGCGATGGCCGCCGCGACCATGGCCTGCGGCGGGAGCTGGCGGATCGGGGCTATCCGCTGAGCCGCGGCGCGATCGTGCTCGAAGGGGGGCGCATTCACCATGGGGCTGCCGCGATCCAGTGGATCTGCGGCCGGATGGCCCCCAGCGGCCCCCTGCTGGCGCTGCTCACGCCCCTGTTCGCCGATCCGGTGCGGGCCCGGCGCCTCTACCCCCTGCTGCTGGGGGCCCGCAGGTTGGCCTTGGGACTGCGGGGGCTGCCGGAGGATCCGGACCGATCGAGCGTGGCGCCTGGAGTGGGGAGTCCGACATAAAAACCCGAAGGGGTTCCAAACTGGGTCTGTTTTCTTATGGTGAGGCGATGTACATCACTTACGGTGCTTTTCCGTGCAAGGCCACCTTTCACAGCCCAGGCATTCGATCCACTCGGCTGCTCAGGGTGGCTTGAGCCGAGTAAGCGCCCTAGCCGCCATCGGCATGGGTGTGGCTTCTCTGGCCATCAGCGCTGCTCCGGTCAGGGCTTTCCAGACCACGGTGGATTTCTCGTCCGCGACCCAAGTTTCGAACCAAACCAGCCGCACGTTCAATGGGGGCTTCGGAGTTCTGGCCACCTTTTCCAATGCCAGGGCCCGACTTACTAATGCAACAAAAACAATTGACAACAATGGCAGTGGCATTTGCATAGCCAAGTCGAGTATTGTGAATGCTGGTACTTGCGGGCGATCTACCCTGCTTCCAGGCGTTAACGGCATTTTGTCCCAGGGCAATATTGATCTGAACTTCAACCAGCGGCTTTTCCTGCAGGGCTTCCGGGTGGGTCAGAACAGCATGAATCAGATCACGGTTACTTCTCAAATTAGCAATCAAGGCGCTCTGATCTTCAAGTTGAACGGCACTCAGTTCGCCACTTTCGACTATGACAGCATTCCAGTCGCCGGCGGCACCCTCTACAAATTCCCTGGCTCTGTTTATTACAAGCCCGGCGATACGGTTACTATTGAGAACACTGGATTTAGCGTGCAGAACCGCTCCTTCTATCTCAAGAGTATGGACGTGGAATTCACCCCCGCTCCCCTACCGGTTTTGGCCACCGCTACAGCCTTTGGTTGGAGCCGTCGCCTTCGTAGCCGGGTTCGCAAGGCAGCAGCAGCTGCCCAAGTCTGAACGATGAGCCGGTCCCGCAAGGTGTCGGCTGATTCAAGCTGATCGAATCAGAAGTTTGCTTGGGAGCGCCTGATTAGGCGCTCTTTTGCTATTGACCTGTTGGTGTGATTGCCCTGTTGCGTTCGATCCTGATGGAGCCTCAATCCAAGCCAGCCCCTGATCTGCAGGATCTGATTGACCCCGCCCAGAAAACGGCCACGGCCATCACCGTGGCCGCAACGGCCTTCGGCTTGCTGGCCGTGTTCCTGATCAATCTGATCAGCGGTGCGATGCCCCTCAAGTTGCTCGATCCGCAATGGCAGCTGCGGGTGATTCTCCAGCTCATCGCCAACGTGAGCTTCCCCCTGGTGGGGTTCATGCTGATCTGCCTGGCCCCCCAGATCGATCCAGGCCTGGCCCTGCTGCAGCGGTGGCGGCACCGATCCCAGACCTTGGCCCTGGGGGCCGTGCTGCTGTTCCTGCTGATCATCCCCCTGCAGACCCACGCGAGCTGGAAGGTCATCCGCCAGGCGAAGGTGGAGCAGGCCACCCAGCTTCAGAACGATCAACGCAGGTTCGCCGCCCTGCAGCAGGCCATCGAACAGGCCACAACCATGGACGACCTTCAGGCCCGCATGAAGGCTCTCGATGGTCCGGTTCTCGGACTTCAGGATCAGGCTCTGCCGCTTGAGCGGGTGCGGCAGCAATTGCTGCAGGCTCTCAAGCTGGCCAGGTCCAACAACCGCACCGCCCTCGCTTCTCTGCCCCCGGATCAGGTGCTCGCCCAGGTGATCAACACGGTTCAGATCTCCTGCAGTTCCCTGGTCATGGCCCTGTGTTTCGCGGCCGGTGCCCGGCGCCCGGGTAGTCGCCGCACCCTGTTGCTGCAGGCGGTTTATCAGGGCCGCCAGTGGCTGCTTTCGCGCAAGCTAATGGCCTCCACGGAAGCCGGCCAGTCGTTGCAGGAACGCCAGCGGGCCAGCGATCAGCAGAAAAAACGCCATGATGATTCCCGCAAACGGGCCATCAAGGAACAGCAGGAGCGGGAACGCCAGCACAAGCAGCGGCTCGCCAAGTGGGGCAAGCAGCGCGACTGGTTCTGAAGGGGCGATAGTTAGGCTTCCCTTGGTTGCAGCAGACCCAGCACTTTCGTGGCCAATCTCCTACGCAGCGGAGCTCGATCGTGGCGGGTAGCTCATTGGCTTGGTGGTTTTAGGTCTTGACAAACGACATACACACTCTGCACAGGGCCCGCCTCTGGCTGTTGGAACACTTTGATCGGGCTGTTTGCACCAGCAGATGATTCACATGCCGTGCCATAGCTCACCAACATTTGGCTGTAGCGTGATTCGACTGACGGATCCACGCCGTTTTTGACTTGGAGAACCTCCAGAGATTTCTGAAACAACACCCTGGATATCAATGGGCGCGCGCCGCTTAAGGCAGAGAGCCTGGATGGCATGTCATCAAAATCAATCTTGGAATGGCTGTTCTTCAGGCTACTGCTGGCAAAGAAGTAGGGATTGATACCTGATCGTTTCAGATCCTGCGCCAGCTTTTTTTCGCTTGAATTGACGATTGTTGGATAGTATGATTTGCTCCAATCTTCTGGCCTGGATGGGCTTGCGATTGATTCTCTTTTGGGGGCCGGTAGGATGCTCCAGCCAAGAATCAACGCGATTACTGAGCCAGTGATCAACACCTGCTGAAGCTGTTTTCGGTCAAACTTGAACCGGGGTCTGTCGAGAAGAGCCCAGGCACCCAGGTACCAGAGAAGTGGCCATGAACGATTCAGAAACTCCCCGTCATCCCATGGCATGGAGGGGCTAATCAGTAGGCTAGTCACATACGAAACAATGATTAGGATAAGCACGCGTTCTCTGAAGCTTTGCCTCGACGGCCCGATGATGCCACTGAGGAGGGCGATCAGGAAGAGAGGACCACAGAATGTCAGGAATCCGAGCAGGGGAGCAAGCCAATCGTTGTTGAGCACTGAGGTCTGTCCAGCGTTGGCATAACCCCAAGTCCTCGCTGCGATGTCACGTAAAAAGGTTATCACCTCCCCAGCAGGATCCCTTCTGCCGACGCCTAGTATCGAATTTGCATACAGGTGAACCCCAGCAAGAAGCGAGACGGCTGCTAGGGGGATGTAGATCGAATCATTCAAGCGCAGCACTTTTTTCTGCCTTAGAAGACTGAAGCCAACCCAGCTTCCGATGGCCACAACCATCGGAAGCAAGGCATGGGCGATCTGAATCTTTGCAGATACCGTTAACAAAAATCCCAGAACGACAAGGCTGATGAGGGAGACAGGTCCTTGCTTGTAGGTATTGCTGTAAATCTGAATGCCAGAAAGTATGATGGAACAGGCGTACATGGTGGCGGGTGCTGTTATTAATAGCCATGCCGGATCGAGCAGGCTATCCCCGATCAACCTCACCCATAGGCTGTAGAGCAAGAAGATAAAACTTCCAGTTCCTAGAAGGGCGATTGATGCGTGTTTGGATTTTGCTTTCAGCGCTTCTTCTGAGAAAGGAAGCAGCATTAACAGGCAGCCAAGTGGCGCCACAATGGAAACAAAGCTTTGCAGGGGGCTTGCTTGTGTAGATAGGCTGTTGAAAAGGGAGCTCAGAATGTAGGATGTGTAATGATATGGAACGATCGAGTCTGTGTAATCAAGGGTGGAGATTGGAGCTTGGCCCGGAGGTAATGAGCTGAGACTCAATACCGTATTGGCATGCAACATGACATCGGCCCAGCCCTTGATTGTTGTGGTCACAGCAACATTGTGAAGGCTGCGAATGGATGCGATTTGATTCGCCAACAGAAAGGTTGTGAGCATGGCCGTGAGAACCAGTGATATCACTGATCTCTTTGTGATACCTGGTTCGATTGATTGGTAGCCTGAGCGAATCTGTAGGTGAGGGCGGACAATGTTCTTGATGCAAAAGAGAAAAACCCCTGACAGGCTGCCCATTAGGGCGCTTGCCACTGTGCCTTGTTTAAGCATCATTATGGCAAGGCCTGCTACGCTGCATAAGGCGTAGCCAAAGGGAAGGTAGTTGTTAAGGCTGTATTGGGAAGGCCAAAGCTGTCTGCACATGGATGCCCAGCTTACTATTCCAAGGCAAAAAATAAAGACAGCGCCGACACTTGACGCTGTTAGTGGAATTCTTCCGAGTAGGCACCAGCTGATAATCGTTATGGTGAGAATCGAGCTATAGGCGATTCCCGTTGTGAGCTTATTGCGACTGAACAAGGAGTCCGTTTTCAAGATATTTCCTTATTTTCGGTCTAATTCATGCCATCGCGGTGTCGTCCTGGTGACATGTCGGTGTGCTCTAGCTGCTAGCCGCTAAGCCGGACGCCTTCCGTCTATCTGTTGTTCATGACCTTCGCTTCGATGCTCGAGGCTGACCAAACGCTTTTTGGACCTCTTTCCGGCCGGATCAAGCTCCATCCGGCTGGCCCCTCTAGATCCAGAATCCTTAGGGCAGGTCTTGGTTTTCCAGGAAGCCCTTGACGAGACTTGAACTCGTGACCTCTCCCTTACCAAGGGAGTGCTCTACCGCTGAGCTACAAGG
>JBBASH010000070.1:0-16520 GCA_040399305.1 Cyanobium sp.
TCGGAAGATTCCCGCTCGCCTCTCATGCAGATCGTCGCCGCCCTGATCGAAGCCCTGCGGCTGCGCGGCGTGCAGCGCGTCTACGGAGTGCCGGGTGATTATGTGCTGAGCCTGTTTGCCGCCCTGCAGGCCTCGCCGATCGATCTGATCTGCACCGCCGGGGAGGAGGGGGCCGGCTTCGCCGCCGATGCCCACGGGCGTCTGCAGGGTCTGGGCGTGGCGGTGGTCACCTACGGCGTCGGTGCTCTGAAGCTGCTCAATCCGGTAGCCGGCGCCTACGCCGAACGCTCACCCCTGTTGGTGATCTCCGGCGCCCCGGGCGTGCGGGAGAGTGAGGAGCACCCCCTGCTGCACCACCGCATCCGGGCGGATCAAACCCAGCTGCGCCTGTTCCGGGAGGTCACGGTGGCGAGCGCAGTGCTCGATTCCGGCCGCACCGCCGCTGAGGAGCTGGTGCGGGTGCTGGAGGCGATGCGGTGCGAATCCCGCCCCGGCTACCTGGAGCTTCCGGCCGATTGTCTCAACCGGGAGATTCCCTGGCCGATCGATCTGGCCCCCCCCGCCCCAGTGCCTCTGGCCATCCCGGAGGGTCTGCGGCGCGAGGGGGAGCGCTGGTTGGCCTGGATGCGCGGCCGCCAGCGCCCCCTGGTGCTGGCAGGCGTGGAGCTGGCCCGCTTCCGCCTGCAGCCCCTGCTGCGGCAGATCCTGGAGCGGGAGGGCTGGGAGTTGGCCACCAGCCTCTCAGGCAAGAGCCTCCTGAGCGAGAGCCATCCCCAGGTCCTGGGCATCTACGAGGGAGCGATCGGGCAGCCGGTCCTGCGCCAACGCGTGGAGAGCAGCGACGGCCTGCTGGTGCTCGGCCAGCCCCTTAACGACCTCGACACCGGCGTCTTCACCATGGCGGTGGATGCCGCGCACGTGCTGCAGGTGGACCTCGACGGTGGGCTGCGCACGGCCGGGGAGCGCAACGAGAATCTGGACCCCCTCACCCTGCTGCGCATCTGGGCGGAGGCGGGCGGGCCGGAGCCCGCCCCCCTGCCGATGGGGGCCCGCGGCCCCGCGCCGGATGCCGACTTCAAGCCGGCGCCCGACCAGCCGGTGGGGGTGGAGCGGTTGATGGCGGCGATTGAAGCCGTCCTGCCCGCCAAAGCCACCGTGCTGGCGGATCCAGGCGATGCCCTCTTCGCCGCCGCCGATCTACACCTCAGGGAAGACAGCCATTTTCTCGCCAGTAGCTTCTGGGCATCCCTTGGCTTCGCCCTGCCCGCCGCCGTGGGGGCCTGGGGAGCATGCCCCGAGCGACCGCCAGTGGTGTTGCTCGGCGACGGATCCTTTCTGATGTGCGTCAACGAGCTGGCCACCCTGGCCCGTTATGCCATTCCCGCCCTGGTGATCGTGCTCGACAACGGCGGCTATGGAACAGAGCGACCCATCCTCGATGGTCCGTTCAATGATCTGCAGCCGGTGGCCCATCGGGAGCTGGCCCTGGCGATGGGCTTCAGCGCCGCGGAGCGGGTGCAGAACGAGGAGGAGCTCTGGAGCTGCCTGGGTCGCTGGCGATCAGAGAGGAAGACGGGCCCCACGTTGATCAGCGTGGACATCCCCGCCGGCGAGATGTCAGCAGCGCTGAGGCGGCTCTCCACGGCTCTGGCACAGAAGCTGGCGAGCTCACCACCACAGGGCTAAGAGCGCCCCGCCAGCATCGGCTCCCGCTCCGCCTTGCTCTAAACCAAGGTTCTTTCGGAGCTGGGGGCCTAACAACATCATTCACCCGACCCGATGTCCAGGTACGGCATAGCTACATATATTTCTGCGGGCGGGTGATGATGAGCGTTAGGCATGCTTGACTTAACCACACACAGCAAACCGGAACATGAGAATTGAAAAAGTCTTGAGCTATCTGGGAGCCTGGAATAAAATCAATCATAGTTATTCACTAGAGCTCTCAGAAATAGTTTCGGCTGCCACTCAATTTTACTCAGGCAGAATACAACTTGAAGATGAAGAAGACTCGCGCCAGAGATATGACAGCAAGCGGCATTGGGAAAAAGCATTTATTGAGGTTGGATGGTCTCCCCAGTCATTTATCAAGATCTTTTCTCCAGATGGTAAGAGCATAAGGATTAGTTCGATCGGTCCAATGAAGAATGGGTTATGCGCTCAGCGTAACTATGGTGCTGATTCTGAGTTGTCTCGCTGGCTCTTTAGGCAGGTAACACTTGCTGTAAGACATGGAGTTGTTGAGATCCCAGTCCTTGTTTCCCGAGTAAGAGACTCAGACAGAACAGAAGAGAATCGTATTTACCCGAGAGTTGGGCATCTGAGTTCTTTTGAAAATATCAAGAGCCAGCTAGATGTTCTTACACCCTTAAACTTTCCTTTCCCATTTCTGATTCTGGGGTTATCAAGAGGAGTATCACCCTTGTCAGACTTAACTGTAACCGAACTTGAATCTGATCCTAATGTTGTTACAGACAGAATCGTAATTGATCGCTGCATTGAGTTTCCGCCTGAGTTTTACCAGGCTGGTATTGGTATCCTGAGCTCCTTTGGGACCTACCTTCGTGATAATTATCCGGATCGCCATGCCAAAGTCAGAATTGAGCAGAAAGATCATATGGTTCGTATGATTGTTGAAACTGCTGATGGAAATGTTACTACTGTTGAACAAGCTTTACGGGATTACGAAATGATCTTTACTGGCAAGGTAATGCCAGAAGCAATTTCAACGAATGATAAAGTCGTGCTAGACCTTCGGAACGAACTAAGGATTGCTCAGTTCCGCATTGAATCACAACAAGATATTATAAATATGCAAAACAATAGAATGGATAAGTTAATGGATCTGATTGGCAATGGTTTAAATGCAGCGCAGAGTCGGCCCATTTCACTCCACTTGGCCCCTACATTTAATAACTCGAACTCATTCTCCACAAATCCAAGTATCTCATCCGCCCTCGAAGATGTTAACGAGCTTCTCAATTCTATTCCTCCAGAGTATAGGGGGAGCGAAGCGGATACAACACTTGAAGATATTGGTAAATCATTAGAAGAAGTTGAATGCGAATCAGATTCAGCAAAGATTAGCAAGTCATCAGGGATAATGAAATTAGGAGGATTTCTTGATAAGCTTGTCAAAGGAAATGAAGAGCTAAACAAAGTAATTAACAGCATTGAGAAAGGTCGTAATCTTGTCAGCGGCTTAATTAGGACTTGCAATAAGTTTGCGCTTTTAGGCGGCCTTCCTCCTATACCCTTTTTCTAAGAAAGAGATGCCTAACAATCCCTTCGAGTGGACAGGCCCCCACAAGTTCTCTGCTGCGCCACCCCAAGCTCCCTGCCTGCCACTCAAGGACAGCGTTATATGGTCGAGTGAGCGAAAGACGGCTATTGTTTTGACCTACGCGCATGCGCCAGCATGTTTCTTCCGGAAGACTTCTCTCTAGACCCAGCAGACAAGAAGACTTATGCACAAGGGAGAATGCCAGGCAGGACTTACATTCATAAGTCGTTTAAATTCAAAAGAGCGCAAAGCAGGGACAACGGTCAGCCTGCAAGGTTTGTAGTGAAAGTCTTCGATACAGAAGCAGAAACTATCATTGAGCGAGACTTGGAAGGTTGGACGCTGAAGGAGACCCCAAAAGGTCGATACCAGTTCACATTCCTCTTGGCACGAGAAGCTGGCAATATCAAGGAGATTTGGATTGAACGCATACCAGCTCCTGGAGTAAAAAGCGATATCAAGCTTCTTCTAAGCCTGAACAACAGCGAAGACATCCAGCGCTTCTTCGAGCTTGTGGATATTGTCCGCACAATAGAACCTCAAGGGAGTGAGACAATACGCGTAGATGATGGCATGCTTAGAGACATTCTGGCGTCTTCTGGAACCCTAGAGGAATTGTACAGGCAAGCCCCTGAAAAGTTTAGATGCCTCATTGAAAATGATGTGACTGCTAACGATGTATTTGCACTTGCATCACGGAGAGAGGCTGTCAATAAGTTTGCGAGGATGCTTTATGATGATGAGTTTTTTGATTCGTTGATACCAACAGAGGGATCTGGTAAGCAAGAAGGGGTTTGGCAGAAATTCTTTGAACGTCTTCTGTATCTGGATGTTATATGGCGCTTACTGCTTGCGATCCAGCCACAGAGTCATTTTCTACTATGAAGAGTGCTTTCGCGTAGAGTTCGTCAAAAGTAATTATCTCTGACTCCAGTGACAATCTCCGAAATAGCTCAAAAGATCTGATCTTGTCGCGATGGTCTCCTCCGCTTTTGCCTTTGAGCTCATCAAGCTTTCCTATGATCAGCAGCGACTTTGGCCGTATCAGATATGAGTAGTCATTCGGGATTTCACATCCATCGGCATCTAGGCTTTGAAAGCGCTCTTCCATGGACTGTACGGCTCTATAGACGGTTCCTTGGCTTTGCGCAATTCCCCCAACCAACTCTTTGGATGGTACCCAGCAACCTGGTCGGTATTCGCTATGCAGTAGAGCCGTTCGATGTGTTTTCAACTCGAGTAAGACAACTGACCTTATTCGCCTGCAGTTCTCATGAGGGCATCTGCCCGCTTGCCAGGCCCTGTTATGTCATGGCCATCAACCACTTGCTCTAATCTGTCTGGATCCAATGAAGTCAATAGCTGAGATGCTGCTGATACGCCGAGGATCCATGGATTGGCGCATACAACGTGGCGTTGATTAAGACGATGCCAGATCTTCGCTTGCTTGACCGGACGTTCTTCTTCCATTACCTCCGTTCTGGAGCATTCCAGCAGCGTCTTGCTGATGTTGCATCACGGTCTGCCCAGGATGGATTCGGCAAAGACGATATCTACGGATTCCCTGTGCCTGTTCCGTCATTGAATGACCAACAAACGGTGATTCAGCAACTGGAACCGCTGTCAGTCGAAACCCAACACCTCACCCGCCTCTACGAACGCAAACTCGCCGCTCTGGAGGAACTGAAGAAGTCCCTCCTGCACCAGGCGTTCAACGGCGAGCTCTGAGCCGTGGCGAGCGGCCCCAGCTTTTCTTTCACCGCCGTCACCGATGCCCTAACGGCCCACCCAATACAGCAGCGCGGTGATAGCGGGGCGGGGTCAAGAGGTCGATGAACGCAGTGGACTCAGCCGCCAATCAAGCGGTCGTACTCCGCGTGGGTGCCGATCCAGAACCAATGCACGCCATCGGCGGTTGGCAGACCAAGTGTGCGGTACTGCAGCCCGACTCGGGCGCTGTAGACCCTTTGGCTGGCCAGCAACTTGAAATGGAGCGAGGGGTGCTTGGGGTCCGCCTTGAGCAGCCTGAAGTTCTTGTCGGCAAGATCGCGAACATCAGCAGGCAAGGCTTCGTAGCAGCGCCAGAACCTGCTCGATGCCGTGTGGTTCACAGGGGGCTGCGGGGCTGGCTGCGGTAGTCGTCTTCCGCTTCCGTCAGCAGGGCGTCCAGCTTGCCTGCGGTGAGGTCGGCTTCCAGCTGGCGATCCCAGGCGGCGGCATCGAACTCCGCAAACCAGCGCCTGAACTCTGCCAATGCGGAGGGATCTAGGGCTTCAACGGCCTCCTCCAGAGCTCTGAGTTCGGGCATGACCTGGCGCCGTCCAACGCACGTTGATGGATTCTGACTCCTTTGGCAGCTGCCGTGCCGTGCAAAAACATCCCCTGACCACCACTCCCCCTATCACTGTGGTGGCATCGACGTGGGCGGCGTCCGCAAGGGCTTCCATGCTGTGGCCCTCCGCGATGGCGTCTATGCCGGCCAGTTGGCCACCGGCGATGTGCAGGAGTCCGCCCACTGGTGCCGCTCGGTGGTGGGCGCCAGCGTGATTGCCATCGATGCCCCCTGCCGCTGGAGCAGCGACGGCCGCGCCCGACCCTGCGAACGCGCGTTGATGCAGCATGGAATCTTCTGCTTCGCAACCTTCCCCCATGCCATCACCTGGCATCTGCGGAACGGGGAGGCGAAGGCTCGCCAGAAGCGGCCGCAGCGCACGGCCCTGCTCGCCCAGGCCGGAATCAGCAGCGCACCGCTCACCAGCATCGACCTGATCGATGCCGCGCTTTGCGCCCTCGCAGCCCATCTGGTTGCCAGCGGTGCTCCCTGCCTTGCCTTTGGCCAGCCGGACACCGGCCTGATCGTGGTGCCCGAACGACCTGGTGCCACGGGCGAGACGGGTCTGGATCGGCCAAACTTATCCGTATGACTGCCTCGGCCCGCCCATCCAGCTATCACTACGTGGTGGGTAAGCAGCTGTTGCACACCATCCCGGCCGAGCTGATCCCATGAACGAGGCCGAAACCCGCGCTGAGTTGATCGATCCGCTGCTGGTGGCGGCAGGTTGGGGCGTGGTGGAGGGCAGCCGCATCCGCCGAGAGTTTCCGATTGCCCCCGGGCGCATTGAAGGCGGTGGCCGCCGCGGCAAGTCCCTCAGCGCCGACTACGTGCTCAGCTACCGCAACACCGCCCTGGCGGTGGTGGAGGCCAAGGCCGATTCACTGCCGCTCACCGAGGGGGTGGGCCAGGCCAAGGAATACGCCGCCAAGCTCCAGCTGCGCTTCACCTACGCCAGCAACGGCAGGGGCATCTACGCCATTGACAGGGAAACGGGCGAGGAGGGGGAGGCCGAAGCCTTCCCCACGCCCCAGGAGCTGTGGCAGCGCACCTTCGCCGAAGAGAACGCCTGGCGCGATCGCTTCGCATCCATCCCCTACCCCGACAAGGGCGGCAGCTGGCAGATCCGCTTCTACCAGGAGATCGCCGTGAAGCGGGTGCTGGAGGCGATCGTCTCCGGCCAGAACCGCATCCTGCTCACGCTGGCCACCGGCACCGGCAAAACCTCGATCGCCTTCCAGATCCTCTGGAAGCTGTTTGCCGCCCGCTGGAACCTCAGTGGCGAGCCCACGCGCCGGCCCCGCATCCTGTTTCTGGCCGACCGCAACAACCTCGCCGATCAAGCCTTCAACGACTTCACCGCCTTTGTCGCCATCGAGGAGAACGCCCTGGCGCGGATCGAACCCGATGACCTGCGCAAAAAGGGTCGGGTGCCCACCAACGCCAGCGTCTTCCTCACCATCTTCCAAACCTTCATGAGCGGCCCAACGGTGAACGGCAAGCCCTCCCCCTGGTTTGGCCAGTACCCGGCCGATTTCTTCGACTTCATCGTGATCGATGAATGCCACCGTGGCGGAGCCAACAACGAATCCACTTGGCGCGGCATTCTCGAGTACTTCGCTCCCGCCGTGCAGCTGGGCCTCACCGCCACCCCCCGCCGCGCCGGCAACACCGACACCTACGCCTACTTCGGCGATCCGGTGTTCATTTACTCCCTCAAGGAGGGCATCAACGACGGCTTCCTCACCCCCTTCCGCGTCAAGCAGATCACCACCACCCTCGATGAATACGTCTACACGCCCGATGACACGGTGGTGGAAGGGGAGATCGAAGCCGGCAAGCTCTACAAGGAAGCCGACTTCAACAAAATCATCGAGATCAAACAGCGCGAACAGCAGCGCGTGGAGATCTTTCTGGGCCAGATCGATCAACGCCAGAAAACCCTGGTGTTCTGTGCCACCCAGGACCATGCCCTGGCGATCCGCGACCTGATCAATCAGCTCAAGACCAGCACCGATCCCAACTACTGCCAGCGGGTCACCGCCAACGACGGTGAACTGGGCAACACCTGGCTGCGGGCCTTCCAGGACAACGAAAAGACGATCCCCACCATCCTCACCACCTCGCAGAAACTCTCTACGGGGGTGGATGCCCGCAGACAGTGACTAACAATCCAATACACCTGACCCGACCGCCTAAGACTTGCTGGCACACCCACCAGCTCATGGCGGGCAGGTCATCGGAAGCGTTCGCCAGCCTTTAGCCACCAAGTTCAAGAGCGTGGGTTCAACTTCCTAGCCGGAGTTCAACCCGCCTGCTGCAAGAGGCGCAGCAGGTCATCCAGCTGGGCCCGGTCGGGAGGGGGTAGGCGCTGCACCCGGTTCGCCGCCGGGCTTCCGCCCCGCCCAGCCAGGTCACGGAAGCCGAGGCTCTTGAGCACCGCCTGAGCCTCTGCGCCAGCCAGGAAGTCCACGAAACGCTGGCCATCGGCCTCGCTCCCCGTGGCCTCACCCCGCAGCACGGCCGCCGCCAGCACCATCTCGATCGTGGGGTCGGGCACCATCAGGCTGTAGCCCCCCGGCCAGCGCTGCTGCGCCTCGGCGGAGCGCATCAGCGCCGCGGCTTCATAGACCATGGCGATGTCGCCATCGTTGCGGCCACCGCTGATGAACTCCCGCAGCAGGATGTCGGTGGAGCGGGCAGGTCGGTAGACGGCCCGTTTCAGCACCGCCACCGACGCGGCCCCCGGCAGATCCCGGCTCCAGAGCGCCAGTGTCAGCTGGCCCGAATTGGAGCGCAGTGGATCCGTGGTGCGCAGGTCGAAGCTGCCCCAGGCCTCAGGCCCCCCCAGGGCTGACCACTGGCCAGCCGCGGCCGCCTGTTTCAGGCGCGCCCAGGAGAAGCGGCCATCCGGGAACAGTCGCGCGCCGCGATCGGGCCACACCACCGCCACCAGCAGGGTGCGGGCGATCGCTTGAGGCTCCCGGCTGAAGGGCGCCGGCTCCCCTTGCGCCGCCAAAGCCGCCTGGAAGGCCCGCAGCTGCTCCCGGTTGGAGGGGATCAGCACCCGGGCTCGATCGGGTCTGCCCTCCTGGTTCTGATTCACCATGTCCTGGGCGCCCTGCACCTGCCAGCGCAGGTCGATGCCTGGATGACGGCGCTCGAACAGCGGCACGAGTTGCTGCAGCGGCTGCTCCAGTTCTGAACCCACCGCCACCAGAAGCGGCCGGCGCAGACCTGGCAAGGGCGCTGACGCGAGCGTCAGGGCCGCAGCAGCGATGCCGAGGGAGAGGGCTCGGCGGCGGGTGATCACGGACACCGCGGGGGGCCAGGCGGAGGGGATCGGTGCCGGTCAGCTGCCGGCCGCCGCACAATAGAAGCGACTTGGGGCCTTTCCCATGGCACGGATGATGGTGGGCGCACTGGCGCCTCTGGCACTCCTGCCGCTGCTTGCCGGATGCAGCCACCTGTCCGGGTCGAGCCTCGAGATCACGATGCTGGTGGGCAGTGCCCTGGACGGGTTCTGCAAGGAGTCGGCCGCCGCCATCGAGCGCGACCCGCCGCGCTTCTCCGATGGCACCCGGGTGCTGTTGCGCTGCCGCGCCAGCGGCAGCGGTGATGTCGTCAGTGAGATGGAGAGCCACGCCCGTGCCGTGCTGCAGGGCGGTAGGCGTGCGGATGATCCCGCCATTCCAACCCTGGTGTCGGTGGATGGTGAGATCTACCAGGAGCTGCTGCGCCATCGCCTCCAGGCCATCGCCCCCGGGCGATCGCTGATTCCCCCCAGCGCCGATGCTCCTGCTCTGGCCACCAGCCCGATGGTGCTGATGACCACGCCCCCCTTGGTGAAGGGCCTGCAGCGGCCCCAGCCCTTCCTGGCCATGGCCCGTGCCGACAACCATCAGCAGCTCGATCCCGCCGGTCCGCCGCAGCCGATCCGCTTTGTGCAGACTGCACCCACCCGTTCCAATTCAGGGCTGCAGACGCTTGTGGCCATGGTTGCCGAGGTGTCCGGCAAGCGGCCCGAGCAGCTGACCCTGAGCGATGTGAAGGACCATGCGGAAGCCGTGGCCGCCATCCAGAAGCATGTGACCCGCTACGGCAGCTCCACCGATGAACTGGCGCGGACGATGCAGCGCAACGGCGTCTTCTGGGCCTCGGTGGCCTCCGTCTATGAGTCGTCGGTGGTGGCAGCCAACGGTCGCCGCGAACCAGGCCAGGAGGCTCTGGTGGCCGTCTATCCCCGCGCCACCTACTCGAGCACCATGCGCGCCATCCTTCCCACAGCGCCCTGGGTATCGGCCCAGGAGCGGCAGGCCGCCGTGCTGTTGATCGAGCGGCTGCAGCAGCCGGCCCTGCAGCGCATCGCTGCCGATCAGGGTCTGCGACCCGCCAATCCAGCGGTGCCTATGGGCCGGATCACCACCGCCTACGGCGCTGATCCCAGGGCCGTGTACGACTCCTTGCGGGCCCCCAGCCCCGAGGTGGTGGAGGCGATCATCACCACCTGGCGCGACCAGGTGAAGAAGCCATCGCGCGTGGCCCTGGTGGTGGACAGCTCCGGCTCGATGAATGGGGACAAACTGCCCTCCGCCCAGCGCAGCCTTCAGGCCTACCTGGCCCAGACAGGCCCGCGTGATGTCCTCGGGCTGATCGATTTCGACAGCAACGTGCGGGAGCCGGTGGTGCTGCGCGGTGGCCGTGCCGATGCGGCGAAGGCCATGACCTTCGTGAGCGGCCTCAGCGCCGAGGGTGGCACCCGTCTCTACGACGCTGTGGAAGCGGGACGCAACTGGCTGCGCCGCACCCGCAGACCCGGGGAGATCCTGGCTGTGGTGGTGCTCACTGACGGTGTGGATTCCGGCTCCAGTCTGTCGCTGCAGGCCCTCGAAGCTGATCTGCGCCGCAGCGGTTTCGCCAGTGACGATCGCATTGGGGTGTTCACGATCGGCTACGGCAGCAGCGGCGACTACGACGCCGACGCTCTTCGCCGGATCGCCGAGAGCAATGGCGGCGTGTTTGTGGAGGGCACGCCCGACAGCATCCTCAAGCGCATGGAACAACTGCAGCTGGCCTTCTGATGTCACGCCTGCCATCCGCTTGGACCAATCCGCTCGATGATCCGCTGGCCATGGCGGCGGCCGGGCTGCTGCTGGTGCTGCTGGTGCGGCTCACCCCGCTCGCTCTGCCTCTGGCCCTGACGCTGGCGGTGCTGAGTGCGCTGGGATTGGCCATGCTGCGGCACCGGCAGGGCCGCCCTGGGGAACGGCTGCGCGACCGTCGGGTGCGCGAGAGCATCGATGCCGCCCAGCAGCGCGCCTCCCAGCTGGCTGTCCAGGCTGAGCTGGTGAGCGTTGAGGCGATGGCCCGCTTCCAGGATCCTGGCCACCTGGAGCCGCTCGGGATGGTGCAGCTCTACTGCGAGCGCCTGCGGGGAATTCCCGAACGGATCGCCCAACGGCGGCCCCTGCTCGAATCTGGCGGCGGCATCCTGCTCTCGGTAGACGAGCTCCAGAGCCGGCTAAGCCGGGAGCGGGAGGAGCTGCGCCGGGAACACTCGCCCACCCTGCGGCTTGAGCGAGAGCGCCTGGTGGATCAACTGGTGCGCAATCTCGAGGCGGCTCGCTTCGGCATGGATGCCCGCGAGGCCCGGCTGCTGGCGCTCTCCACCCGGCTGGAGCAGATTGACGGCGGGCTGCGGCATCTGCAGCAGCAGGTGGATGCCCAGTGGCCCAGCAGCGAGGCCACCGATGCCGCCGTGGCCGAGGCGATCGAGCCACTGGATGAGGCGCTCGATCAGATCGACCGACTGCTCGATGCCGGTCGCGATCCCCTGCTCTGAAACCGCGCCGCCCGGGCCGTGCTCGCTTCTGCTTTCTCAGCGTGGGCCTTTGCCGGCCCTCATTGCCCCGTCCTGTGGCCGGGAAGATTCTGCATTCATCGCTCCCTTCCGCTCCCTTCCGCTCCGTGATGGCGACGGATGACTTGCGCCCCTCAAGTAATCACCGTGGGCCGCTCCATGCCAGTGCGCACCTTGATCTCCGCCAGCGCATCGATGGCGCTGATCAGATCGCCGAGGGCCACCTGGGGATCCTGGCCTAGGTCGCCGCTGGGGGGCACGTAGCTCTCCAGGTACACCCGCAGGGTGGCGCCCTGGGTGCCGGTGCCGGAGAGGCGCAGCACCACCCGGCTGCCGTCGTCGAGCAGCAGGCGCAGGCCCTGGCCGCTGGTGAGGGAGCCATCCACCGGGTCGGTGTAGGCGAAGTCGTCGGCGGTGGCGATCGTGCGGCCGGCGAAGGGCTGGCCCACCAGCTCCGGCAGCATCGCCTTGATGCGGTCGTAGAGGCCGTGGGCGGCCTCGCTGGCGATCGCCTCGTAGTCGTGGCGGGAGTAGTAATGGCGGCCGAAACGGCTCCAGTGCTCCGCCATCACCTCGGCCACCGAGCAGCCGCGCACCGCCAGGATGTTGAGCCAGAACAGCACCGCCCAGAGGCCATCCTTTTCGCGGATGTGGTTGCTGCCGGTGCCGAAGCTCTCCTCGCCGCAGAGGGTGATGCGGCCGGCATCGAGCAGGTTGCCGAAGAACTTCCAGCCCGTGGGCGTTTCGAAGCAGGCGATGCCCAGCTCCTTGGCCACCACATCCACCGCGGCGCTGGTGGGCATCGAGCGGGCCACGCCGACCAGTCCCTCGGCGTAACCGGGCACCAGGGTGGCATTGGCGGTGAGCACCGCCAGGCTGTCGCTGGGGTTCACGAAGCAGGCGCGGCCCAGGATCATGTTGCGGTCGCCGTCGCCGTCGCAGGCGGCGCCGAAGGCGTAGTCGGTTCCCTCCAGCAGCAGCTCGGCCAGGTCGTGGGCATAGGTGAGGTTGGGGTCGGGGTGGCCGCCGCCGAAATCCTCCAGGGGGATGCCGTTGCGCACGGTGCCGGCCGGGGCGCCGAGCAGGCCTTCCAGGAGCCGGCTGGCATAGGGGCCGGTCACGGCATGCATGGCATCGAAGGCCAAAGCGAAATCGCCCTTGAGCAACGACGCGATGCGATCGAAGTCGAACAGCTTCTGCATCAGGGCCACGTAGTCGGCCACCCCGTCGACCACCTCCACCACCAGCTCGCCCAGCCGCTGCTCGCCGGGGGTATCGAGGTTCAGCGGGGCGGCCTCGACGATGCGATAGCCCTCCAGGCTCTTGGTGGCAGCAAACACCGCATCGGTGAGCGATTCGGGGGCCGGGCCGCCATTGGCGCCGTTGATCTTCACGCCGAAGTCGCCGTCCGGGCCGCCGGGGTTGTGGCTGGCCGAAAGGATGATGCCGCCGATGGCGCCGCGGCTGCGGATCAGGTGGGAGGCGGCTGGGGTGGAGAGGATGCCGCCGGTGGTGGTGATCATCCGGGCCACGCCATGGGCCGCCGCCATGCGGGCAATCACATCGATGGCGTGGCGGTTGCCGAAGCGCCCATCGCCGCCCACCACCAGGGTGCCGCCGGCCACGCCGGGAATCACCCGCAGGGAGGCCTCGATGAAGCTTTCCAGGTAGTGGGGGGTCTGGAATTGACCGCTGCTCTTGCGAAGCCCCGAGGTGCCGGGCTTCTGGTCGCTGAAGGGCTGGTCCAGGGCCACCTGCCGCACGGTGTTGGCGAGGTCGGAGCTGGTCATCGGCGCGCTCGGCAGGGTCGGCGGGGCACCAAGTTAGCCCTGGCCGCTCACGGCCCCCGTTCAGGGATTCAGCGCCTTGAAGGAGAACGGTTTGCCGCCGGGATTAGTAGTCGGCTGGGTCGTGTCCGCCACATAGGGCTGGCGGCAGTAGGCGGCCACATCGCGGCTCGCCTTATCGATCGGATCGCGTCGCTCCGGGCTGTTCTGCGGCGCTACCACCGAGAGCTGGCGCACGCTCCAGAGGGCGTCCTTGCAGGCGGTGGAGAGCCTGGGATTATCGAGCAGGGGGTCGGCCAGACGGCGCGCCTTGTCGCAGTCGCTCGGGGTGTTGTCCCGTCCGCAGCTGAAGGTGGTGAGCTGCACCTCGCGGAAGGTGGTGGCTGGCGGGTAGGGGGCCTCGGCGGCGAAGGCCGGGCCTGGGGCAAGGCCCGACGCCAGGGCAGCCGTCAGGCCAGTCGCCAGGGTGAGACCGGCGGTCAGCCCAAGGCTCAGCGATGCCAGGGGGGCGGTGCGACGGAGCGGGGCCATGGCGAGGGAACGGCACAACATCGGAACGTCATCATGCTGGGCCCTCGGGCAGCGGTAGGCCTGTCCGCAGGGTCGGTTGTCCGGCCTGCCAACGCCGCGATAGCAGCGGCCCGCTCACGCCGGCGGTGGCGGCCAGCAGGCGCCGCAGCCAGGGTTGCCGGCGCAGCAGCTCGCCCCGGCCCAGCTCCTGGCGCTGCAGGGCCTGTACCGCGCGGATCTCGGGTAGCCGCGCCTCGGCGATCGCCACCAACGCCTGGTCCAGCCGCTGCAGAAGCTTGCGCTGCTGCTGGGGCTCCTCGGCGGCTCGGGCGGGATCTGGTGGGTGGGGATCCCCCTCGCCGCTTCCCAGGTGACCGGGAGCCATCAGGTCGGCATCCATTGATGGGAGCCCATCACCGCCGCCGCCCCCATCTCCACAAAGCACCGGCAGCAGCCGTTCGGCCGCCACCAGCGCATCCCGCAGGGCCATGTTCAGCCCCTGGGCCCGCAGCGGACTCAACGGATGGGCGGCATCGCCAAGCAGCAGCAGGCCAGGCCGCTGCCAGCGGGGCGCCAGCCCCGAGCGCACCGTCAGCCGCAGCGGCGGCCCGAGGCTGTTGGTGGGCAGGCTGCGCCAGAGAGCCGCCAGCTCGGGCGGAGCGCTGCGGGCCCAGCGTTCCGGCCAGGGGATGGGGGAGCCAGCGGCACCGCGCTCCTGCAGCCAGCCCAGCCGCACGCCGCCGCGGGCCGTGCCGAACAGGGCATAGCTGCCGGCGTCGCCGATCAGGGTTGCGAAGCGGCCGGCGATCCAGGGCTGTAGGTGGGCCGCAGCTTCGTCCTCCAGATCAAACCAGAGCACCTCCAATGCCGGGTTGTCCTCCTCCAGCTCCAGACCCGCCAGGCGCCGGATGGTGGAGCCGCGGCCATCGCAGCCCACCACCAGCTCGGCCGGCAGCCGGGTGCCGTCGTCGAGCACCACACCGGCCACCCGTGCTGGGCCTTCGCTCCCCGGCAGTGTGTGTTCAGGCTCCAGCAGCAGTTCCTTCACCGCCCGGCCCCGGCGCAGGCTCAGAGAGGGGCAGGCCATGGCCTGCTCCAGCAGTCCTTCCAGCAGCGCCGGCGTGTCGATCAGGCTGCAGGGCACAGACCCGCCGATCGGCTCGGCCACCGAGAAGAGAGCGCGACCCTCGAGGAGGAAGCTCCAGCCCCGAAGCTCCCGCCGCGGCAGCGAGGCCAACAGGGGCGCCAGGTTCATGCGTTCAAGTGCTTCGAGACCGCTCGGCATCAGGCCATCGCCGCGGATCAAGGCGCTGTGGCGTGGTTGGCTTTCCACCAGTTCCACAGCCACCCCCGCGCGGGCCAGCAGCAAGGCCAGGGCGCTGCCAGCCGGGCCGGCGCCCACCACCACCACGGGCAGCGGCGCGGTGCTCAGGTGAAGGAGTTGTAGTTGCGGTCGGCTTCAGTGCCGGCCGGATCGGTGCCGAGCAGGCCGTGCTTTTTGGTGAGCAGGTAATCCACCAGTTCCTGCTGCAGGGTGAGCAGCTCACTGGTGCAGCCCCGGAAGGCCGCCTTGTGGCGGATCTCATCGTGCCGCGTATGCAGATCGCGCAGCATCAGGTTGATCGCATCCAGGCGCGCGGAATGGGTGCGGGGGGCGATCACCGGATCCATCGCGTCAGGCCAGGCGGATGGGTGGATCGTAGTCCCCACCAGTGGGGTGGGCTCCTGCGGCTCCTAAGGCTCGTTCGGGGTGGCACCGTTTCGGGCCTCGCACCTTTGCAGTGGCCGGGCCCGTGACCCGTTCCATCGATTGCTGTGAGGCTCGTGTCATCTCCGTGGCGGATCGATCGGCCGAATGGTTGGAGCAGGCCCTGCGGGATCTGGAGCAGGCTGAGCATTCGATGCAGGCGCCTGGCAGGGAGGAGCCGTCAGATCAGCCCCGGGCCTCGCAGCGGAACCCGTGAGCGTTGGCTAGCTGGTTCAAGTGCAGATCTGATCTTCAAGACTTGCGATTGCCGGAGCGCCAGCCAAAGGCCACACCCCGTTGGCTGCTGCGCGGCAGGGCGCCAGAGAGGAAGGCGAAGCCGGCTGCATAGAACAGTGAGGAGAGGGCGATGCGGATGGTTTCCTTGATCAGCCGATCCGGCTTGAACGACGATTGGGCCTCAATGCGTTGCTGGAGGCGATTGGCCGCCTGATCTGCTCCAGCCAGGAGCTCCTGGCGCAGCTGATCGATTGGGGTGCGCAGCTGGGTAGGCGAGAGGCCTGCGTTGTTGCCTGTCAATTTCTGCAGACGGACCTGGATTTCCTGGGTACTGGTGGCGGTGGCAATGGCCTGGCGAATGTCGGCGAGCTTGCGGGCCGATTGGCTGCTCTGTTGCTCGGCATTGCTGCTGATCGTGCGATAGAGCCTCCAGCCGGCGGAGGCCTGCAGGGGGATGAGCAGCAGGAAGCCGATCGCGGCGGCCAGGGCCCAGCTGCGGAAGGCATTGCGGCGGGCCCGCAGGCGATCGCTGCCTGGATGGAAGGCCAGGGCCAAGGGTGTGAGCAGGGCACCCATCAAGGCCAGCGAACCGTTATTGATCAGGTCTGCGGAGAAGGCCAATTGCCACCGGGGATCCAGGATCTTGGGTGGCCAGGCTCTGACGATGACTGTGGCCAGAAAGATCCCTAACAGCGCCAGCGACAGGGCCTCCAAAACACCGGCCAAAGAAGAGTCGGTGCTGATGGGGGATGGGGATTTGGATT
>JBBASH010000071.1:0-16229 GCA_040399305.1 Cyanobium sp.
TTCCCCAAGGGCGTCACCGAGATCCGCCCCTACCTGCGCACCACGCCCCAGCCCAACCGCTGAATCCTCCCGCCAATATCACCATGGACAGCCCTGGGAATGCCTGGTGGCCCTGGAAGCCCCAGGAGCGCCTGGGCAGTTACGCGGTGATCGGAGTAGGGCGCTTCGGTGGCGCGGTGTGCAGCGAGTTGCTGCGGGCCGGGGCTGAGGTCCTGGCCATCGACAGCAGCCAGCGGGCCATCGATGAACTCCGGCAACTGGATCCCTCCCTGGAGGCCCGGGTGGTGGACTGCACTGACGAGGAGGCCCTCAGGGCTTCCGGGGCCCTCGATGTGGACACGGTGGTGGTGGCCATCAGCGAACCCCTTGAGGCCAGCATCACCGCCACCCTGATCGTGAAGGACAGCCAGGGCAGCCGGGTGCGCCAGGTGATCGCCAGGGCCACCAGCGACCTGCACGAAAAGATGTTGCAGCGGGTTGGTGCCGACCGGGTGGTGTTCCCCTCCCGCATGCAGGGCCAGCGTCTCGGCCGCGAACTGGTGCGGCCCAACCTGCTGGAGCGGCTGCGCCTCGATGACCGCAACAGCATCGAGGAAATCACCGTGCCCAGCAGTTTCGTGGGGCGCTCCCTGCGGGATCTCAACCTGCGCCGCACCTGCAGCGTCACCGTGCTGGCGGCCGGTCCTGCCAACAGGCTCACCTTCAACCCCCCGGCGTCCTACACCCTGGCGGCCGGGGAACTTTTGGTGGTGATGGGAAGCTGCGACGCCCTGGAAGCCCTCCCCAGCGGCTGAGGATGCGGGTTCTCGGCCTGATGAGCGGCACCAGTGCCGATGGGGTCGACGCCGTGCTGGCTGAGCTGAGCGGTGCGCCCCACCGTCCCCGCTGGCGCCTGCTCGCGAGCGCGGCCATCGCCTATCCACCCGACCTGCGCCGCCGCCTGGTGGCCCTGGGTCAGGGGGAGCCGCTGGCTTCCGCCGAGATTCTCGAGCTGGCCGAGGCCCTCACCGAACAGCAGGCCGAGGCCGCCCGGGCCTGCGATCCCCACGGGCAGGCGGAACTTGTGGGCTGCCACGGCCAGACCGTCTGGCACCGCCCCCCCGCCGCGGGCAGACGGGGAGCGAGCTGGCAGCTGTTGGAGGGTCCCCTGCTGGCGGAGCTGCTCGCCACGCCGGTGGTCTTCGATTTCCGCAGCGCCGACCTCGCCCTCGGCGGCCAGGGGGCTCCCCTGGTGCCGGCCACCGATGCGGCGCTGCTGGGGGGCATCGGTGGCTGGCGGGCGGTGCTCAACCTGGGGGGCATCGCCAACCTCACCCTGCTGCCACCGGCCAGCGGCCCGGATCGGAACGCGCCGGTGCGCGGCTGGGACTGCGGCCCAGCCAACACCCTGCTGGATCTGGCCGTGAACCAGTTCAGCGGCGGCCGCCTCAGCTTCGATGCCGAAGGGGCCTGGGCCCGGCAGGGAACGATCCATGAGGCACTGGTGAACCGATGGCTGCAGGAGCCCTACTTCCGGCAGCCCCCCCCAAAGTCCACGGGGCGGGAAAGCTTCGGCGGCCCGGATCTGGAGCGGCGCCTGCGGGAGGTGGCCGCCCTCACCCCAGACGACCGCCTCGCCGCCGATGCCCTCGCCACCCTCACTGCCTTCGCGGCGGCGGCGGTAGCGGCGGATCTCAACCTCCAGCCACGGCCCCTGGAGGTGCTGGTGGCCGGTGGTGGCTGCCGCAACGGCGTGCTGATGGAGCAACTTCGCCGTCGCAGCCGCGGACTGGCGGTGAGGCCCCTGCAGGAGCTGGGCATCGCCGACTGCCAGCGGGAGGCCTTGGCCTTCGCCCTGCTGGCCTGGTGGCACCACCGCGGCCATCCCGGTTCCCTGCCCTCGGTCACCGGGGCGCGGCGGGCTGCGGTGCTGGGAGTGCGGGCCGAGCCGGCCGGCGGAGCGCGCAGTGGAGCTAGCAGTGGAGCTTCCGGTAGCCGTCGATCCAGGGAAGCCAGCGGCGCCTGATCGGTCCCCCGCATCCGCAGGAGCATCGCGGCCATCGGCCGGAGTGCTCAACCCCCGAGAGGCTGCTGAAAACGCGGCTGGCTGCCAGCGCCTGCGGCGCAGCTCATCACCCCCCGGGGGGACGCAACCTCAGGCGCCGGGGCACCCCCCGCAAACGACGGGGTCCCTGGGCTTCGTTCCGCTCCAGTTCGGCCCGGAAGCGATCGGCGGCGGCATCGGAGCCGGGAACCGGGCCCGATCCGGAGCCATCCACCCCGGACCCGGAGGTTGCCGGTGGGGATGGTGGCGCTGGCACCGAAGTCGGCGGTGGAACGCTTGATGGTGGAACGCTCGATGGTGGAACGATCGTCGCCGAAACGATCGGCGCTGAAGCCGGTGGCGGTGGAGCGAGGACTGCGGGATGGGTTGCTGCGGGAGCCGGCAGGCCAGGGCTGGGGGGGGCGGACGCAGGGGAGGGGGAGGCGGCGGGCGCCGGGCTGGCTCCTTCGCCTGGAGCTGCCGCCGTCGCGCCGTTTTGCAGGCGCAGCAATTCCAACCGCTCCACGCCCTGCTGGATGAGCACCTTGGCCATGTTGCTCACGGTGCGGGATTCGTCTTCGGCCAGCAGGGCGAGGCGCTGGCACAGGTCCTCGGGCATCACCACCTGAATCCGGGGTGACTTGGGCCGGCCACTCGAGGAGGTCTGACGGGTGGGCACGACCCAGGAAGCCTGCGGGTTATGAAAAAGTGTACTGAGGCTGGCAAGGGTAGTATCCAGGGGTAGTATCCAACCGTAGGCTTGTGGAGCGGATCCCCCTTGCAGGGATCCATGCCTCCTGGATCACTCCCCTCTCCGACCCCACGGCCCGTCCGAACCATGGCCAGAACCAGGCAGACCCCGCCCCCCGTCGTCGAACCCCAGCTCCCTGCGACTGCCGCAGCCCCGCGGACGGGCCGCAACCGCAGCGCCGGCACCGCAGCCGCGAGCAAACACCGCCGCTCCGCCGCCGAAGCCAGTGACGTGCTCGTCTCCGCGGTGATCAGCACCTATCTCCTCACCCATCTCCACCACGTGCTGCAACGGGCGGAGTACGGCGCCCAGCAGGAGGGTCGCCAGGCCCTCGCCGCCAACTACGCCCAGCTGCGTAAGGTCCTCTGCCTTGATGCCCGCACCATGGAGGATGCCTCCGCCAGCGGCATGGAGGACGAAGGCCAGAGCAACGCCGCCTGAACACCGCCATCGCGACCGGGTCCGCGACCGGCTCCGCTGAACGATCTAGGGTCAGTCGAATCGATTCATTGCGATGAGCGCGGAGACCACCCCCTCCCCGGCAAGCCAGCAGGCGGCCGAGCTCTATGGGCGCATCAGCCAGGACGCCGATCTCACCCAGTCGCTATTCCGGCAGGCCCTCCAAGACCCCAGCGGGGCCCTGGCCAGGATCGTGGCCATCGGCGCCGAGCAGGGTCTGACCGTCAGCACCGACGACGTGAGGGAGCACCTCGCCAGCCTGGAGGATGGCGCCACCAAGCAGTGGCTGCTCAAGGCCCGCGGCGGTCTCTGAACCCATCGGCCGGGGCCTGCAGCGGCGCCGCCGGCATGCCCACCATGCTGGTGCGGCGGGCTGGCAGGCGATGCTCCGCTCCGCCACCCCGGGCCCAGCTGAAGAACAGCCAGTAACTCACCAGGGCCAGGCCCGCCGCCACCACCAGGGCTGCCACTTGCTCGAGCCGTCGAATCATGGCGATCGGAGCAGATGGAGATCCCTGCAGTCTGCCCGAGCAGTCCATGGGCCGCGACGAGGGATGATGCAGGCTCATCGCCTCTCCGCCCGCAGTGCTGCGCCTCGAAAGGATCGGCAAGATCTACCCCACGGGTGAGGTCTTGCGGGATGTCACCTGGGAGGTGAAGGCCGGCGACCGGATCGGGCTGGTGGGGGTGAACGGCGCCGGCAAGTCCACCCAGATGCGGATCATCGCCGGCCTGGAGGAGCCCAGCAGCGGCCAGGTGGTGAAGCAGGGGGCCCCCCGCATCGTCTATCTGCAGCAGGAATTCGATGTGGACCCGCGCCGCACGGTGCGGCAGGAACTCTTCCAGGCCTTCGGTGAGGCCGCCGAGGTGCTCAACCGCCAGAGCGAGGTGGAGGTGGCGATGGCCACGGAGGCGGCCGCGACCGATCCCGACCTGCTGGACCGCCTGATCCAGGAACTGGGCAATCTGCAGAGCCGCTTCGAGGCCCTGCACGGCTACGAACTCGACGCCCGCATCGACAAGCTGCTGCCCACGATCGGCTTCACTCCCGAAGGGGCAGAGCTCCTGGTGGGCGACTACTCCGGCGGTTGGCAGATGCGCATTGCCCTAGGCAAGATCCTGCTGCAGGAGCCGGATCTGCTGCTGCTCGACGAACCCACCAACCACCTGGATGTGGAGACGATCCAGTGGCTGGAGGACTACCTGATCGGCCAGACCGTGCCGTTGGTGGTGATCAGCCACGACCGCGCCTTCCTGGATCGGGTCTGCAACCAGATCGTCGAAACCGAGCGGGGCGTCTCGCGCAGCTATCTGGGCAACTACAGCCAGCACCTGGAGCAGAAGGCGCTCGAACGGGAGGCCGGCCAGGCCGCCTTCGAGCGTCAGCAGAAGGAACTGGCCACCCAACAGGCCTACATCGACCGGTTCCGAGCCAGTGCCACCCGCAGCACCCAGGCCAAAAGCCGCGAGAAACTCCTCGACAAGGTGGAGCGGATCGAGGCGCCATTGGAGGGCGTGTCCGGCCCCCGCTTCCAGTTCCCACCAGCCCCCCGCTCCGGCCGGCAGGTGGCCACGATTGAAAACCTCACTCACAGCTACGGCGAACGCATCTTGTTTCTGGGGGCCAACCTGGAGGTGGAGCGCGGCGATCGCATCGCCTTCGTGGGACCCAACGGCGCCGGGAAATCCACCCTGCTGCGCCTGGTGATGGGGTTGGAGCAGCCGGAGGAGGGCCATGCGGGGCTGGGCGAACACCACGTGGTGGCCGGCTACTTCGAGCAGAACCAGGCCGAGGCCCTCGACCTCTCCCGCCGGGTGATCGACACCCTCTTCGAAGCGGTACCCGACTGGACCCAGACCCAGGTGCGCAGCATGCTGGGCAACTTCGGCTTCAGTAACGACAGCGTCTTTAAGGAGGTGGGCAAGTTGTCCGGGGGGGAAAAGGCCCGGCTGGCCCTGGCCCTGATGCTGCTCACCCCCTGCAACCTGCTGGTGCTGGATGAGCCCACCAACCACCTCGACATCCCCGCCAAGCAGATGCTCGAGGACGCCCTGATGGCCTACGACGGCGCCGCCCTGCTCGTCTCCCACGACCGCTACTTCATCTCCCGCGTAGCGAACCGGATCGTGGAGCTACGCGATGGGGAGCTGGTGCTCTACCGCGGCGACTACGCCTATTACCAGGAGAGGAAGCGGGAGGAGGCGGGCGAGGCCGAGGCCCGCCAAGAGGAGCAGCAGCGGCTCGACAAACGGCAGGCCAACCGCACCAAGCAGCAGCAGCGCAAGAGCGCCCGACGTGGAGCTCCGGAGCCGGAGGCGGCCTTCGAAGTCGAGACCCCGCAGGAGAGCCCTTCGCCCCGGCGCAGCAGGGGCAAGGCGGCCTGAGCGGCATCCCTGGTGTGGGGATCCTGACCAGGGCAGCGGGCAAAGAGAGGGGATGCACCCCCGAACCCCGCGCTGCCAGGAGCTGAGCGCTTTGCCGGCGACCACGGAACGCCCCGACTGCGGAACGCCCCGTCCGCAAAGTCGCTCCGACCGCCGGACTCCCACGGAGCGCGCCTCCCGAGCGAACCGCACGTCCAGACAGACTGGGGCTTCCTGACAGAATGGGATTTCCTGACAGGGCACTTATCCCCGTTGCAACGGATACGCGAGATCTCGAAACAGTTCGTAGCTTTAACTCGACCGAACGACCCCTTGCGCCGCTCGCCATGTCCGAACCTCTCGCCCTCACCCTCGGCCAGAAATTCGAGCTCGAGCGGATGAACCGGGCCATCGATGCCACCGCCGATCCCCAAGCCTTGCGGGGCCTGGCCAAGCAGCTCCTCCAGGCCTGGCACAGCCAGAAGGCCGCCACCCAGTGGGTGATGCGTCAGCAGCTGGGAAGCCCGGCCCGAGTCCCCTCCGAACTTGGCCTCGACACCATCGACTTTGACGGCCTTCCCGACATCGAGGAGAGGGGAGCCGAGGAAGGCTGAACCGGAGGGATGACTGCGCTCAACGCCGAACCGGTCGCCCCATTTCGGCCGGCACCACACTGAGCAATAAGTCCGTGCCATTGCGGTTAATCCGCACTGGCATGGGTTCACCCACCACAGCAGCCTCCACCGAGGCGATCATCTGAGATGGCGTAGCCACAGGACGCCCCCGCACCGCCACGATCACATCGCCCACTTGGAGTCCGGCCCGGGCGGCAGGTCCGCCCGGCTTGACCGAGGCCACCTGCACGCCGGATTTCAAGCCCAGCCGATTGGGCTGGGCCAGGTTGTCGAGTCCAACGCCGATCACCGGGTGACTCGCCCGGCCAGTAGCCAGCAATTGGGCCACGATCCCCCGGGCCCGGTTGATCGGAATCGCGAACCCAAGCCCGGCTCCTGGACCAGTCCGCACCAGGGCGTTGATGCCCACCACGTCCCCATCGGCATTGAGGAGCGGCCCACCGGAATTGCCGGGGTTAATGGCGGCGTCGGTCTGGATCAGGTCGAGGCGTTTGTCCGTGATTCCCAGCTTGCTGGCGTTGCGATTGAGGCTGCTCACAATGCCCAGGGTCACGGTGTGATCCAGGCCGAAGGGATTGCCCACTGCAATGGCCCAGTCGCCCACCTGAAGGGCGTCGGAATTGCCGAGCGGTGCCACCGGCCACGGTCCCGGTCCCACCAGCCGCACCACCGCCAGATCGGTGACCGGATCGGCACCCACCACCCGGCCCTCGACGCGCTGCCCGCCCTGCAGCCCCACGGTGAGCCGATCGGTTCCCTCCACCACGTGGGCATTGGTGAGCACCAGCCCGTCAGCCTGGAAAATCACCCCACTGCCCTGGCTGCGCTCCGTGCGCTGTGAGGGGGCCATCGAAGCGTTGGGCGGCAGTCCAAAGAACTGCCGGAAGAGTGGGTCGTTGAGCGGGCCCCCGGCGGAGCGGGCCGTGGCCACGGTGCGCACGGTGTCGATCGTGACCACCGCCGGGCCCGTCCGGCGGACCGCCGCGGCCACGAAGGACTGCCGAGAGAGGGTGGCGGCCGCCCCCTGGGCGGCGAGGGGCACCGGCAGGCTGGCGAGCCCAGCCAGCCCCAGCACCGCGAGGCCGGAGGCTCCGGAAAACAGAACGCGGTTTGGACGGGTCACGCGGGGCGACTGGAACAGGGAATGGAAACGCTACCCAGGCCATCGCGTCCCAAGAAGGGAGGCAAACCGGCCGTCACCCCTATGCTGTGTGAACTTTTCTATCGAGCCATGGACACCAGCCGCCTGCTCCTCGCCTTTCTCGCCTTCGGCGCTGCCTGCACCACCCTCTGGGCCTGGATGCTGGCCACCACGGGCTCCGCCGCAAAGGGGCGATGATGGGAGAGTCCACGGCACCCGGGGGCTTCTCGAGACCATGCCCGCTCTCCTGGCCGATCTCTTCCCATTCCTGTACGCCCTCTGCTTCCTGGCGCTGCTCTGGCAGGCGTTCCGGATCATGTCACGAGGGTTCAAGGCCGCGTCCGGCCCCCTAGAGCGCCCTCCAACCGTCGCCGGCAGCGCTGGTCGGGACGACCGCACCGGCCGCCTGACCGTCCACCCCGAATTGCTCGATGCCGATGGCCAGCTCACCCGGGAGGACCTGCTCACGGTGCGGTTCAGCGGCGACAACGAGCCCACCCCCTTTCCCGGCGATCCGGCCTGAGCACCTCTGCCGGCCCGGGATCCGATCCCCAGGAGACCGGGGATGACCGGCCGCTGAATAGGCTCGGAACCGTGACCCAGATTTCCGGCGGAGGCTGAAGGTGGACCAGAGGACGAGAATCGTGGCGGCCGTGCTTGGCGGCCTGAAGCTGCCGCCCCGTTTCCGGCTGAAACTGGTGAAAGACGATCCGGTGCGTCTGGAGCTGAGCATCACCCCCGCCTACGGCAAGGACCCGATCCTGGTGGGCATCGTCGAATCCCAGGATCTGGTGGCCCGCCGCGACCGCGAAGGCAGGATTCCCCGCGACCTTCAGGGCACCTGGGACTGGACCGTCCGCCACGGCACGGTGAGTACTGGGGGCTGGAACCCCTATCTCAAGGAGGCCCTCCAGACGATGTTTGAAACCGGCCTGCCGGCGATCGTCTATGAGGAAACCACCGGCGAGGATTACCACCCCGTCGATGGCATCCGCCACGTGCGTTGACCCCAGGGGCCCTGGCCGATCGCCTGCCCATCGACGACCAGCTGGTGGCCATCCGCGGGGCCCTCGCTCCCGGGGCCACCGTGGTCTTGCAGGCCCCCCCGGGCGCCGGCAAGACCACCCGGGTGCCCCTTGAGCTGCTGGAGGCCTTCGGTCACGAAGGGCGCATCCTGCTGATCGAACCTCGCCGCCTGGCGACCCGGGTCGCCGCCGAGCGGCTCGCCGCCGGGCTGGGCGAGGCGGTGGGCGAACGGGTGGGCTACAGCGTGCGCCTGGAGCGACGCACCTCGAGTCGCACCCGCCTCGAGGTCCTCACCGGGGGCCTGTTCCTGCGGCGCCTGCAGACCGATCCCGCCCTGGAGGGGGTGGCCTGCGTGATCTTCGACGAATTCCACGAACGGGGCGCCGAAGCGGACCTGGCCCTGGCCCTGGTGCGCCAGGCCCGCAGCCTGCTGCGGCCGGAGCTGCGGCTCCTGGTGATGTCCGCCACCCTCGACCTCGAGCCCTTGGCGGCCGGGCTGGATGGGGCCGTGGTGATCACGAGTCCGGGGCGCAGCTTTCCCGTGGCGGTGGACCACCAGCGGCCACGGGAGCGGGAACGGCTGGAGCAGCAGGTGGTGCGGGCCCTCGAGAGCCACTGGCTGGAGGAACGGGGCCCGGGGGAGACGGTGCTGGTGTTCCTACCGGGCCAACGGGAGATCGGCGACACCCAGCGGGCGATCGAGGCCACGGCCTGGGGCCGGGATGGGGAATGCACACCGCTGCATGGCCAACTCTCCCTGGCGGACCAGGGCAAGGCGATCGCGCCGGCCCGTACGGAAGCCGGCAAGGTGGTGCTGGCCACCTCGATCGCCGAGAGCTCGCTCACGATCGCCGGAGTCACGCTGGTGATCGATGCGGGCCTGAGCCGCCGCAACCGCTTCGATCCCGCCACGGGCCTCGACCGTCTGGTCACCCTCCCCGCCAGCCTGGCCAGCGCCGAGCAGCGCCGGGGCCGGGCCGGCCGGCTGGGACCGGGCCGTTGCTTGCGCCTCTGGGCACCGGGTGAGGAGCAGCGTCGGCCTGGCTTCGATCCACCGGAGCTGCAGGTGTGTGATCCCCTGCCGATCGTGCTGCAGCTGGCCGAATGGGGCGACGCCCTGGGGGAGGAGTTGAGCTGGATCGATCCGCCCCCCCGAACGGCCCTGCAGGAGGCTCGCGAGCTGTTGGAGCAGCTCGGCGCCCTCGACGGCAGCGGCCGGATCACGCCGGCCGGCCGGACGATGGCAGGGCTTGGGCTGTCCCCCCGGCTAGCCCACCTGCTGCTGCGGGCCCAGGCGTGCGGCAGCCTCGACCTGGGCTGTGAGCTGGCCGTGCTGCTCAGCGAGCGCGACCCGCTCAATCCCCGCGATGCGGGCAGTGATCTGCTGCGCCGCCTCGACTGGTTGCGGGCTCGAGCTGGCGAGCCGGCCGATCGCCTGGCCCCCGGACGCTCCTCCCAGCGGCGCGAGCTGCAGAAACTCCAGGCCGAACTGAAGCGACAAGTGCTGGCGGCTTCGCGCCGGGATGGCGCCACCGAAGCGCGGGACACGGCCCCCACGCCGGCAGGCTCCCCCCCGAAGCCCGCTGCCGCCGAGGGGCGCTCCGCCGCTTCGGAGGAGGCCATGGCGGCCCGGCTGCTGGGCTGGGCCTTTCCCGAGCGGATCGCCCTGAGCCGTGGCCGGGGTGATGGCCGCTTCCTGATGCGTGGCGGGCGCGGAGCCGTGCTGCACCCCGACGATCCCCTGGCGGATGCCGAAGGCCTGGCCATCGCCACGGCGGATGGGGAGGGGGCCGAAGCCAGGGTGCGTCTGGCGGTGCGGCTGGAGAGGGCCGATCTGGAGGAGCTAGCGGCGGCGGAAGGCCAGGAGGCCCTTGAGGCCCGCTGGGATCCCCAGGCCGAGCGGGTGCGCTGTGAGCGCAGTCTGCGGCTGGGGGCTCTGGTGCTGGCCCGCACCCCCTGGCCCGAAGCGCGAGGTGAGGAGGTGCAGGCGGCGATGGCGGAGGGACTGCGACAGCTCGGTCTGGCGGCGCTGCCCTGGTGCCCCCGCAGCCGATCCCTGCAGCAGCGCCTTGCCCTGGCCCACCGCTGGCTGGGCCCCCCCTGGCCCGACCGTCGCCTGGGACGCCTGGAGGAGGATCCGGCGGCCTGGCTGGGGGAGCGGCTGGCCGGGCTGCGCAGCCGCCCGGACCTGCGGCAGATCGACCTAATCGAGGCCCTCTGGGGCGAGCTGGACTGGGCGGAGCGGCAACAGCTGGAGCATTGGTTTCCGGAAACCCTCGCGGTGCCCTCCGGGCGGCGAGTCGCCCTCGACTACAGCGGCGAGGAGCCGGTGCTGGCGGTCAAGCTGCAGGAAATGTTCGGCGCCGCGGTGAGCCCCACCCTGCTGGAGGGCCGGCTCCCGATCACGGTGCAGCTGCTCTCCCCGGCGGGAAGGCCCGCTGCCGTCACCCGTGATCTGGCCGGCTTCTGGACCAGCGGCTACGCCGAGGTGCGTCGGGAGCTGCGGGGCCGCTACCCCAAGCACCCCTGGCCGGAGGATCCCCGCCAGGCGGTGGCCACCGCCCTCACCAAGGCGAGGCTGGAACGGGAGAACTCCAGCGGCAGGCCGTCTGCCACGGGTTAGAAGCCGGTTAGAAAAAAGATTCGAACAGGTGGCCGAAACCGAAATGGCGCAGGCCCTCCACGATCCCCTCACAGCCGTGGCCGCGGGCCCGGTAGGTGCGGGGCAGGCGGGGCAGGGCCGCCAACAGACCCGCTTCGGCATTGCCCACCATCACGCTCTGCAGGCCGGTTTCGAACATGGCCAGGTCATTGAGGGTGTCGCCGGCCGTCACCACCCGGGCATGGTCCACCTCCAGCCAGTCGAGCAGGTCCAACAGGGTGGAGCCCTTGTTCACCCCGGCTGGCAGCACATCGAGATAGCGGTTGTCGGACACCAGGCAATCCACCCCGTGGGCCTCGATCTCGGCCAGCTGATCGAGATCGAGTTCAGCCGGATCGATCAGGTAAGCGAGGCGCCGCTCGGCGGTCACCGGCTGGGCCGCGATCCCCGGAATGCGGGCCAGCAGGGGCAGCAGACGCTCCGGCAGTCCGGCCCAGCGGGCATCGATCGGATCGGTGGCCAGGGTAAGGGGTTCGAGGGTATGGCCACAGGCCACGGTGCTGCCCACATCCCCGATCACCAGGTGAGGAGAACCGAGGCCCAGCTCCCGCTCCTCCCGCAGCAGCCGCGCCACCGAAGCCAGGTCACGGCCGGTGCAGAACACATGCAGCACCCGCTGCCGCTCGGCCTGGAGCCAGCCATAGAACCGCCGGCGCCAGGGATCGCTGCCCCCCAGCAGGGTGCCATCCAGATCGGTCACGAGCACCAGAGCCGGGGCATGGGGCAGGCTCGCCGTCAGCTGGCCCTGCAGGAGCTCGCGGGGGGTGCTCTCAGGGGGCATGGACGCGGGAGCGAGCGGAGTCATAGGGGAGCGGGCCGTGCATCTCCGGGATCCCCGCTCCCCAGCCCCGGATCACGCCACTCAAGGATGCGGTTGCGTGGGAGGGCCACCAGGTCAGGCTGGGCGATGGGATCAGAAGGGCCACGGCTGCTTGTGGGGCTCGGCTGCTTGTCGAGCACGGCCATTCTCTCGCAGTCGCCAGGGGTCCGGGGTCAGCGGAAGCGATGCGTCCCCGAAACCGGAAGGGGGTGGGGTCCGCGGGTCTAGCGTGACAAATCGCCCCTGTCTTCCCCCGGATTCGTCCATGCCCTCCCCCGGCCTCGGCTTCCCCGGCAATCGCCGCGATGGTGCCCGCCAGCTGAGCATCGTGACGTTGATTGGCGGGGCCGCCCTCACCCGAATCGACCATCCGCTGGGTCAGGTGGTGCTGCTGATCACGATTCCGCTGGGGCTGTACTGGTGGACGCTCTATCGCCAGCTCAACGAATGACGATGGCGGCCCCCTCCCCGAGCCCAGAACGAAGCGGCAGGGGCCTGCCCCGTTACACGGTTGGAGAACTGAATGGGGCGATCGGCAACCTGGTGGAGCGGGGCTTTGCCCCCCGCTTTCTGGTGGACGGAACGGTCAGCCGCCCCCAGATCAAGAAGGGCCACCTCTGGCTCAGTCTGAGCGATGGGGAGGCGTCGATCAATGCGGTGATCTGGGCCTCCCAGCTCCGCCAGCTGACCTTCGTGCCCCAGGAGGGCGATGGGGTGGTGGTGGTCGGCAGGCTCAACTTTTGGGTCGCCCGGGCCACCCTCACGGTCCAGGTGCTGGACCTCAGGCCGAGCCTCACCGCCGTGCTGCGCCAGTTCGAGCAGGTGCATGCTGTGCTGGAGCCGGAGGGTCTGTTTGAGCCCGCGCGCAAACGCCCCCTCCCCCGCTTCCCCGCCCGCATCGCCATGCTCACAAGCGTGCCCAGTTCGGCCCTGGCGGACATGCTCCGCACGGCCCACGAACGCTGGCCGGCGACCGCTCTGCTGGTCGTTCCGATCCCTGTGCAGGGGGCGGTGGAGGCAACGATCCGGGAGACGCTCAAGCGGCTGGCCAGCCGAACCAACTCCCTGGGAATCGAGGCCCTTGTGCTGGCCCGGGGGGGCGGCAGCCGCGAAGACCTCAGCGTGTTCGATGGAGAAGCCCTGGCCCGCAGCTTGGCCGCCTTTCCGGTGCCCGTGGTCTGCGGGCTCGGCCATGAGGACGACACCACGATTGCCGATCTCGTGGCGGATTACCGCGCCGCCACCCCCACCGCCGCCCTGGTGGCCCTGCTGCCGGACCGGCGCAGCACCGCCCAGACCCTGCGGCACAGCCGTCATCACCTACAGCAGCTGCTCCGCCTAAGGCTGCAGGCCCTGGCTGAGTCCCTGCGGCGCCAACAGGAACGCTTGGAGCGTCTCCATCCCGCCCTATGGATCGCCCAACAGCGACTCTCCCTGCAGCACCAGAGGCAGTTGCTGGCTGCCCTGTCGCCCGATCAGCTGCTGCGCCGAGGCTTTGCCCTGGTGCGGCGCAAGGGCGGGCCGGTGGTCCACTCGATCCAGGAGGTGGCCCCGATGGAGTTGCTCCGGATTGAGCTCGCCGATGGGTCTATCGAGGCCCGGATCGAGAGTCTGGAGCCCAGGGGCACGCCAAGTGAGGATGCTTCCAGGGCAGCAGGGGGCTCCAGGAAGGAGCCAGTTCCGCCGCCAGCGTCAGCCCCTTGAAGCCCGGGTTCCTTTCTTCCGCTTCCGTTCTCGATACTCCACGATGCCCCGCCCCAGAGCCACAGGTCAGCGCGCTGGCCAGGGATCTCCCGAACCCCAGGCCGAGCCGCCGTTATCTCCACCCCTGCCGGAAGAGTCGGGCGATGGCATCGACGACCTGAATTTCCGCCAGGCTCGGACCGCCCTTGATCTCACCCTCAGTGAGCTTCAGAGCAGTGAGCTGGATGTGGAGGCCATGGCGGATCTCTATCGCCGTGCCCTGCGCTATGCGGATCGCTGCGAGGAGGTGCTGGAGCAAGTGGAGCAGGAGGTGATGCTATGGAATCCCCAGGAACCGGCGAACGAACCGGAACCCTTCACGCCGTGAATTGATCCGGATTCCCCTCCATGTCCCCTGAACCCCTCTCCAACAAGCCAGCCCTTGCTGAGGCTGGTGATGAAACGACGTCCAAGGGCGGCGGATCGCCGATGCCCACGCCACTCAGCTGGGTTTACCTGGGCCTGGCGATCGCCGGGGGGGTGCTGCCCTGGCTGGCGAATCTGGAGTTCATCCACACCTACGGCCAGACCTTTGACATCGGCCTGTTCGTGCGACTTGCGAATGGGAACCCGGCCGCCCAGTCCCTCTCGCGGGACCTTGCGATCGGTGCCACGGCGGTCACGATCTGGATGGTGAGTGAGAGCCGGAGGCTGCGGGTGCGCGGCATTGGCTGGATTCTGCTCAGCTGCGTCACGATCGCCTTCGCCTTTGGGGCACCGATGTTTCTATACCTGCGAGAGCGTCGCCTAGCGGAGCTGGACCGTCAGGGGCTGGGGGGAATCGGCTGATCGGCGTCAGCTTCTGTCATCGGGGCCAGCCGCCGGAGGACGGTCCACGGCCACGGCATCCACCGTGATCGTGGCCGAGCTTGCATCCACATCCCGGTCAAGATCAGCAATGCCGGGGCCCGACAGGGGGGCTCCACAGGAGGGGCATTGGCTCATGCCGATGCTGGGTGCGCCGCAGGCCGGACAGGTGACGAGGCGGCGACTCAGCAGACGCCAGCCGATCAGAGCCGCCGCACCCAGCAGCAGGGGCAGCAGCAGCAGGGTGAGGGTGAGACCGCCGAGGAGGTCAAGCAGGAGCCGACCAGCGGGGCCAGGAATCAAGAGGAGAAGACCTGCCAGGAGGATCCAACCCCACGGGAGGGAACGGTTCATCGTTGGAAGCGGGGATCGTTCTCAAGCCACCGCTCCAGAGCAGCTAGCAGTTCAATGCCAGCCCAACCCAGGATGAGGGCAAGGGCCAGCCAGACCACAAACGCCCCGACACCGAGCACCAAGGGCACGAAGGCCAGTAACACCGCGAGAGTGATCACGAGGGCACCGACGACGGTGCAGATGGCGAGCACACCGGCCCGGAGCGGGCGGATCTGGGGAGCGGATGGCAGCACGAAGGCCTGGAGATGGGCTGTGACCCCATCCTCACCCGGCGGACCAGGGTCAGGGGGAGGCCAGGGGTGTGGATCGCCTCCCCTGCGAGCGACGACTGCGGACAACGGCAAAGCAGTGGCCGTAATAGAGAATCGCCCCCAAAAACCAGATCCACAGGGTGAAGAGAAGAATGCAGCCCACAACCCCATAGGCCTGAAAGCGGAGACCGAGGGCCTGCAGGCTTCGTCCCAACAGGAGATTGAGAAGCGTGATGCCGGATCCGGTGAGAACCGCCGCCGGCACGAGGGGAGCCAGGGGAATGCGGCGCGAGGGGAGCCACCAGAGCAGAGCCAGGGTCACCAGGATGGCGATAGCCAGGGAGATCGAGATATCAAGACCGAAGGAAACCGAGACACCGGCCCGAAGAAATGCCGGCAGCAGGGGGTCAATCCAGGAGCGAACAAAGCTAAAGCCGATGAAACGGATGTTGCTGATCCATTGATCAAGGACGATCAGAGGCCCCACAAACAAGAGCAATAGAAAGGCCTTTAGCCTCAGGGTGATGAATCTAACCACCACCTGACGAGCGGTCAGGGCCTGAAAATCAAAGGGCCGGTTCCACCAAAGTCGATCAGCCCCCCGCTGAAGGGAGAGATAGATGTTGTTGGCGCTGAAGGCCAAGAGCAGAAAACCCAGCAGGCCTGCTCCCATTCCCTGGCGGAGGAAGCGGGTGAGCGTTTCCTCTACGACGGGTTGGGATCAGATCGGAATGATCTGACCGATCAGATGCAGGAGCCGATCCAGCAGTTCCCGATCGCGGCCCAGCCAACGGGAAGCCATGGATAGACCGATCAGTAGGGCCGGGAAAAAGGATTGAAGAGTGTGGTAAGCGAAGGCCGCGCTGAGATCAATGCAGTCTGCGCGCAGCCAAAGCAGATAGGCATGCCAGAGCGTCCTCAGGGAACGGTGCCGTTGCCAGAGGCGCACCAAAGCAACCAGAAAGATCCATCCACAAAAGCAGATTTTGACTTCCGTTCCCCGTGGACCCGGTAACCTCCGCGATCGTCCACCAACACTGCCAATCGGGGATCAATCGCTTCATTCACCTTCAAATCGCAATTCCATCGCCCAGAGCCTCTCTCCCCATGGCGATGGCACAGCATCCCCCCAGGCCAGGCCTCCGATCCACAGGCACAAAAAAAGCCACCCATTGGGGTGGCTTTTTCAGCGT
>JBBASH010000072.1:0-15879 GCA_040399305.1 Cyanobium sp.
GAAGCTGCGGCCCGCCAGGCGGGTCAGCCAGGCCGCGCTCACCGCCTGCACCGCCCGGCTCACCAACAGGGCCGGCAGGTTGAGGCTCAGGGCCGAGCCAAGCAGGGCCACCCCGCCCTTGACCAGCCCCAGGCCCGCCAGGCTGCGGCCCACCGTGAGGGCGAGATCCTGGGCATTGCTCTTCGTGAGATTCACGCCGTACAGACGGCCGATCTCCATCACCATCTGGGCCTGTACCGCCGCGGTGCCGAGTAGATCAAGGCCTGGCAGGGGGGTAACCGCCAACACCCCGGCGCCGATCCACATGTAGCGATCCACCAGGCCTTCGGCATCGCGGCGACGCTGCTGATCGAGGAGCTGACGACTGGCCTCTCCCAGCTGGCGGCATTGGAGCAACAGGTTGTCGGCGATCAGCTCCTCGCCGTCGGCATGGAGGACCGCCGCGATGCGGCGCAACAGGGGTTCCACCTCGGGTTCGGGCTGGAGAGGCCTGCCGCCTGGCATCGGCACGCTCTGGGGGGCGGCACTGGCCGGAATCACATCCTCGGCGCTGATCCGCTTGCCGCAGCGCTGCCGCAGCAGCTCAAGCAGGCGATCCTCCTCACGTTCACCGCGCAGATCGCATTTGTTGAGCACGAGCAGCAGCCGCTTGCCGAGGCTCGCCAGGGTGTCGAACACCGCCAGTTCGCTGGCCCGCAGGTCGCCATCCACCACGAGCAGGAGCAGGTCGGCCCGGGCTGCCTGGCGCCGTGCCAGCTCCTCACGCCGCAGGCCCTCCGCGCCCGATTCGAGGATGCCGGGGGTGTCCTCCAGGATCACCGCCCGCTCCAGACCCCGCAGCCGCAGGCGGTAGCGATCGGAGGAGGAGCTGGTGGTGGACCCCATCGGGGCCCCCACGCTGCCCACCAGCTCCTGGAGCAGGGCCCGGATCAGTGAGGTCTTGCCCACCGATCCGCCGCCGAAAACCACGATCCGCAGATCGCCGCGCTCGAGCTCAGCCTGCATGCGGGCTCGCTCCTGCTGCAGGGCCTCTCGCTCCACCGCATCGCGCACCCGTTCGAGGGTGCGGTCGATCGCGTTGAGATTGCGTTCGGCCGCCTCCCGGCGGCTGGCGGGCCGCTCCAGGTTGATGGGGGCCTCACCGCGACGACCCGGAGCGGCGCCTTTCCCCTGGCGCAGGGCCTGGAACCATGGCAAGCCCACCTGCGCCAGCGCCAGAGCGATGGCGGCGAGCACGAGCAAGACCAGCGGACCGATCAGCCAGCCTGGAAGCCAGTAGCTGAGTTGCCAGAGCAGCTGATTGAAGGCCTGCAGCACCACGGCGACCGCCACCAGCAGCAGCAGGGCCAGCGCGATCCAGAGCCAGAGGCGCTTGGGCAGCATCAGGGGGAGGCCACCGAGGAGCGCACGATCCGGCCCCAGAGCTCAGCGGCCAGGTGGCTGGTGGAGCGGCTCGGACTGTTGTCGTCGTTGCCGAGCCACACCCCCATCACCCAGTGGCGATCGGGCACCGCGCCCACGAAGAGCAGGTCACGGCCGTCGTTGGTGGTGCCAGTCTTTCCCCAGACCCCACCGCTGACCCAGGCGGCCGTGCCGGTGCCCCCGTTCACCACGCCCCGCAGCAAGTCCTGCAACAGCTTCGCCGTGGCCGGGGCCATGGCCCGACGGCCGGCCGTGCCGGCCACGCCGGGCTCCACCTTCGCGTTCCTGGAGCGAGCTCCCCTGGGGGGCGTTGCAGTCTTCGGCACGCTGCGACATCCCTTCTCTGCGGACCCGGCCGGACAGGCTTCGGCGTCGGTGAGATGACGGATGGTGCTTGGGGCATGCCAAAGGCCGTTGTCGGCCACCGCGCCATAGGCGGCGGTGAGTTCCAGCAGGGTCACCTCGCTCTGGCCGAGGGCCAGGCCCGGCACAGGATCGAGCGGTGTGCTGAAACCCAGGTCCCGGGCCTTGTGAACCACCGCATCAAGGCCCACCCGCCGGGCCAGCCGCAGGGCGGCCGTGTTGCTGCTGATCGCCAGGGCCTGCCGCAGGCTGATCGTGCCGCGGCAGCCGCTGTCGAACACCTGGCCCTGCCAGGTGAGGGGCCCGCAGTTCAGCGCATCTGCGGGCCGGGCCCCCCGTTCGATCGCCGCCGTGTAGGGCACCAGCTTGAAGGTGCTCCCCGGCTGGCGCAGGGCCATCGAGGCCCTGTTGAACTGGCTTTTGCGGTAGTCGCGGCCTCCCACGATCGCCAGGATGCCGCCGGTGCGGCTGTCGAGAACCACCACTGCCCCCTCAGAAACGCCGAGGGAGCGACTGGCCTCGATGTGCTCCCGAAGCAACCGCTCGATCAGTTCCTGCAGGGCCGGATCCAGGTGGGTGTCGACGAGGTAGTTCCCTTCCGCCGCCACATCCGCTCCCACCAGCGCATCGAGGTCCCGCCGGACCTGGTCGCTGTAGAAGGGCATGGCTCGGCGTTCATTGCCGCGGCAGGCATCCACGCTCAGGCGGATCGGCAGGCGGCGGGCGCGTCGGCTTTCATCGGCGGAGATGCGACCGGTGTCCGCCATCTTGTGAAGCACGGCGTTGCGGGCCTCCAGGGCATTCTGCGGGCGGCTGCAGGGATCGTGGCCGTAGGGAGAGGAGAGGAGTCCCACCAGCAGGGCCGCCTCCTCCAGAGCCAGAGTGCCGGCTGGCTTGCCGAACAGCCGGCGGGAGGCATCCTCGAAGCCCCAGCCCGCCCCCAGAAAGGCCCGGTTCAGATAACTCAGCAGCAGATCGCTCTTGCTGAAGCGCGCCTCCAGTTGCAAGGCCACGAGCAGTTCCCGCAGTTTCCGGCCCAGGGTCTCGCCCTCGCCCACCTGCGCCGGGTAGAGGCTGCGGGCTAGCTGCTGGGTGAGGGTGCTGCCACCCTCCAGCACCCGGCCGCCCAGCAGGTTGGTCACCAGGGCGCGACCGGTGCCAATCGGGTCGATGCCGGGGTGCCACCAGAAGCGGCTGTCCTCACTCGCGAGCAGGGCATCGATCAGCACCCGCGGATAGCCCTCAAGCTTCGCCTGTTCCCGGTGGCGACGGTCATCGGCCGAAGCGATCGGCCGATCGGCACGGTCGTAGAGCAGCAGCGGCCCCCGGACGGTCGCCAGGCTTCCCCGGATCGGCACCAACACGGCCCCTAGGAGCCAGAGCAGCAGGCCTCCCCCGGCCAGGGCGGCAGGAGGCAGGATTGCCAGCCGGATCCGTCGCAGCCGGCGGCCGGGCTCGTCGGCGTGGAAGCTGATTTCGGGCAGATCCGGCAGTTGGGGCGGCCCGAGCCGCACCTGATCCCCATCGCGCAGCAGCAGTTCCCGCACCCGGCGCCCTTGCCACCACAATCCGTTGGTGGAGCCTGCATCGCTGAGCAGCCAGTGGTTTCCGCGCCGTTCCAACAGGGCATGGCGACGGCTCACCGCCGCCTGCTCAAGCAGCACCTCGGCATTGGGATCACGGCCGATCCGATAGAGGCTGCCGTGCAGGGGAACCCGCCGCTCCAGCTGGTGGTCCAGATGAACGGAGAGGGTGGGGCCGGGGCGCTCAGCCATGGCTGCCGCCGGGGCCGGCGCCCCGTCCGGAACCCTGGCTTCCCCGGGATCGGGGGCTGCCGGGGCCGGAACGTCGCGGTAGGAAGGCTGCCAGCTGGTCGAGGGCGAAGCAGGCCACCGCCAGGTTGATGGCCACATCCGCCAGGTTGAACACTGGGAAGGAGAAGGGCACGGTGGCCAGAAAGTCGGTCACCGCTCCATGGTTCCAGCGGTCCAGGCCGTTGCCGGCCGCCCCTCCCAGCAGGATGCCGAGGGCCAGCCTGGGCCAAAGGCCATGGGGCGGCTTCCAGAGGATCCACAGCAGCACGGCGGCACTCACCGCCAGACTCACGACGCCGAGGATCTGCACCGAATCTCGGAACAGGCTGAAGGCGGCGCCGGTGTTGCTCACCCGCTGAAGCGCGAGCAGACCAGGCAGGAAGGGATACAGCCGTCCTGGTTCTAGATGGCTGAGCACCCACGACTTGCTCCATTGGTCCGCCACCAGCACCACCAGGGCAAGCAGCAGGGGCAAGACCCTGCCGCTGCGAGATCGGGGCGATCCAGGGCCTGGAGCGGTGGAATTCGGCGAGGCGATGGCGGGGCTTGAAATCGGATCGGGCATGCTCAGCCTCTCAAGATGACACCAGCAGCACCCGCCTCAGCACCCAGGCCAGCACCCCGGCCGCGCAGCACAGCAGGGCCTGGGGAAGGATCGCCAGTCCGTAGCCCACCAGGAGCGGCACCAGGCTGGTGCCCCAGCGTCCGGCCAGGGCGCCGATGAGCAGGTTGAGCAGGCCGCAGAGCTGCAGCACCAGAAGTCCAACCCCTGCCGCCGCGGAGAGGGCGAGGGGATCGTCCATGCCGCGCTGGCGGGCCAGTCGCCCCGTGATCCAGGCCGCTGGAATAAAACCGGCCAGATAGCCGAATCCCGGATCCACCAGATAACCGATCCCACCGCCCTGCTGGAACACCGGCAGCTGAAACAGCCCCACGCTGAGATAGGCCACTGCAGCCAGCAGGGCGCTGCGGGGGCCGGCTACCAACGCAGTGAGGAGAAGGGCGGGCACCTGGAGGGTGATTCCGAGGGGACGGAGGCTCCACCCTTCCGGGCCTGGAAGCGCCAGGAAGGCGGGGATCAGCCCGCCGGCCACGATCAGCAGCAGACCGGCGATCGCTCCGCTCCAGGTGGCAAGGGCCCGCAATCGTTTCTCCGTGGGTGGGTCAGGCACCCATCCTGCTGCAGCTAGGTTCGGCTGAGAAGGGGCGATCCGGTGAAGCAGGCCGAGCAGGGAGATAGCGGGAAGACATCCGAACCGGTTCCATCGCCCAGCTTCGTCGTGGGCGATCGCGTCTGCCTACTGCAGAGCGTTCCCTACCTCAAGACGGCGGATCCGATGCCGATGCTGCGCCCCCCCGACCTCATATCTAACGGCGAGGTGGGGTCGGTGAGCGAGATCCGCCCCCGCGATCAACTGGCCGTGCGCTTCCGGCGGGGCACCTTCCTGGTGGCGTCAAGGGACCTCAGGCTGGCGTCCGGGAGCGACTGAGATCCCTTCCGCCGGCGGCCTCCCAGGCGGCCGTGGCTGAGGCCAGCGCGGGAGCCGGCCCCACGAGGCTGAGGCTGGCCTGCGGAAGCCAGCGGCGGGCGGCCTGCTGCAGCGCCGCTCCATCGAGCTCGGCGGCCCGAGCCAGGCACCGTTCCACATGGTCGGCGGGCAGGCCATGGCTGAGCACCAGGGCCAGCCGCTCAGCGATCTGGGCGCAGGTCTGGCGCCCCATCGCGTCCTGGCCGATGTACTTGGCGCGGGCCAACTCCAGGGCCGCCGGATCCAGGGGTTCCTCCAGCAGTCGCCGCCATTCCTCCAGGAGGCAGGCCGTGGCCTCCTCGGCCCGGTCGGCGGAAGTGGAGAGGTGCATCACGAACGGGGCGGCACCGCAGCGGGCCGGGTGGCTCACCCCCACGTCGTAGGCCAGGCCCCGTTCCTCCCGCATCACCACGAACAGGCGGCTCGACATGCCCAAGCCCAGGTGGGTCTGGAGCAGCCGCAGCGGCAGGGCATCGGGATGGCCGAGCGGCACGGTGGGGCACCCCAGCATCAGCACGAGCTGTTCTGTGTCCTGCTCCAGGGTCATCAGGCTGCCTCCGGCCGCGGGCACGCCATTCGATGCGGGCGGCGGCGCTCCCTCCGTAGAGACCGGGGGGAGGTGGGTGGCCCAGGGAAGGCCCGCTAATGAGTCCTCCAACAGCGACTGGAGGTTGTCGGGGAGGGTTCCGGAGAGCACCAAAACGGCGCCCTGCTGCCCCAGACCCACCGCCAGATCACCGAGCTGATCGGCCGAGATCGTCTTCAGCTCCCCCTCAACCCCGAGGGGATCGTGGCCATAGGGGCCCTCGCCGTAGAGCTGGCGCAACAGCTGATCGTGGGCCAACTGGTAGGGGTCTTCTTTCTGGCGCTGGAGGGTCTGAAGATTGAGTTGCCGCTCGATCGCCACCTGGTCCGGGGCGAGGAGGGGACGCCGCGCCATGGCGAGAAGAAGGGGCAGCAGATCCGGGGTGTCCGTGGCGGCGCACTTGAGGCCCAGCACTAGGGAATCCTCATGGGCTTCGGCCCGCAGCGCGGCCCCCGCCCCCTCCACCAGATCGGCGAGGGCGTCGGCATCGAGGTGGCCGCAGCCGCGGGTCATGGTTCCGGCCAGCAGCTGGTGGGCGCCCCGCCGATGCAGGGGATCGGCGCCACTGCCGCCGCGAATCACCAGCCGGGCCGCGAGGATCTCTGGCCCCGGACGGCTGCGGGCGATAACCGGCAGGCCGCCGCTGAGGCTGAAGGTGGGCACGGTGAAGGGGATGGTGGCGGTCATGCGGGCACCGCCTCGAGTACAGCGGCGCGGCGGGGATCCAGGCTGGCCAGCGCTTCGGCCCGCAGGGTTTCCGGATCCCAGGCCTCGATCGCCTCGAGGGGGGCCTCCAGACTCTCGTAGCGGCCCCAGAGATGCCCGGTGCCAATCAGTCCGGCGACGTTGCCGGGTGCCTCCATCCCGAACCGGTAGCTGTTCGTCACCAGCCGCCGAACCCGCGACCATTCGGGTGCCTGCACCGGTTCGCCCATCACCTCCTCCCAGACGGTCTGGATGGCGGCGCGCACCGCCGGCAGATCCTCGGGATCGCACACCGCCTCCAGCAGCGCCAGGCTGCCGCATTCCATCGGGTGCAAGTCCAGATCCACGCTCTCCACCAGCTGCAGCTGCTCACGCAATCTCGCCACCAGGCGGCTCCGCCGTCCTTCGGCCAGGAGGGATGTCGCCAGATCCCCCCCCATGACCCCGTGGAGATCCCGGGCCGGCGGTTGGGCCCAGGCCATCAGCAGGCGGGCCGCCTCCAGGCGGGGCAGCTCCAGCCGCCGTTCCCCGGCTTGCACCCGCAGAGGCTCAAGGGGCGGCAGCACTGCGAGGGGGTCGAGGGAGGCGAGCGCCCCCTCAGCGGCCCTCGCCTCCAGGTCAGTACCGGCCAGGGCACCGGCGAAGGCCAGCACACAACGGCCACCGCCGTAGAGGCGCCGATGGAAGGCCGCCATGGCCTCGGGCTCGTGGGCTAGCAGGGCTTCTCGGTGCCCCAGGATGGGTAGTCCGTAGGCGTGGCCGGGGCAGGCCATCGCCAGGAGCTGCTGCACGGCCACCTCCTCCGGCTGGTCTTCGCTCTGGGCGAGTTCCTCGAGCACCACCTGGCGCTCCATCGCGAAGGCTTCCCCCTCAAGGCGAGGCTCCAGCACCAAATCGAGCAGGAGCTCGAGGGCTTCCGGGGCCGCCTGGGGAGGAATCAGCACGTGGTAGTGCACATCATCGAAGCCGGTGGCGGCATTGCTGCTGCCGCCCAGGGCCTCGATCCTGCGGTCGAATTCGCCCGCCGCCAGGCTATGGCTGCCCTTGAACACCATGTGCTCGAGGAAGTGGGCCATGCCGCTCTCGCTGCCGGCTTCGAACACGCTGCCGGCGCGGCACCAGAAGTCGAGACAAACCAAGGGAGCCTCGGCCAGATCGAGACTCACCAGTTCGGCCCCATTGGCAAGAACCCTGCGGTTCGGTTGCTCCAGCCCGGGGAGCAACGGGCCGCAACAACGGGATGGGGAGAGCATGCGCGGGTGTCAGGATCGCCATTCTGCTGGCTGCGGCGCCGCGATGACACCGGATTCCTCACCCCGTGCCGCAGCTGACCCTGGATCCGGCCCCCAGGAAGGAGCCACCCGGGTGTCCGGGGGCATCCATCCGCTGGTGGATGCCCTGGCCGGGCGGATCCGCACCTGCCGTGATGGCTTGCCCGAGCTGGAACCCCTTGCGATCGATCCGGCCCTGGAGGCGATCAGCGGCAGCCTCGATGGTGAGGACCTCTTCATCCGCAACGAGGTGCACCGCTGCCGGGGCCTGCGCAAGCTCCATCTGGAAACGGCCCGTCTGGGGGCGGGCCTCCAGATTCTTCACTGCGTGTTCTTCCCCGAACCCACCTTCGACCTGCCGGTGTTTGGGGCCGACATCGTGGCCGGCCGTGGGGTGGTGTCCGCCGCGATCGTGGACCTTTCCCCCGTGGCTGGAGCCCTGCCCGCCGGGATCGACCGGGCCCTCGCAGCCCTCGAATCCGGCCCCTTCTCCCAGGAGCGGGAGTTGCCGGCCTGGGGTGGGATCTTCTCCCCCTACGTGCTGTTCGTGCGGCCGGTCGATCGGGCCGAGGAGGAGCGCTTCATCGAGCATGTGGCCGCCGTGCTGGGGGTGCTTGCCACCGCTGTGTCGGAGGGCACGGCCCAGGCCCCGGGGGATCCAGCTACGGTGAGTCGCTGGGAGGGTCAGCAGCGCTATTGCAAGCAACAGAAACAGAACGACAAGACCCGCCGGGTGTTGGAGAAGGCGTTCAACCCCGCCTGGGCGGACCAGTACATCGAGAACCTCCTGTTCGACGATCCTCCCGCCCTCTCCTCGCCGTCCTGATCGGCTCTCTGGCCCTGGCGGCTGGGGGTGGACTGTTTGCTTTCAAAGCGGGATGGCTGGGCAAGGCAGCATCCAACCGGGCAGCGGTGGTGCGCCCCAAGCCGGCGCCTCCCCAGCCCGAGGCTGTGGCGGCTCTGGGCCGGCTCGAGCCCGCCGGCGACATCCGCGTGCTGGCCGCCCCGATCAGCGGCATGGGGGCCACGCCACGGATCACCGCCCTGGAGGTGGTGGAGGGGCAGAGGGTTGTGCCTGGTCAGCTTCTGGCTCGCTTCGACACCGCCCCCACCCAGCTGGCCCAGCGGGATCTGCTGCGCGCCCGCATCGCCAATCTCCAGCGCCGGTTGGATGTGGAGAGTCGGGAACTGGCCCGCTACCGCCAACTCACCAAGGTAGGGGCGATCGCCGCCGATGAGCTGGATCGACGCGAGCAGGACCACCTGCTGCTCCAGGGTCAGCTTCAGGAGGCCCAGGTCCAGCTGGTGAAGGAGGAGGCCGACCTCGACAACACCGAACTCCGCTCCCCGATGGCGGGCACCGTGCTGCGGATCAACTCCCGCGTGGGGGAACGCCCCGGCGACAAGGGCATTCTTGAGCTCGGCGCCAGCGATCGCATGGAGGCCGTGGTGGAGGTGTACGAGAGCGACATCGCCCGGGTTAAACCGGGGATGGCCGTGCGGCTCACCAGCGAGAACGGCGGTTTCAGCGGCACCCTGGCCGGGCGCGTTAGCCGTATCAGCCCCCAGGTGCGGCAGCGCCAGGTGCTCTCCACCGATCCCACAGGCGATGCCGACGCGCGGATCGTGGAAGTGCGGGTGCAGCTGGATCCGGCCGATGCCCAAAGGGTGCGCCAGCTCACGGGCCTGAAGGTGATCGCCCGGGTGGCCCGATGAGCCGGTTTGGCCCCATGAGCCCGTTAAGCCCCACGAAGCCGTGATGTTGCTGGACCGCCTCTGGCCGGATCGCCGCATCCCCCTGGCCTGGCTGCTGCTCACCCGTCAGCCCGGGCGCCTCCTGGTGGCCTTGGCCGGGATCTCCTTCGCCGGAATCCTGATGTTCCTGCAGCTGGGGTTCCGCGACGGCCTCTTCGACGCCAGCGTGACCCTGCACAAGCGCTTCGCCGCCGATCTCGTGCTGGTGAGCCCGCGCACGATGAGCTCGATCGCCATGGCCAGTTTTCCGAGGCGGCGGCTGGTGCAGGTGATGGCCGATCCGGATGTGGCCGGAACCACGCCCGTGCACTGGAACTTCTTGCTCTGGCGCAATCCCCAGACCCGCAGCACCCGCTCGATCCTGGCGGTGGGCTTTGAGCCCGGCGATCCCCTGTTCACCGACACCGGTTTGGTTGAGCGCACTCGCGTGCTTAGCCAGCGGGGCCGCGTGCTGTTCGATTCGCTTTCCCGGCCGGAGTTCGGGCCCATCGCCGACTGGTACAAGCAGGGTCGCACGATCGAAACCGAAGTGGCCGGCAAGCGTGTGCGGGTGGCGGGTCTGGTGGAACTCGGCCCCTCGTTCGGTGCCGACGGCAACCTGCTGACCAGCAGTGAGACCTTTCTGCAGCTAATGCCCGGCCTGCCCCCCGGCAGCATCGAACTGGGCCTGATCCGCCTCATCCCAGGAGCCGATCCCGCCACCGTTGCTGCCCGTCTGAAATCCCATCTTCCGGAGGACGTGGCGATCTACTCCAAGCAGGGGTTCGTGGAGTTCGAGAAGAACTACTGGCGCAGCAGCACCGCCATCGGCTTCATCTTCACCCTCGGTGCCGGGATGGGCTTTGTGGTGGGTTCGGTGATCGTGTATCAGATCCTGCACTCCGATGTGAGTGACCACCTGCCCGAGTACGCCACCCTCATGGCCATGGGCTATCCCCTCCCCCAGCTGCTGGGAGTGGTGGCCCGGGAGGGGCTCCTGTTGGCCCTGTTGGGCTATCTGCCCGCCTGGTTGGCCGGTCAGGGTCTTTACACCGTGATCCGCAATGGCACCAAGTTGCCGGTGGCGATGGATGGTGCTCGTTCGCTGCTGGTGTTCGGCATGATCCTCGCCATGTGCCTGGGCTCGGCCCTGATGGCGATGCGCAAGCTCGGGGATGCCGACCCCGCTGAGATCTTCTGAGGCCCTCGATACCCGTGAGTAGCGCTCCCCAACCCCCCGCTCCAGGCTCCGATTCCGGCAACGGCATCGTCAGCAGGCATCGCAACGGCTCGGCCCCCCTTGTGGCGGGTTCCACCGGCAGTGTCGAGGGCCTCCCGCTACCCGCCACAACACCGGCGAGCCTGGTCGTGCGGGACCTCCAGCACTGGTTCGGAAGCGGTGCCAACCAGCGTCTGGTGCTTGATCGGGTGAGCCTCACCATCCGCCCCGGTGAGGTGGTGCTGCTCACGGGCCCTTCGGGCTGTGGCAAGACCACCCTGCTCACTCTGGTCGGCGCCCTGCGGCAAGTGATGGCGGGTTCGGTGCAGCTCTTCGGCCAGGAGCTCCATGGTGCCGCCCGGAGGGAGCGCCAGTTGCTGCGCCGTCAGATTGGGATGATCTTCCAGGGTCACAACCTGCTGCGCTGCCTGAGTGCCGAACAGAACGTGCAGATGGGGGCCGACCTGCTTCCTGGTCTTGGTTACCGGGCCCGGCGGGACCTCTCCCGGCAGTGGTTGCGGGCCGTAGGACTCGGAGACCACTTGGCGAAACTCCCCCACGACCTCTCCGGCGGGCAGAAGCAGAGGGTGGCGATCGCCCGGGCCCTGGCGGCCCAGCCGCGGCTGCTGCTGGCCGATGAACCCACCGCGGCCCTCGATAGCCGCACCGGCCGCGAGGTGGTGGAGCTGCTGCGGCGGCTCGCCCGCGATCAGGGCTGCAGCGTGCTGATGGTGACCCACGACCCCCGCATTCTCGATGTCGCCGATCGTCTCGTGGAAATGGAGGATGGGCGGCTATCCGAGGCCAGGATCAGCGAGCGAACGCTCAGCGGTTCGGTAGGGTAAAGAGATCCAAATCCCCAGGAAAAGCCTTCCGCATGTCCAAGCGCAGGAATCTCAAGAAGGAAAAGCAGGAGCGCAACCGCGCCTACGCCCGCAAGTTCAAGAAGCGCAAGCTGCGCAATGAGGGTCGGGGCGAGGGCGCCGGCAACGGCGTGACTGGCACGGCCAACAACGGTGGGGCTGCCGACTGATCTGGCTCAGCGCCGTGGGCCGACCAGCCCCAGCGGGGGGTCCCCAGGGATCCCCCTTTTTGCTGGCTGAGCATCGGACCCATCCATCTCTGGGGTTCCTCTCGGCGTCCCATCTCCTTCGACTCGATCCGTTGTCAGGGCGAATCTGGTTATCCCTGGCGCACCCCATCCGACGCCCCCCTTCCAGCTGCCATGTTCCTGAGCGTCGTCATCCCCACCTACAACCGGCTGCCGATCCTGCGCCAGTGCCTGATGGCCTTGGAGCGCCAGGAGCTAGCGCCGCCGATCGAGCGCTTCGAGGTGGTGCTCGTCGATGACGGCTCCACCGACGAGACCGTGGCCTGGCTCCAGGAGCATGCCGCCTCCCTGCCCCATGTGCGCCTCATCTGCCAGGACCATGGCGGCCCAGCAGAGGGTCGCAACCGGGGGGTGGAGCATGCCGGCGGCGACGTGATCGTGTTCATCGACAGCGACCTCGTGGTGCTGTCGGATTTCCTGCAGCAGCACGCCCGCGCCCTTGAGCAACGCTGGCGGGAGCGGGGGGACAAGCTCTGCTTCACCTACGGCGCCGTGGTCAACACCGCCAATTTCGAGAATCCCAGCAGCGAGCCCCACAAGCTCAATGATGTGTCCTTCGCCTACTTCGCCACCGGCAATGTGGCGATCGACCGGCAGGTTCTCGAGCGTGCTGGTCTGTTCGACACCTCGTTCCGCCTCTACGGCTGGGAGGATCTTGAACTCGGGGAGCGGCTGCGACGCTTGGGTGTGGATCTGGTGCGCTGCCCCCGCGCCGTGGGCTACCACTGGCATCCGGCCCTCAGCCTGGAGCAGATCCCGCGGCTGATCCAGGTGGAGCGGGAGCGGGCCAAGATGGGACTGGTGTTTTATCGCAAACACCCCACTCGCCGGGTGCGCTTCATCATCCAGTACACCTGGCTGCACCGGATCCTGTGGGAGCTGCTCACCCTGGGGGGCCTCCTCAATGAACGCAGCCTGCGGCCCCTGCTTGGCTGGTTGATCCGCCGCGGTCGCCCTGGTCTGGCGATGGAACTCCTGCGCCTTCCCCTCAATCGGATTGGTGTTCAGGCCCTTTACAGCGAAGCCCGGCAACAGGGTCTCTGATGCCCGCTGCTGGCGCGGGTCATTTTGGCCTGCCCCCAGCGGGCCGTTTGATAGGTTGTTGAAGTCCTGTCACACCGCACACCTGCACGTTTCGGGTGATCCGGCTTCGGTTGCAACGGTCCCAGCGCATCCCGCGCTGCTCCAACCCTGCACAATCGACCGGCTTTCCTGGCAGGTGGTGGCCAACCCGAAACCCAACCGAATCCCATGGCTGTCGTCACTCTCGCCGAGATGATGGAAGCTGGCGCCCACTTTGGGCACCAGACCCGGCGCTGGAACCCGAAGATGTCGCGTTACATCTATTGCGCGCGCAACGGTGTTCACATCATCGATCTCGTGCAGACCGCCGTCTGCATGAACAACGCCTACAAGTGGACTCGCAGTGCCTCCCGCAGCGGCAAGCGCTTCCTGTTTGTGGGCACCAAGAAACAGGCCTCCGAGGTGATCGCCCAGGAGGCGACCCGTTGTGGTGCCTCCTACGTGAACCAGCGCTGGCTGGGCGGCATGCTCACTAACTGGACCACGATGCGGGCCCGCATCGATCGTCTCAAGGATCTCGAGCGCATGGAGTCCTCCGGGGCGATCGCTATGCGTCCCAAGAAGGAAGCCGCTGTCCTTCGCCGTGAACTCGACCGTCTGCAGAAATACCTGGGCGGCCTCAAGAACATGCGCCGCCTGCCCGACGTGGTGATCCTGGTGGACCAACGCCGCGAAACCAACGCCGTGCTCGAGGCTCGCAAACTCGACATTCCGCTGGTGTCGATGCTGGACACCAATTGCGATCCCGACCTTTGCGATGTGCCCATCCCCTGCAACGACGACGCCGTGCGTTCGGTGCAATTGGTGCTGGGTCGCCTGGCCGATGCGATCAATGAAGGTCGCCATGGCGCCCAGGACCGTGGCGGCGACGACGAGGGCTGAGGCCCCGGCTGCGCCCAACCCCACAGCAGGGCCAGGCCGTTGACGGTCCTGACCCTGCTGTGGGCCCGCTGATGGAGCACCATCTGGGGCGATTGAGGCGACAGACCATCTTCCAGGCGATCAGCTAGAGCAGCAACAGGCCGGCTCTAGCGCTCCGGATAGGCCCGGACGTCGATGCAGACCGTTCAGGGCAGGGTCCTTACTCTCCTCCCTGCTGATTTCCCCCCTCCCCCGATTACCACCCCAACCCCTCCCATGGCTGAGATCACCGCCAAGCTCGTCAAGGACCTGCGCGACAAGACCGGCGCCGGCATGATGGATTGCAAGAAGGCCTTAGCCGAATCCGGCGGCGACATGACCAAGGCCGCCGAATGGCTGCGCCAGAAGGGCATCGCCACCGCCGAGAAGAAGGCGGGTCGGACCGCTGCGGAGGGGGCGATCGGGAGCTACATCCATACCGGTGCCCGCGTGGGCGTGTTGGTGGAGGTGAACTGCGAAACAGACTTCGTGGCCCGCGGTGAGCTGTTCCAGGATCTGGTGCGCAACGTGGCCATGCAGATCGCCGCCTGCCCCAGCGTGGATTATGTGAGCACTGAGGAGATCCCCCCGGAGGTGGCGGAGCGGGAAAAGGCGATCGAGATGGGCCGCGATGATCTGGCCGGTAAGAAGGAAGAGATGAAGGTCAAGATCGTGGAAGGGCGCATTGGCAAGCGCCTCAAAGAACTCGCCCTGCTTGAGCAGGCCTACATCCGTGACAACACCATCACGGTGGGCGAGATGGTGAAGCAGGCCGCCGGCAAGACCGGCGAGAACATTCAGGTTCGCCGTTTCAGCCGCTTCACTCTCGGTGAAGGCATCGACGTGGAGAAGAGCGATTTCGCTGCTGAAGTGGCGGCCATGGGCAAGGCCTGACCCCTCCCCATGGCTCCGCTGCCATGACCCCCGTCTCCGGGCCATTTGCCACGCAAGCCGATCTGCTGCTGATTCGGCGTGAGCTGGAGAGCACGAACCCGGAGCTTTATCGGCAGCTGGCGCTCTACCTCCAAGTGCTCCGCCAGATCTTGCCTCAGAGTGTGGATCAGGCGTGCTTTCACCTGGCAACCCAGGTGCAACCCGATCGCTACACAACCCTTTCTGAGGCCCAGCGCCGCCGCCTCCACGGCAATGTGACGGCCCTGGTGAGACGCTGCACCACCCTTCTCACGGTGGAGCAGCTGGCTTGTTTAGCGGGCCGGATCGCACGCGAACAAGCCCGCCGGGCTGATCGCTTTCATCGCGATCCGGATGCTGCACGGGACCGCTCTCAACCCTCTTTGACGGACGCTCCTAACGCGGACCCTCGCTCGGATCTCGGTTCTTCCCGCGCTCCGCAGGGTGGCTCGCCAGTCCGCCTCCCTGAGGAGGGCTCGGTCCATCTCGGGCTGGATCTCCCCATAGAGGGGGGCTGGCTCGGCTGGGGTGATGCCTCCGGCTTTGGCGCTCATGATTCAGCCGAGGAATCCTTGGCCCCGGAATCATCCGGCCTCGATGCGGAGGATGAGGATTCCGAGGGCTTCCCGCCCGAACTGGTCGACCCGGACGAGGGTGCCACGGCCTCGGATCTGTTCAGCCTGTTCTCCGCCCTCGCTGCGGCTGCGGGGATGGACAGGGGCATCAGGGGGCTGGAGCTCCCGCACGACCAAGGTCTGGCCGAGTTCAACGGCCAGGATGATGCGAGTGGCGATGACGCCAGCGATCGACCTTCCGCAGACGGGGAAGAATCGGGGTTGCTTGGCGATCGGCCCGAGGAGCTGGCCTTCCCGTTCCGCTTCCGAGCCCTGGCGCTGGAGGTCGGCGCCTTGGAGCGTTTCTTGCCCGGCCGCTTCCAGGAGGAGGACCCCGGTGCCCTCTACCGCCCGCCGGAAGGTGGGGGACTGCTGCCCCGCAATCCGGTGGCGCTGCTGGCCTGGCTGGAGGGAGTCGAGCTGGCCCTGGCTCGCCAGCTGCGGGATCTCTCCCATGCCCTCAACCGGGAACTGCTGCAGAGCGGGCTGATCCGGATCCTGCTACCCCTCAACCTGCTGGAGGGGGTTCTCAGAGGGCAGATCGAGGTCCAGTCCAGCCACCCGAATCTCCTGCAGCTGCCTCTGCCCCTGTCGAGCGGTCGCTCCGGCCGGTTTC
>JBBASH010000073.1:0-15674 GCA_040399305.1 Cyanobium sp.
AACCCCCACCGCGAGCCCACTGGATGCCAGCGGGATTGTGTCGACCGGGGGAATCGGTGGCCTCCGCCACCACCCGGTCCATAGCCGCTGGGCCGGATCGCGCCCCTGGAACGGCCTCACCCCTGCACCCGTGGCCAGCCCGGGTGTGCTGCCCACCGTGGTGGAGCAATCCGGCCGGGGCGACCGCGCCTTCGATATCTATTCCCGCCTGCTACGGGAGCGGATCATCTTTCTGGGCACCGGCATCGACGACCAGGTGGCCGATTCCCTCGTGGCCCAGCTCCTTTTCCTCGAAGCCGAGGATCCCGAGAAGGACATCCAGATCTACATCAACTCCCCCGGCGGTTCGGTGACCGCGGGCCTGGCCATCTACGACACGATGCAGCAGGTGGCCCCCGATGTGGTGACCATCTGCTACGGACTGGCCGCCAGCATGGGAGCGTTCCTGCTATCGGGCGGCACCAAGGGCAAGCGCCTTGCCCTGCCTAATGCGCGGATCATGATCCACCAACCCCTCGGCGGCGCCCAGGGCCAGGCCGTGGACATCGAAATCCAGGCCCGCGAGATTCTCTTTCTTAAGGACACCCTCAACGGCCTGATGGCCGAACACACCGGCCAACCCCTGGAGAAGATTGCCGAGGACACCGACCGCGACTACTTCCTTTCTCCAGCGGAAGCGGTTGAATATGGCCTGATCGATCGCGTGGTCGACGACTCAGCCTCCTGATCGGAACCACCGATCCCAGAGCGCCGCGATCCCGGCGCTCTGGTAACCCGCCTGGGTGACTTTCTTAAGGAACCGCTGACGTCCCCCGCTTCCAGGTGATGCTGAAAGCAGGTGTGGCTCCCCCCTCCCGGACCCCACCCCCACCAAGGCTGCCCCCCTCATCTCCTTCCTACCCGGTCAGCCGCCGCGTCGCCACCGCCCGTCACCGGTCCCGCTGCCTGATGCCGAAGTTCGATGCCCACCTGAAGTGCTCCTTCTGCGGCAAGTCCCAGGACCAGGTGCGCAAGCTGATTGCCGGCCCTGGCGTCTACATCTGCGACGAGTGCATCGATCTCTGCAACGAGATCCTTGATGAGGAGCTGGTGGAAGGCCATGGCCATCCGGCCGGCCGGCCGGCCCCGGAAACGAGCCGCAAGGGCGCCAGCAAAAAACCCAGCAAACCGGCCCCCACCCTTGCCCAAGTGCCCAAGCCCCAGGAGATCCGCGGCTTCCTTGATGTCCAGGTGGTGGGCCAGGAGGACGCCAAGAAGGTGCTGGCGGTGGCCGTGTACAACCACTACAAGCGCCTGGCCTGGCAGGGCGATGGCAAGGGCGAGACCGACCGCAGCGCCACCCGCCTGCACAAATCCAACATCCTGCTGATCGGCCCCACCGGCTGCGGCAAAACCCTGCTGGCCCAGTCGCTGGCGGAGATGCTGGATGTGCCCTTCGCCGTGGCGGATGCCACCACCCTCACCGAGGCGGGCTACGTGGGCGAGGACGTGGAGAACATCCTGCTGCGGCTGCTGCAGAAATCCGACATGGATGTGGAGCAGGCCCAGCGGGGGATCATCTACATCGATGAGATCGACAAGATCGCTCGCAAGAGTGAAAACCCCTCGATCACCCGCGATGTCTCCGGTGAGGGGGTGCAGCAGGCGCTGCTGAAGCTGCTGGAGGGCACCGTGGCCAACGTGCCGCCTCAGGGGGGCCGCAAGCACCCCTACCAGGACTGCATCCAGATCGACACCAGCCAGATCCTGTTCATCTGCGGCGGCGCCTTTGTGGGCCTGGAGGATGTGATCCAGCGGCGCATGGGCCGCAATGCGATCGGCTTCCTGCCCGAGGGAGGCCAGAGTCGGCCGCGCCACGGCAAGGAGCGGCAGGCCGCTGAAGCCCTCCGCCACCTCGAACCCGACGACCTTGTGCGCTACGGCCTGATCCCGGAATTCATCGGCCGCCTGCCCGTGACGGCCATTCTCGAGCCCCTCGATGAGCGGGCCCTCGAGGCGATCCTCACCGAACCGCGCGATGCCCTGGTGAAGCAGTTCCAGACTCTGCTGAGCATGGACAACGTGCGCCTGGAGTTCGAGCCCGGCGCTGTCGAGGCGATCGCCACCGAGGCCCACCGCCGCAAAACCGGCGCCCGCGCCCTACGCGGAATCGTGGAGGAACTGATGCTCGATGTGATGTACGACCTCCCCTCCCGCCACGACGTGAAGAGCTTCACGATCACGCGGGAACTTGTGGAGCAGCGCAGCAGGGCCCAGGTGGTGCCCCTGGGCGGCGGGGAGCGGGAAGAGCAGGCGAGCGCCTGAGGAGCTGGGCTAAGGCAGGAACCCCGGGACAGGCCCGAGCCGAGGTGAAACCTGAGAGGCTCCCCCTGTGCTGGGGCTGGGGTGGTGCAATCCCCACCGGCGCTGGGGCCACGGGAACGGGGAGTCGGGCGATGCTGGAAACCTCCCGACTCCCGGAGCCCGTCCCAGCCTTGGCCCTCGCCGACCACCTGCAGGCCCCCCGCCAGCATGGCCTGTTCAACCACCACGGCATCGACCTGGGCGACGGCACCGTGGCCCACTATCTGGAGGGGCGCGCCATCCTGCGCAGCCCTCTGGAGGAGTTCAGCCGCAGCCAACCGATCACGGTGGTGGATTACCCAGAGGAGACCATCTCAGCCCCGGGGGTCACCGTTCGCCGCGCCATGGGCCGCCTGGGCGAGCAGAACTACAACCTGCTGTTCAACAACTGCGAGCACTTCGCCCACTGGTGCAAGACCGGCCGCCACCGCAGCAGCCAGGTGGAAGGCTGGCTCCACACCGGCAGCCTCGGGGCCCTGGCCTTCGGCCAGTTCGTGCCGGCCGCCCTGCTCACCGGGGTGCGGATGCTGCTGCGGCAGGGCATCACCGTGGAACCGGAGCACCTGGAAAAAGGCCGCGATCTGGCCCTGAAAAGCCTCGAACAGCTCGATGGACTGCGGGCCAAGTTGCAGGGGAAGCTGGAGGAGGAGCTCGCCAAAGCCGAACTGCGCTGGGGCAGCACCGAACAACCCAGTGATCAGTTTGTGCAGCTCCGGCTCGCGGCCCAGAAGCTGGCGGATCAGCTCAGCCAGGTGGAGGAGATGGAGGCGAGGTTGGAGAGGATGCTGCAGGCCAAAGAGGCCCCCGGCCCATCGGCACCGCTGCCCCTGGCAGCGGTGCGCCAGCCGCCGCTGCAGGGTCCCGAGCTCTGACATCCTCAGCAGGCGGCCTGGGCGAGGGCGACAGCCCATGTCGCCGCAACGCACTCCCAAGCCGATCCACAACAGCATGAGCACCGTCGCCCAGCAGGCCCCGCCGTGAATTCCTCACCCGCCTGAATCGCCACGGTGCACGAGGCCACGGCCGACCAGGCCGAGCGGATCCCGCTCGAAGCGATCGATCGAGGCGAGCTAGTCGACTCGCCTACCCACCACCTACCGCTATCTCCACCGCTTCCGCGACTAGGCGCATTCCCCATAGCAGCTCGACTCCGTGAAACCCGATCTGGTGCTGAATGAGCACATCAGTCAAGATTATACTTTGCCCGTGAAATTCTGTGGCGAAGTTTTTCGAGGATCGGCGGCGCAAAAAGTCTGTATACATCTCCAAATCGCGACCGGAATGAGCGCGGATCGCGATGGAGTACGCCAGGATCTGGGTCGATTTGCCTCTGATCCTCATCGATGAGCGGCTCTTCATTAATCTGCAGATCCTGATTACTAAACAGCAACTCTCTGAGTTGTGGAGCTATGTCGATTTGGCCTGCAAGACCGTGAGATTCTGCAATGGCGAACAACCGGTGCCATTCAGACAAAACACTAATGCCCAAATTTTCGGCCTGTCGCAAAATTTCCTTAGAAATAAGGAAGTCCTCCTCTAATGCCTTAGCCATATCTCTAGAAATCTGAGTTTGAATATCCGACTCGGAATGGCGACGGTAAAAGAGAGATATATTTCGGCTTATGGCGATATCTCCCTGCATAGCTAGTCGCCATATATAAAGCCTGTCGTTGGCTGGATACTTGCCATAAACAGGGTCGCCAGCTGAAGTAGACACAGCGGCTTGATGTGACTCAGTCAAAACGACGGCGGTCCAGATATTAAGTGGAGTATTGGCAAGGCAATGAGCAGCCACCTCTTTAGGGCCCCAGACTCGAAAATCCTCGAGTGAGCGCTCCGGATTGAGCGGAACTTGAAGAAAACTTCCCGAGAATTTTTCAAAGGGCATACAGCATTCATTAGCCACTGCTACACATTGTCCAAAGAATGCATGGACAGATTGCCGCTCTTGAAAACACCTGTAGGCTTCTTCAAGATGATAACGGGACCACATGTCGTCATCTGCCAAGAGTGCCACATATTTGGTTTCAGCTTCTTGCGCTAGACGGATCCCATTCTCTTGCGCCGAAATAGCACCCTGCTGATGAATGTATCTTACAGGCAACTCCCTGGAGAATTCCGCAACCACATCACGAGACTCTCCACCGAAACCACTATCGCTGATCACCACTTCGGATATGAGTTCTTTTCTTGACTGCAAAGCAACGCTTTCAAGTGCGTTCTTAAGCATGTTAGGCCTGTTGTGCGTTGGAATTAGCACAGTTATCGCTGAGGTCACACACAATGCACGCAAGCACTTGATTTTACCACACAAACATGTTCTGGCAATTTCCATTTTTTCGCACGTTATGCAAGGCCAACCATTAAGCAATCCACGCGCGATGGCGCCAGTAGAATTATATTCAATAATTCTATCGCTCAAGCAAAATTAGGCACGCACTGCTTGACAAGTTTATAGTTTTTGCCAATCGATCAATCTCGCTTTGTCGTTCAGAGATTCTAGGGAGAAGTCCTGATAGCGAGTATTGTCGATTGGCATGACCCCGGCCTACCAACCCCTCCACCACAAGTACCGCCCCCAGCGCCTCTCCGAGCTGGTGGGGCAGGAGGCCATCGCCGCCACCCTGGGCAATGCCCTGCGCACCGGGCGGATCGCACCGGCCTATCTGTTCAGCGGGCCCCGCGGCACCGGCAAAACCTCCAGCGCCCGTATCCTGGCCCGCTCGCTCAACTGCGTCGCCAGCGAGGGGCCCACGCCCGAGCCCTGCGGCACCTGTGAACTCTGCACCTCGATCGCCGCCGGCAACGCCCTCGACGTGATCGAGATCGATGCCGCCTCCAACACCGGCGTCGACAACATCCGCGAGCTGATCGAGCGCTCCCGCTTCGCGCCGGTGCAGGCCCGCTGGAAGGTGTATGTGGTGGATGAATGCCACATGCTCTCCACCGCGGCCTTCAACGCCCTGCTCAAGACCCTGGAGGAACCGCCGCCGCGCGTGGTGTTTGTGCTGGCCACCACCGATCCGCAGCGGGTGCTCCCCACGATCCTCTCGCGCTGCCAGCGCTTTGATTTCCGCCGCATCCCCCTAGAGGCCCTCGAAAAGCACCTCACTTGGATCGCCGAACAGGAAGCGATCGGCATCACCCCCGAAGCCCTGCAGGTGGTGGCTCAGCGGGCCCAGGGGGGCCTGCGCGATGCCGAAAGCCTGCTCGACCAGCTCAGCCTGCTACCGCCACCGATCGAGCCCCTAGCCGTGTGGGAGCTCCTGGGTGCCGTGCCCGAGCAGGAATTGCTGTTGCTGGCCCGGGCCATGGCCGATGCCGAGCCGCTGGGGGTGATTGAGGCCTGCCGCCAGCTGCTGGAACGGGGCCGCGAGCCCTCCGCCGTGCTGCAGGGCCTGGCCGGATTGCTCCGCGATCTGCTGCTGGCCGGAGTGGCGCCGGATCGCCTGGAGCTCACCAGCGTGTCGCCGGCCCTGCGGCCAGAACTGCCCGCCGTGGCTCGATCGATCGGCAAGGCGCGTTTGCTGCATTGGCAGGCGCAACTCAAGGGCAGCGAGCAGCAGTTGCGCCACAGCGTGCAACCCCGCCTCTGGCTGGAGGTGCTGCTGCTGGGCTTGTTGGCCGAACCCGCGGCAGGGGCCGAACCCGGCCGGGGCGCTGGAGTTGCGGCGGCCCAGGGACGGGGAGCCGCTGGAGCCCACGCCCCGGGGATGGCACCCCAACCTGCGCCGACCCCGGTGGCTCCCCCGGCGACAGAAACCAGAACGGCAGCAACGGTCACCGCAGGCCCGCGACCCGCTCCGCCCGTAGTCAACGACTCCGGCGGCGGGGCCGGGCCGGAACCACCACCCACCACCCAGGGTTCCCCAGAGGGCCCGATTCCAGAACCGGTTGCGGCCCCGGCCCCTCAGAACCTGGGCGAACTCTGGCAGCAGATCCTGGCGGGCCTGGAGCTGCCCTCCACCCGAATGCTGCTCTCCCAGCAGGCCCATCTGCATCGCCTCGACGATCGCCGTGCCGTGGTGCGGGTCTCCGGCAACTGGATCGCCATGGTGCAGAGCCGGCTTCCCCTGCTGGAAGGCGCGATGGCTAAAGCCCTCGGCAGCCCCAGGCAGGTGACGCTGGAAGCCGGAGACTCAGCCCCGCCGGGTGGCCCGCCCACCGGTCCGGCTGCCGAACGGCCGCCGATCATCGAGGCGGCAACGGCACCGGAAGCTCCGGCTGGATCAGGCACGTCTCCGACGGCCATCGACGCTGTGGCGGCAGGCGAGCCACCGGCCGGCCAACCATCGGTCGGGCCCGGCCCCACCCCAGTCCCAGCGGCACCGGAAGCGGGAACCTCCCCTGCGGAGCCGGTCGGCAGGCCTGGGGAGCCAGAAGCTCCAGTATCAGCACCTCCAGGAAAGCCGGCCTTCCATGAACCTTCGAGGCTGGATCAGAAAGCCCGCCAACTGGCCGACTTTTTCAATGGGGAAGTCGTCGACACTTCGCCCGATCCCTGAACCGACCGTGGGCAGCCTCTGCCTGCATGATCGCGGCAACGGCGAACCGATTCAGGGACCCTCCGTCGCCAGGGGAGCGATCCCATCGGAGTCGAGGCTCTCCTCAAGAGCGCCGACCAGGAGGTCCTCCTCCTGGTCCACCCCAACAGCCCCGTGGGCTGTCTTCGCCCAAACCAGGGTCTTGGGCAGCAAGGCCATCTTCAGCGCCACCCACGGGATCACCACGAACCAGTGCATTAAGTAGCCCATCGCTAGGGCGATGTTGGCCGGGGTGGGTTTGGGCAGCGGTGGTCCTTCGGCGGGGCGCTGGCAGCCCGCAGCGATCGAAAAGCCTGAGAGGCCCAGCGCCACCACCGAGAAGGGCCACATCCCCGGCGGTGTGCCCGTGAGCAGGGCACCGGCGAGATCAGCCACGGCCATCACCGGTAGCACGTACTGGAGCACGAAGAACGCGGCCAGGTCGCGCTTCTGGGCGCCATTGAGGCGGTCGGAAACCAACTGGTCGCCGTAATCCAGGAAGCGCTGCAGGCCCCCTTCGGCCCAGCGCTGGCGCTGGCGCCAGAGGGCCGGCAGGGTCAGCACGGCCTCCTCGCTCACGGGCGGATTCCAGAGCACCCCCACTGGCTGGCCAGCCAGCAGGAGGCGGAAGCTCAGGTCGAGGTCGTCGGTGATGGTGGCCTCGTTGAAGCCGCCGGCGGTCTGCACAGCATCGCGACGCAGCAACTGGCCATTGCCCCGCAGTTCGGCCACGCCACCGCGGGCGAGGCGGCCCTCCTGAATGAAGGCATCGAAGACCATCTCCATCGCCTGGGCCCGGGTGAGCCAGTTGGCCTCGGCGTTGACTTCGGCCTTGCGCAGCTGCACCGCGGCCCAGCCACCCTTCTCAGCAAAGGGAATCAGCCGTTCGAGCAGGTCAGGTTGGAGGTCGGCATCGGCGTCGAGCACCAGCAGCCAGCGGCCCTGGAGTTGCTGCAACACCAGATTGAGGGCGCCCGATTTTCCACCACCGGCATCGCGGCTGCGGCGCAGCACCCGCAGCTGGGGATGGAGGGCCTGGAGCTCGGCCAGGCGCTGGGGGGTGCGGTCCTCGCTGCCGTCGTCGATCACCCAGAGGCGGAGTTGTTCTGTGGGCCAGCGCAGCCCCAGCACCCGCTCCACCAGCCTCGCGATCACCGCCTCCTCATCGCGGGCGGCCACCACCACATCCACGGCCGGAGGCGGCACCGGATCCCGGACAAGCGGAGCAGCCGATGGCTCGTCCAATGCGGCCGTGGTGAACGCAGGGCCTCCCTGCGGCCTCAAGAACACCGTGCGCACCACGTAGGCCCCCAGCAAACCCGCCAGGCCCAGGGCCGGCAGCAACCGACCTAGCGGCCCCAGTGCATGGGGGAGGACTCCCGCCACCCCACAGGCCAACAGGAACAGGGCGGCCTTAAGGCGGCGGCGATCGTCGGAGCTGCCGCCTCCCATGCCATCCACAAAACTGAAGCAACTTTAAAGCTCCCCCGCCGGAGGAGGGCAAGGCTCCTCTCCATGCAGGGGCCGGGCCATCGCTCCAGGCACCCGCTGAGCCTCCCGAACCGGGGCCAAGAACGGCGATGGCGTTGGGTGGTGGGCCTGGAACGGGGATGCGGAAAAACCTTGGCCCCCGGGATCAACCCCCGCCCTGCAGGGCCGCTCCGATCGCCTCCAGGGGCTGCAGCTCCGTACCGGGGTAGTAGTGCTGCAAGATCCGCTCGCTGCTCCAGCCGCGGCGGGCCAGGTCGATCGCGCCGGCCTGGGACAGTCCGGCCCCATGGCCAAAACCTCCGCCCTCCAGGCGCCAGACCCCCTCACCGGCCGGCGTGAGGGTGAACAGGGTGCTGGGCAGCTCCCGCAGGGTGCGGCGGATCGCATCGCGTCGCAGTACCACCCGGCCCGCGCTACCAACGATCTCGAGGGCCACCACCCGGCCGCTGGCGCCGCGCTCGAGCACCTGGAGGCTGCGGGCTGACCCCACCGGGGTTCCCCGGGCCGCCAGGGCCTCGGCGAGGCGGCCGGCCGTGAGCTGCCGCTGCCAGCGGAAGCGGGGATGGTCGGCTCCATAGGCCCCGCCATCGCCCTGCAACAGGGATGGCAAGGCCGTTGCAGCCAGGGGTAGGGGCCAGCGGAGCGCCGCGGCGGGCGGCGCGTCCACGAAGGGACGCAGATAGGGCACCGGCTCCACATCCCAGGCCTCCTCAAGACCCGCCGCCACCCCACCGTTAGTGGCGTGATAAACCGCCTGGATGGGCCCTCCGGCGGCGGTGAGCACCTGGCCCCGGGTCGCCACGATCGCCGCCCGCACCGTGGCACTGGCCTGGCCGGGGTCGCTGTACACCTGGCACTGGGTGTCGGCGCAGAGGTGGTAGCCATCCACGCCGTAGCGGATGCGATTCTTCATGGCCCAGGTGCGGGCCAGCACCGCCTGGGCGGCCAGGGCGGCCGGCGGGGAGCCGGCCCCGATCTCATGGGGCACCACCCCCTCGAGATAGCGCTCCAGGGGCACCTCCTCCAGCAGGGTCCAGCCGCCATGGGCATCGGCCTGGAGGCGAAAGGGTCCGCCATAGCGACCGTCCTGCCAGAGGAGTCCGGCAGGGGCCTCGATCCGGATCGGCCCCTCCAGCACCACCGCACCCTCCGGGCGACGCAGCTCAAGGAGGAGCCTCCGGGTCTCGCGACGCTCCACCAGGCGGGTGGGGAGATCGGCCGGAACCGGGCTGTCGGGAGCAGCCCACACCTCCCACTCCGCTGGCCGGGCGATCCGGGGTTGGGCACCGGCGGCCGCCCAGCGGCGGGCCGCCGCCTCGGCGCTCTCGTAACTGGCAAAAGGTCCCAGCACCTGACGCCGCAGCGTGAAGGGCTGGGGCAGGGTCTGCCACCGCCAGTGCAGCGTGAAGGCCGGCGCCATGAAACGCTGGCCGGCGCCATCCACAAGGGTGAGCTCACCGGAGGCGGCACGGAGCCGCAGGGGAGCAGCCGTGGGCTCGGGCGAAGAAGCGCCATCGCGGGGCCCCAATCGGGATGCCATCGCCACCCAGAGCACGGGGTTTCCGGCCTGCACGGCTGGCGGTGGTGGCACGGACCAGTGGAGAGGAGCCGGGTCCGAAGCCACCACCGCACCACTGCCGGGGGGGAGGGGTGGCGGCTGAACCCTTGGAAGGGGAGGGAGATCCGAAGCCTGGCAGCCACCGTTGAGCAGCAGCACCAACCCCAGCAGCCAGCGGAGCGACCTTCGCGCAGTCACGGCGGCAGAGAGGCTGGGACGGAATGGGTGGCAGCGGACCATCGGACGGGACTTGGAGAAGGGTTCTGTCGCGTCGTACTCTGCTTGTTTGTGCCTGCGCCGATCGCAATGCCGAAGCTCAAGACCCGCAAAGCGGCCGCCAAGCGGTTCAAGGTGACCGGCAGCGGCAAGTTCGTGCGCCGGCACGCCTTCCGCAACCACCTGCTCGACCACAAGAGCCCCAAGCGCAAGCGCTGGCTCGGCACCATGGCGGTCGTCGACGAGCGCGACGCCGACAACGTGGCGCTGATGCTGCCCTACGCCTGAGCGATCCCTGATCGACTCCCCGCCGGGATCTGAGGCGCTGAAACCGCACCAGAGGGCATCCCGACCCAGTTTTCCCCCCAACCCTTCGTCCTGATCCATGGCCCGCGTCAAGAGGGGCAACGTCGCCCGTAAACGCCGCAACAAGATTCTTCGCCTCGCCCGGGGTTTCCAGGGCAGCAACGGCAGTCTCTTCCGCACCGCCAACCAGCGTGTGATGAAGGCGCTGTGCAACGCCTACCGCGACCGTCGCCGCCGCAAGCGCGACTTCCGCCGCCTCTGGATCGCCCGCATCAACGCAGCAGCCCGCCTCAACGGCACCAGCTACAGCCGCCTGATCGGCGGTCTGAAGAAGGCCGATGTACGCATCAACCGCAAGATGCTCGCCCAGCTGGCCGTGGCCGACCCCGCCAGCTTCACCACGGTGGTGACCGCCGCCGGACGCTGAGCGCCGGCACCCCATGCAGGAACTGCTTCCCCAGGCCTATCTGATCGGCCTGATCGTGCTGCTCGGCGCAGCAGCCGTGCTCGTGGGCCGGCAGATCCTGCGGGTCCGCAAGGACGAACAGGCCCTAGCCCGCCTCAGCTCCGCTGGTCCCGGTGGTGCTCCGCCGAGCGATTCGGTCGCTCTCTATGAGCTGGCCTCCGTGCAGCTGCGCAAACGGCTCTACGGCCAAGCCGTGGACAACCTCAAGCTGGCGCTGCGCAAAGCCCAGTCCGAAAAGGCGCCCGATGAGGCCCGGGCCCTGATCGAAAATGCCTACGGCTTCGCCCTAGCTGCCGAGAGCAAGTTCTCCGAGGCGATTCGCCATTACCGGAGCGCCCTGCAGATCAAGCCCGACTATCCGGTGGCCCTCAACAACCTGGCCTACGCCCTGGGAAAACTGGGGGAACCACAGGAGGCCAGGGACACCTACGCCAAGGTACTTGATCTCGAGCCGGCCAATGGCACGGCCCGCAAGGGCATCAAAACCATGGAACGGCGCGTGGGTGACCCAACCAAAGCCACCTCTAAAGGCAAAACAGAGCCCTCCGCCGCCAGCGGCAAGGGAGGGGGGAAGGGCATCAAGAAGTCCGGCTGAATCGATCCCCAGCGGAACCCCGTCACCAAAGGCCGCGGATCGGCCCTACCTCCGGGCCCGTCTCGGAGGCCAGCTTCTGGGAACCGGGAACCGGCATCAGCTGCAGGCGGCCGCCCATCATGGTCAGGCGGTCGGCGTTCCAGCCGGAAAGGCTCAGGCCCTGCAGCCCCTGAAAGGCTCCGCCGGCGCCCAGATCCGCCCCTGGAGCTGCCCCAAGAACCAGCAGATCGAGCTGATCCGACTTGGCATTGAGATTGCCCTGAACCGGGGAGGCGACACCGCCGATGGTGATCGTGCCCCGCATCACAACCATCTGACCCGCGGAACTGGTGGAGGCGAGCGACAGACTCACGGGAACCGGCACACCACCGTCGAACGGGGTGTAGCTGCCATTCCAGAGCCGGGGCATCTGGGTGGCAATCAACCCGGCTCGGGCGATCGGATCGAAGGTTTCCACCGGCGAGGTTTCGATCAGCAGGGCTCCGGAATCCCGAGCGGGGGAACGAAGGCGGCTGGAGGGGGGCACCACGGGCGAAAAGGCGTCGCTCGGCAGGGGCGAGAGCGCTAGCAGCATGGGCAGGGCCGTGGGTACGAGCGGCAGCGGCATGGCTTCGGATCACGGGGCCAGACCGCAGACTAAGGGTGCTGAGCGCCCCGCGTCCCCCGGTCTTGAACCCTTCCGCTCCCTTTCCCAGCACAGCGCCCATTCCTGCGGCTCCGACACCCCTCGGCGAGGGCGCGCCCACCACCACCGCGGCCAGCGAGCCACCGCTCCAGATCGGCGGCCGGAGCTTCCGCAGCCGCCTAATGACGGGCACCGGCAAATACCCCTCCCTGGAGGTGATGCAGGCCAGCCTGGCCGCCAGCAACTGCGAGATCGTGACCGTGGCGGTTCGGCGGGTGCAGAGCCAGGCCGCGGGTCACGGCGGCCTGATCGAGGCGATCGACTGGAGCCGGATCTGGATGCTGCCCAACACGGCCGGCTGCGCCACCGCCGAGGAGGCGATCCGGGTGGCCAGGCTCGGCCGCGAGCTGGCGAAACTCGCCGGCCAGGAGGACAACACCTTCGTGAAGCTGGAGGTGATCCCGGACAGCCGCCACCTGCTGCCGGATCCGATCGGCACCCTGCAGGCGGCCGAGCAACTGGTGAAGGAGGGCTTCACGGTGCTGCCCTACATCAATGCCGACCCCCTGCTAGCCCGCCACCTGGAGGAGGCCGGCTGCGCCACGGTGATGCCGCTGGGTTCTCCGATCGGCTCGGGGCAGGGGATCCGCAACGCGGCCAACATCGCCCTGATCATCGAGAACGCCCGGGTGCCGGTGGTGGTGGATGCGGGCATCGGCGTGCCCAGCGAGGCGGCCCAGGCCATGGAGATGGGGGCCGATGCCCTGCTGATCAACAGCGCCATCGCATTGGCGGGCGATCCGGCTGCGATGGCCTGGGCCATGGCCCAGGCCTGCCAGGCCGGGCGGACCGCCTTCCGAGCCGGGCGGCTACCGGTCCGAGCGGAGGCCAGCGCCAGCTCCCCCCGCGAGGGGCGACTGGGGGCTGCGCACCCGGGCGGAGGCGTGTGAAGCGTCTGTGACAGATCCTGGCCGGATGGTGGAGGCCCCGGAAACCCTCCATAGGGTTTCCCGAACCCCATCCGTTCCACCATGCAGGTCACCCAAGAAGACGGCGGCAAGCTGAATGCCTTCGCCCGCGAACCCCGCATGGTGGTGATGGAGAAGGGGGAAGCCAACGGCCCGAGCCGCCTCCTGCTGATCGGCGGCGTGGTCCTGGTGGTGCTGTTGGTGGCCGTGGCCGCAGGGATCTCCTGAGCAGCCAAGCCCTGCCGAAGCCAGCAACACCGGTGGAAAACCAGGTGGAGCCGAAGAAACGCCTGCTGCCGACATCGTCCACCGATGCGGGCCAGGTGGAGACAGTGGCCAGCATCGGGGGCGAAGCCAGAGGCCTGTAGTAGCTTGCCTGCGGGCAACGGCTCGACCAGGAGACAGGGGTGAAGGTTCTCGTTCTCGGCGGCGACGGCTTCTGTGGGTGGCCCTGTGCGGTGAACCTTGCGGACGCTGGCCACGATGTGGTGATCGTCGACAACCTCAGCCGGCGAAAGATCGACATCGACCTGGAGGTGGAATCCCTCACGCCGATCACCACGATCAGCGAACGGCTGCGGGCCTGGGAACAGGTGGGGGGCAAAGCGATGCGCTTTGTGCACCTCGACATCGCACACGAGTACGACCGGCTCCTGGAGCTGTTGCGCAGCGAACGCCCCGAATCCGTGGTGCACTTCGCCGAACAGCGGGCCGCTCCCTATTCGATGAAATCCAGCGCCACCAAGCGCTACACGGTCGACAACAACGTCAACGGCACCCACAACCTGCTGGCCGCCATCGTGGAGAGCGGCCTGGATGTCCACATCGTGCACCTCGGCACCATGGGGGTCTACGGCTACGGCTCCCACCGGGGCGCCACCATTCCCGAGGGCTATCTCACCGTTGAGGTGCCCCAGGCCGATGGCAGTCGTTTCACCGAGAAGATCCTGCATCCCACGGATCCGGGCAGCGTCTATCACATGACCAAGACGCTCGATCAGCTGCTCTTCTTCTACTACAACAAAAACGATTCGATCCGGGTCACTGACCTGCACCAAGGCATTGTCTGGGGCACCAACACCGCCCTCACCGACAGCGATCCCCGCCTCACCAACCGCTTCGACTACGACGGTGACTACGGCACGGTGCTCAATCGCTTCCTGATGCAGGCAGCGATCGGCTATCCCCTCACCGTGCACGGAACCGGTGGGCAGACCCGCGCCTTCATCCACATCCGCGATTCGGTGCGCTGCGTGCAGCTGGCCCTGGAAAATCCGCCGACCAGCGGCGAGAAGGTGAAGATCTTCAATCAGATGACCGAGAGCCATCAGGTGGGCGAGCTCGCCCAGAAGGTGGCTGACCTCACTGGTGCCGAGATCCGCTTTCAGGCCAATCCGCGCAAGGAGGCGATTGAGAACGACCTGATCGTGGACAACCGCTGCTTCATCGAGCTGGGGCTCCAGCCCACCACCCTCGATGACGGCCTGTTGGCGGAGGTGGTTGATGTGGCCCGCCGCTGGGCCGACCGCTGCGACCGCTCCCGCATTCCCTGCCTCTCAGCCTGGACCACCCGGCAGGCGGAAGCCCTCCGCACCCACGCCTGAACCGGATCGATCGCCCGTGAGGATTGCCTTCTTCACCGAAACCTTCCTGCCGAAGGTTGACGGCATCGTCACACGGCTGACCAAGACCCTGCCCCACTTGGTGGAGGCCGGAGACGAGGTGCTGATCTTCTGCCCGGAGGGAGCTCCCGATCGCCATGCCGGTGCCCAGGTGGTGGGGGTGCCGGCCATGCCCCTGCCCCTCTACCCCGAACTCAAGCTGGCCCTCCCCCGGCCCGCAGTCTCGGAAGCCCTCGAACGGTTCCGGCCCGATCTGGTGCATGTGGTGAACCCAGCGGTGCTGGGCCTGGGGGGCATCTGGCTGGCGAAGACCCGCAATCTGCCCCTGGTGGCCAGCTACCACACCCATCTGCCGAAATACCTGGAGCACTACGGCATGGGTATGCTGGAACCCCTGCTCTGGGAGCTGCTCAAGGCCGCCCACAACCAGGCCGAGCTGAACCTCTGCACCTCCACCGCCATGGTGGACGAACTGGCCGCCAAGGGAATCGAACACACCGCCCTCTGGCAGCGGGGGGTCGACACCGAATTGTTCCGGCCCGAACTGGCCAGCCCAACCATGCGGGAGCGCCTCCATGGCGGTCACAGCGACACGGGCAACCTGCTCCTCTACATCGGCCGCCTCTCCGCCGAAAAGCAGATCGAGAGGATCCGCCCCGTGCTGGAGGCCCTGCCAGAAGCCCGCCTGGCCCTCGTGGGCGATGGCCCCCACCGCCAGCACCTCGAGCGGGTGTTCGAGGGAACCGCCACCACCTTCGTGGGCTATCTGAGCGGCGATGCCCTGGCCTCGGCCTACGCCAGCGGCGACGCCTTCGTGTTTCCCTCCAGCACCGAGACCCTCGGCCTGGTGCTGCTGGAGGCCATGGCGGCCGGTTGCCCCGTGGTGGGGGCCAACCGCGGCGGCATCCCCGACATCGTGACCGATGGCGTCAACGGGCGCCTCTACGAACCCGACCAGCCC
>JBBASH010000074.1:0-15086 GCA_040399305.1 Cyanobium sp.
CTGCGGCGTAGCACCAGTGGCGTGGCAGCCGCTGGAGAGACTCTGCGTCCAAGGTGACAGCGTCACGGTGCGAATCATCATCGTCCGGGCGCGAATCTTTGCCATCAAGGTCTGATCAGCGTGAAGGGCCACCGCTCGATGCTCGAGCCCTTCCCGGCCCCCAGCACCAGCGAGGGCAAAACCGGGTCAGCGCCGCTCATACCAGCCGCTCAAGGGTGTCAGCCAGGCCGGAGCGGCAATCGTTCGAGGCTTCGGTAGTGGGTTGCAGCCCACTGGCTAGGCAGGCTGCATTCCACGACTCCGTGCCGGATGCCATGCCACCAGCTCCTTGTATGCCGAGCAGAACTCACGGCCGAGAGCCTCCTGGAGAATCGTGTCGGCAGCAAAGGCCTCCAGGGCCTCCTCCAGGCTGCTTGGCAGGGGCTGGGCCGTGCCGGGGGCGGGGGGATCAGTGTAGGTGTTGGCGTCGCTGCGGGGGCCGGGATCGAGGCGGCGCTCGATGCCATCGAGGCCGGCGGCCAGCACCGCCGCCTGCAGCAGGTAGGGGTTGGCGGCGCCATCGGGGAGGCGCAATTCGAGGCGCTGGTCGTCGGGGATGCGCACCAGATGGGTGCGGTTATTGCCGCCGTAGCTGATCCAGGCCGGCGACCAGGTGGAGCCGGAGCTGGTGTTGGCCCGCGCCAGGCGGCGGTAGCTGGCCGGCACGGGATTGGTGAGGGCGCACAGGGCGCGGGCATGGGCCAGCAGGCCGCCGAGGAAGTGATAGGCCAGGGGCGAAAGGCCCTTTTCGCCGGCCGGGTCGTGGAAGAGGTTGCGGTCGCCCTGCCAGAGCGACACATGCAGGTGGGCGCCATTGCCGGTGAGGCCCTCGATCGGCTTGGGATCGAAGCTCACGCCGCAGCCGTGCTGTTCGGCCAGGGTGGCGGCCATCACCTTGAAGAAGGCGTGGCGGTCGGCGGTGGTGAGGGCATCGGCGTAGGTCCAGTTCAGCTCAAACTGGCCATTGGCATCCTCGTGATCGGCCTGATAGGGCCCCCAGCCCAGCTCCTCCATGGCGCCGATCAGTTCGCTGATCAGCGGATAGCGCCGCATCAGGCTGATCTGGTCGTAGCAGGGCTTGGACTGGCGATCGAAGCGGTCGGCCACACCGCCCTGCTCGGGATCGAGCAGAAAGAACTCCGCCTCCACACCGCTGCGGAACGCAAAGCCGAGGGCCTCGGCCCGCTTCAGCTGCTGCTGGAGCACCCGCCGCGGCGCCTGCTCCAGCGGCTGACCCTCCACCACCAGGTTGGTGGCCACCCAGGCCACATCCCGCTGCCAGGGCAGCACCATCAAACTGGCCGGATCCGGCAGGGCCAGCACATCGGGATCGGCCGGGGTGAGATGCAGCCAGGCGGCGAAGCCGGCAAAGCCCGCCCCATCGGCCGCCAGCGCAGCCACGGCCGAGGCCGGCACCAGCTTGGCCCGCTGCACGCCGAACAGATCGGTGAACTAGAAGAGCACATGGCGTAGGCCACGGTCGGCAACGGTTTGGGCCAGGTCGGTCATCGGGGGGTTCAGGAGGTCCTTGGGCTGGAGTGGAGGGCTGGGGAGCGGGCGTGCATCCCGGACACCCCAATCGAGGTGGGATCTAGGGCCGAATGGCGTTGCGGCCGGTTCAGCATGGGCCGAATCACAACTCCGCTGCCCATGCGGAGCTCAACGGCGCAGCAGGTCGTCCACCACCGCCCGCAGCTGGGCCTGCTCCGCCGGGGCCTGGCGAGGGTTTCCGGCCCGGTGGCCGAGGTCGGACTCCAGCACGTGGAAGGTTGCCTCCGGGATCAGAGCCGCCTCGTGGGCGCAGTCGGCCGGAGGGAAATAGAGGTCGTGGCGGCCGGCCACCACGGCAGTGGCGGCCTGGATGCGGCCCAGGGCGGCGGCGAGGGGATCGGAGGCCATGACACCAGCTGGATTCGCAACTGAGCCTCCAGGCCCCGGGACGCCGGCCTCAGCACCGAAGGGCCAGCCGATCCCGGCTGCCGCCGCCACATCGTTGGCCAGCCAGACATCGAGCATGGCGATCAGGTCGCGGGGGTCGTGGCGGCGGTAGGCCGGCAGCCAGGCCTCCTCCACGTAGTGCTCCACGGCCCCGTAGCCGAGCTCCCGGTGGGCGCCGCGGCGGTAATAGGGCTGGCTGGCGGCCCAGCTGGAGTAGATCAACGCGAAGGTGCGCAGCCCCTGTTCAGGAAGGGTGTCGAAGCCGCTGCCGTTCCAGGCCGGATCGGCGATGAGGGCCTGGCGCAGGCTCAGCAGGAAGAGGCGGTTGTGGGGGGTGGTTCGGGCCGTGCCGCACACGCAACAGATCCGCCGAGGCCGCTGGGGTTCGAGCACCGCCCAGTGATAGGCCTGCTGGGCCCCCATCGACCAGCCATACACCAGGGCAGGCCGCTCAACGCCGAACACCTCCTCCAGCAGCCGGATCTGGGCCCGCAGGTTGTCGCGATGATCGATCGGCCAGCCCCCCTGGCCCAGCGGCGGACCGCCATTGCTGGGGCTGGTGGAGCGGCCGTTGCCGAACTGACTCACCAGCACCACACAGTGGCGCTCGGGATCGAGGATCGGTCCCACCGCCCAGGCGATGTCCTCCGGCCGGGCGCCATAGGAGCTGGGATAGAGCACCAGGTTGGAGCGCTCGGCATTCAGCTCGCCGAACACGCGGTAGTCGAGCTGGGCGGCGCTCAGGGTTTCGCCGCAGGCCAGGGGAAAGGGGCCGAGATCGAAGCGGAGTGCGTTGGGGGGGGTCATGGCCCAGATCCCTTCGAGGACGTTCGATGCACGCCAGACCGGCACTGCCCTCCCATCGGTCTGGCCTGCACAGCCAGGCCGGCGGCCGGGCGGACCGGGCTGGCCATCAGCTCCGCAGAGACGCGGGCACCACACCGGACTGCCTATCGGCCACGGGGGCAGGCATCGCTAAGGCGGCGAGGTTGGCCAGGAAGCCGCGGTGCACGGCCAGATACCCAGGGGCCACCACCGTGAGCCCGGGCCGCAGATCGCGATGGGCAGCCGCCAAGGCGTGGAAAGGCAGGGAGGGGTAGAGATGGTGCTCAGCGTGGAAGGGCATGTTCCACATCAGGCGCCGCAGCGGCGCCAGGGTGTGGGTGGTGCGGGTGTTGCGCAGGCCATCGGCCACGAAGGGGCAGCCGCCATGCTCCGCCAGCATCACAAAGCGCAGCAGGGGTTGCCCCACCGCCAGGGGCAGGAGCCAATACCAGAAAAGAAAACCGTTGGCGCCAATGAGGGACACCAGGGCCAGCAGGCCATAGACAGCGAACTGCAGCCCCAGCGAACGACGCACCGCAGGGACGGCCTCGGCGGGGATATAGGGACGGGCGCTGAAATCTCCTCGCAGCCCTGCCAGATGGCCGCGGACCTTGCCCATCCACCAAGGGATGGCACTGAGCTCCAGCAGATAGGCACCCCTGGTGGTGGGAGGACTGTCTTCCAGCTCTGGATCGAGGCCCACCAGGTGGGTGTAGCGGTGGTGCCATTGGTGGTAGCGCCGGTAGAAATCGGCGTTGTAGAAACTCAGCACCCCGGCCCACCAGGCCACGCCATCGTTGAGATCCCGGCTGGCGAAGGCGGTGCGGTGGCCGGCCTCATGCATCGCGCAGAACGCGAAGGCCAGGCCCCACCCCAGCAGCAGCAGGCCGAGCAACCCCAGCGGCGCCACCAAGGGCGCGGGCACCAAAGGCGCGGGCACCAAAGGCGCGGGCACCAGGGGCGCGGCCAGCTGGGACCCGGCCAGCGGGCCCTGCCCCAGCGCCTGCGCCCACAACAAACCACCCGTCACCAGAACGCCTAGGTGGAACGCGAGTTGCAGCAACCCGGGACGGTCGTGGCGCCGATTGAGGGTAGCCAGCCGATCGCCCGGCAGAGATCCCAGCGCCGGGGCGAGCGGCGGCGTGGAAGCCGGGACAAAGGGGGGCACCGAAGCTGAGGTGGTGCTCGCAGGAGCTCTCGGGTGGGCCGGGGGAGCTGGCTCGGCCATGGAATCCGGTGGAGGCAGGGGCCGCAGAACGACCGTTGGGATGCGTAGTTTGGCGAAATCGGGGCCGCCATTGCGTTCGGCATGGACCCCTCCTCGTCGCCAGTGGCACGGCGGCCAGGAGTGCCACCAGCCGGGAATGGCGCGGGATGGACCAGCAACCAACACGGAAGGTTGCAAGCGGCCCCCATGCGCTACAGATTCTCTTAAGGTTCCTGAGTCAGCGGATTTTCTGTGTACGACAACCACCCCGTGCTCACCTCCATGGAGCTCCGGCTCCAGGACCTGCGCGACAGCTACCGCTGTCAGCCCAACGAGCACACCCGCTACCAACTGGTGCGCCATGAGCAACTGATCGCCCAGTGGGCTCCCTTCCGGTTCCAGGCCAGCTGATTGGCGCTTCAGGGCCAATGTTGCGTTTTTTGTAGCAGCGGGATCCGCTCCGGCCCACCCGCGTAGAACCAAAGCACCGACACCCTCACCAACCAACGTCGGCCTGAGCGCCCCCCCTTGCCCGGCAGCTCCAGTGGACCCCCCGGCCGTTGCGGTTGGGGGGTCTTCTGTTGGTGGATGGCCTGGCATGGCCGAAGCGATCGCCGTTGGTGTGAGCAGGCGTCGGGCTGATGAGCCTTGGCCCGCGGCAGCAGCGCCTGCCCGCCGGCCATCACCAGAGCATCAGCTCGGGCCTGGGCTGATCCAGCCTCCAGAGCTGGCGGTGACGATGCAGCAGTTCCTGGCCCAGAATCGCCTCGACCCCGAGCTGCGCAAAGATCGGGTTGTCGGTCACGATCCCCTCCACACCGGCCGGAGCGTCCCCGGGCGAAGGAGAACCGGAAACGGAGGCAGGCCCTCCTGGCCCGGGGCCGAGCCCGAGGCCGAGGCCGGCGAAGCGGCGGCGCTCAACCCGTTGCTCGCCGCAAAACCCCACCAGTCGCAGCGGCTGGGCCGGACCGAGCGGCCGCAGCCGTGCCGCCAGGGCCGGCTGCAGGAACAGCCCCTCAGCACCGGTGTCGGCCAGGGCCCGCACCGGGCCGAGCGGCGTGCGCAGCTGCAACAACGGCACGCCGCGATGCCAGCTCAACGGAACCCGCAGCGGCTGCGATCGAGGGGTCGCCGATCGGTTGGCCAAGCTTGTGGCGGTGCCTGTGGCCAAGTCTGTGGGCGAGGTGGGCGAGGAACTGGGCCAGGCATTGCGCTGTGAATGGAGAGGCCTGGAGGAGCGAGCAGGAGGCGCTGAGCTGGAGGACGGGGTGAGCGGAAACGGGAGCTGGTCGAGGGCCATCGCGCCGAGCGCGATGCGCCCCAGGGAGGGATCGATCCGGATCGGCAGCAACCGCAGGCTTGGCGCCCCCAGAACCCCATCCACCCCCGCCGGCAGGGCAGCCACCGGCAGCACCAGCGCCTCCACCCCGTCCAGGGAAAGAGAGGGCATTCCGGGAGGAGCCGCCGGGTCGCGCAGCACCAGATCGGGAAGCCGAGTGCGCTGGGGGTTCAGATCGGCGCAGCCATGGCCGCCTCCCGCCAGTCCAAAGGCGCCCGGCGGCAGGGGGCGGCGTTCCAGGGCGAGCCGCTCCGCCAGCTCCGGGGTGACCATCGTGGAGGTGGCGCCGGTGTCGAGCAGCAGACGGATGCGGGCGCCCTGAATGTCTTGGCGATCGCGGCGGGCTTGGCGGGGAGCATGGCCAGGGCTGGCAGCCTCTGCACTGGAGCCGGCCGTCGCCCCGACTCCCGAAACCTGAAAGTCGAGCACCGGGGTGTGGCCCCCCTCGGCCCGCTCCAGCGGCAGGCTCACCGAACCCCAGCTGCGGCCGCCCGAAAGCGGCTGGCCGGCCAGCTGGATCAAGGCATGGACAGGGGCGCTGGCGGCGGCCATGACCGATGGATGATCCGCGGCGCGGGCGGGAAGGATCAGCAGCAAGGCGAGCAAGGCTGGGCAGCGCCGCCAACAAGCGGAGCGCGGACCGCAGCGAACAGCATCCGGAGCAACCAGACGCCCTGACGGCTTGGCCGCCGGCCGCCGGCCGGGGTCTAGCTGGCACCCCATGAAACGGGACATGGAACAGGGCTCAGCCCAAAGGAGTCGAGAATTCCCATTGTGATGGCCGTGATCGTCGTGGAGGGCCAGCGTGGTCGGGCAGCCCCAGTGCCGGGTGTGTGCGGATCCAGCACAGGACTCGCCGCCACCGATCACCCCACCGGCAGGTGAGCCAGCAGCCCCCACCACAGCGGCACCGTGATCAGGGCCAGCAGGGTGGTGGCCATCACCAGATGGGCGGTGCGGTCGGCGTCGCGGCCGGCGGCCTCGGCCAGCAGCAGGGCCGACACCGCGGTGGGAGCCGCCGCCTGCAGCACCACCGCGTCCCGCACGGCGAGCGGCAGCGGGATCAGCCGCGTGAGCGCAAGCATCAGTAACGGCATCGCCAGCAGCTTGAAGGCCAGGGCCCAGCCCAGGGGCCTCACCTCCCCGGAGGCCAGTGGCTTCCCCTGCCGAAGGTTCACCCCCAGCCGCATCCCCACCACGCTCAGGGCCAGGAGCAGCAGCAGCTGGGAGGGCCACCACAGCAGCCGGCCGAGCTCGTTACCCCAGGGGGAGAGGTGCAGGAGCAGGGCGATCGCCAGCCCCTTGCAGGCCGGACTGCCCGACAGCACCGCCAGGGCGCGGCGAACATTAAAAGCCAGCCCCTGCACCAGCAGGGGTCCGACGCTCCAGGTGATCAGGGTGCCCACGAGGTCGTAGGTGATGCTGAACCCGAGCGAGGCCGGCGGCAGCAGGGCCACGGCCACCGGAATGCCGAAATAGCCCGTGTTGCCCACCACCGCCCCCAGCTGCAGGCCGCCGTGGGGGATAGAGCGCCGCAGCGGTGCCCATCCGAGCAGCAGCAGCAACCCGGCGACGTTCGCCAGGGCCGCCATCACCCCCGCCACCAGCAGCTCTCGCCCCATCCCCGAGCGCAGCAGCAGGCCCACCAGGCTGAGCGGCACCCCCCAGTTCACCAGCGGAGCGGCCAGCCTGGAGGGGAGCTGCGGAAAGCGCAGGCCCAGCAACAGGCCAAGCAGCAGGGAGGGGATCAGTTCGCAGGCGAAGCGCAGCACAAATCAGGGGCCCCAGCGCTGGGCGCCCAGGAAGGTCAGGTCAACGAAGTCGCTGGCTTGCTCATGGCGCGGGCCGATCCGCAGCTTGAAACCACCCAGATCCAGATCGGGGAGGCTCTGGAATGCAGCCACCACCTTCTGGCGGCTTGGATCGGGGCCCGCTTGTTCCAGGGCGGCCGTGAGCCATCGGGCCGCCAGGAACCCCTCCAGACTGGTGAAGCCGTAGTGGGCGCGGCGCTGCTGCTTGCTCATCAGGCGTTGGTACTCGGCCACCACCGGCACCTTTCGATTCCATGGGAACGGCACCACCTGGGTCACCCCAATGCCGCTGGCCTGCCCTCCCGGAAGGGCGTCCTGGAGGGCTTCGGTGCCGACAAAGGAAACATTCATCAGTTGGGCCGAGCTGCCGAGCTGGTGAAGACTGCGACTGAAGGCTGCCGAGCTCGGATAGGCGCTGATGATCACCACGGCGCTGGGATCAGCCCGGTGCAGCTGGCTTGCCGCAGCGTCGGTGGCCTTGGAATTACGCTGAACCCCAGCGATCGCCACTGGCTTTAGGCCGTGCCGTGCCAAGGCGCTGCGGGTGGCCCGCAGGCCATCCTCACCGAAGGCATCCTCCTGGTGAAGCACGGCGATCCGGTGCCGGCCGGTGCGCAACAGGTCCTTCACGATCCGGTCGATCTCCGCCTGGTAGCTGGCCCGCAGGTTGAACACCAACGGGCGGAACGGTTGACGCAGAAGCCGGGCGCCGGTGAGGGGCGCCACCAAGGGAATGGGCGTCTGCTCCACCAATGGCAAGATCGCCTTCACCGTGGGGGTGCCCACGAAGCCGAACAGGACGAGGGCACGATCGGCGCCGATCAGGCGGCGGGTGTTGCTCAGGGTCAGCAGTGGTTCGTAGCGATCGTCGAGGCTCACGAGCCGCAGCCGGCGGCCATGGATGCCGCCGCGGCGGTTGACCTCGTTGAACCAGGCCAACGCTCCCTCGCGGTAGTCGAGGCCAAGCCGGGCTGAGGGCCCGCTCAAGGGGGCTGACTGGCCAAGCACGAGCTCGGCCTGAACCTCCCCGGGCGTCGCCAGCTTGGCTGGGGCATCTGGGGATGAGGCCGCCATCAGCGGCGCCATCATCAGGGGCAGCAGGACTAGGCCGGCACGTCCCCCTAATCTCGCTCTGAACTTCGGAAACCGGCCGGTGAGGAAGCAGAAGCGCTGGAACATATTGGCCCTAATTGCTTTGATTCTAGCGATGATTTTGGCCTTGATGGCCATCAGTCGGATCGATGTCATGCAGGTGCGCAGTCGCGACAACCTGCGCCTGGCCACCGCCGGCAGAGCCCTGAACATCGATCCTCGCGAATTGCCCCCAAGCCGCTGGAGCACGCTACGCGGCACCCTGCTCAGCGATGACGAAGCCAGAATCGATCATAAAGAACTGGAGAAGGCCACCAAGCACGTGAAGGTTGGCATCTACGCCAACACCACCTCCGAGCTCGAGCTCGGCATACCCAGCTATGCCGCTAGCGGTTATGTCTGGCTGATCTGGGATCAGACCCTAGAAACCTACCTGGAGTCAAAAAATGCCACGATCGCGGAGCGCTTCAGCCTGATCAATACCCTGATCACCGATGCTCCTCCGCAGCTGGTGCCAGTAGGAGACAAGCCAGAACGGCTCGCCGATGGGAGTTATTACCAACTGTTCACTTTCCGAGGACGCTATTATGTCGACAAGGCCAGCTTTCGCCATTACCCATTCATGAGCGTCAGCCTACCTTTGGCACTTGAGGTCGACGACGTTGATGGCGGGCTTTCCTATAGCCAGCTGCGGCTGGAGCCCGATATCCGCAACAGCGGCATGGGACTCTTCGCCCACATCATCGGCTGGATCAACCAGGGCTGGTCGATCGCCGAATACCGCCACCACTACGCGAGCAACTTTGGCTGGGGCGGCCAAGAGCATGATTACAGCCTTGTTTTGTTTGAGACGTCCTTCGGCACCTCCTCCTGGGCCTCCTTCTGGCGACTGCTACTGCCGCTGCTGGTTTTGATGGCGATGGTTCTGTTGGTCTTCAAGGTGCGGCCCGATGAGCAGGATGCGCGGGCCAGCATTCCGGTCACCGTGCTGCTCACCTTGGTGTTCCTGCAGCAGTCCTATCGCGATGAACTTCCCGCCCTTCCCTTCCTCACCTTTATCGACCAGGTGTATGTGGTGGCCTACGTGGTGACCCTGGTGGCCTTCGTGCTGGTGATCTGGATCGGACGTCGCTATGCCGCCATGGAGATGCTGGCGGAGGGCCCGGAGCGCGAGGGTCTGCGGCACCGCCTCGAGGATCTCGATAGCAGCTGGCCCCTGGTGGTGGTGGCGTTCAGTGCCCTGGCGATCACCGCCTGCTGGATGCTGATTCCTCCTGGGACCTAACTCCTTCACCTGACGCCCTCCCCTGACGCCATGAACCCTCGTGCTGTGCGTGTGGCCGCCGCCCTCGCCCTGTTGCTGGGCCTGGGGGCCGCGCTGCTGCTCCGGCCCGATCGCCGCAGCGCCTGGGACCAGGCGGCCCTCACCGGCGATCTGCCGGAAGAGAACACCCCAGATCGGCGCGGACTCTGGGCAGACCAGCTGCGACCCCTGCTGCAGGCAGCCGATGCCCTCGGTGCGGAGCCCAGCGATCCAGCGGAGCGCCTGGCCTGGCGGCAGGCCCAGTGCGCGATCAACCGGCGGCTGCAGGAGCTGCAGCGGCAGTTCGGGCGGCCGGTGGAAACGGCTCAGCAAATGGGCCGGCCCCCCGCCTGCGAGCAGTTGGCGGGGAGGCCTTAAGGGCCGCGACTGGGGGCCGAACGGCCCAAGCCATGGCGCATAGGGGGCACCTCCTGGGCGTTCACCGTGACGAATCCATTGCCCGTGAAACAGGGTTCAGCCGGAGCGCTCAGTTCACGTAGAGGTGGCGGGCCTGCTCGAGGGTGGCCAGCAGGTCGCCGTCGTCGAGATCGAGGGCTTCCGGCCAGAGAGCCTGGAGCCAGGTGCGGAACCGATTGGGATCCAGGGCGGCGTCGGCTCCAAGGGCGGCCAAGTCGGTGGGCTGGTCTAAGGCACTGCCGGCAACCTGGGGCGCGGGAGCCGGGCAAGGCCTCGGATCCGGCCGTGGGGCCTCACCGGGCTGGAGCGCTCGGAACGCCACGAAGAACTCCTCCTGGGCCGCCAGCACCCGGAACTTGAGGAACTCCAGCAGCCGCGCCCGCAGCCGGGCCGGATCGATCAGCCGACAGCGGCGCGGATCGACGCCCAGCTCCAGCTCCGCTCCGGGGTGAAGGCCGGGGATCCAGGGGGCCAGCAGCTCCAAGCAGCTGGGAGCTTGGTGATGGGCGCGCTTGGTTTCGGGGTGGGGGTAATAGATGAGGGCGGCCAGGCCGGCGGAACCAACGGCGCCGCCGGCATCGGAGCAAACCGCCTCGCCGCTTGAAACTTCACTTCCAGCGCCCCCGCCATCGATTGCCGCGGCGGGTTCGGCGGGAACCCGCAGGCGGCAGTTCCAAAAGGAGAAGGTCTCTGGAGGATGGCGATCGGTCCATTCCAGGGCCTCGACCCGGGCATCGGGGTCGCGGAGGCGCCACTGGCCCCGGGAGGCCTCCAGGTTGAGGGTGCCGGCGAAGAAGGGCGCCAGATCGATGCCCCTGGCCGCGAAGAAGGGCGCCTGCAGGTGAATCGTGCCGGCCGGGTAGGGGCTGGTGGTGGCCCAGCCCGACGCCACGCCATGCCCCGCCACCAGCCGGCAGCGCACCCACCGCAGGGACGGCTCAGCAACGGGGGTGAGGCCGGAATGCGCCGCCATCACCTGAGACCTCCCCGACCGGCAGCGAGGCAGCTCCGCGGCGCGGCGCCATCCCGGCGACGCTTCCAGCCAGGCAGAGGCCGCTTACCCATGGCGAGGATCCCCAACCTGGGTGTGGTCGCGGCAGCCGAGCACCGCCTCCGGGTTGCTGTAGTGCTTGAACTCCAGCCAGTTGCCGGCCGGATCGATCAGGAAGAAGGTGTGGTGCTCCAGCGCCTCGCCGACGAAGCGGAGCTTCGGTTCCACGCCGAAGACCAGGCCGGCGGCGCGGCTGCGCTCCAACAGCTCCTGCCAATTCGCCAGCTCAGCGAACACCAGGCCGAAGTGGCGGGGATAGATGCCGCGCTGCTCCTTCCCCAGCTCAGCCGGATCGGTGCGCTGGGCCACGAGCTGGTGGCCGCCCAGATCAAGGATCAGGGCATGGGGGCTGCGGCGACCAGCCACACAACCGAGCCCCTCGACATACCAGCGCTGGGTGGCGTCCAGGTCGACGGCGGGGATGGAGAGGTGGAACTGGATCCGGTCCATAGGCAGTGAAGCTAAGGGGAGTTGCCCCCGCGGCGGAGGGCCGGCCAAAACGGGCTGCCCTCAGACTTCCGGCAAGTCCAGCAACAACCGGTCGCCGCCGGCATGGGTGAGCACGCCCAGGCCCACCGGCAGTCCGTGCTCAAGGTCCACGCTTCCAGGCCTGGCCAGCTGGGGCAGGCCGGCGAGGCTGGCCAGGGCGCCGAGCTGCAGCAGCCGCTGGATCACCGTGTTGGTGCTGCGGTCGCTGCCGAGGCTGCCGCAGGGGGGCGTCACCGTGGGGGTGCAGGGCAGCAGCAGCAGGGCTGGCCCTCCGCCGCTAGGCCCGGGGGCCAGCAGCTGGTGCAGCCTCTGCCGCAGGGCCTGGCGGGCGATCCGAGCTCCTGGCAACAGGCTGCGGTCGCGGCCGGCCACCAGGGCACGGTTGCGGGCCAGGGTGGGGCCCACCGGCAGATCACTGGGCAGATGGGCCAGGCTCTGCTCGATCTCGGCCCACTGCACCGCCTCCAGCAGGCGCTGCAGCTCCTCCGGCGACCCGATGCCCAGCTCCGCCAGGGGCCAGCGCTGCAACGGGAGCCCCAGCTGTTCGGCCAGCGACCGGGCCTGGTGCTCCAGGGGCGCCGCCACAGCGGGATCGGCGAGGGCCCAGAGCTCGGGGATCCAGCCGATGGCACGGACCGTAGGAGCCGTTTCGACGGGGTTGGCGACGGGGTCCGACGGGGGAACTGCAGACGGGGGAGCAGCGGTCAGGTCCCAAGCGGTGGATGGTGCTTGACCAGCCAGGGCTTCACCAGCCGGGCTAACAGGTGCGGCGAGTGGAGGGGCCGTGGCCTGCGTAGCAGCGGGTTCCAGAGTGGGCTGCCCACCGGAATCGAGCGAAGCGATCGGCTCCTGCAGCGTTGCCATGCCCAGCCGCAACGTCTCGCGGGAGGAGGCGAACAGGCCCACGGTGTCGAGGCTGGGGGCCAGCGGTGCGACCCCATCGGTGCAGACGGCTCCATGGCTGGGCCGCAATCCCCAGAGGCCGCACCAACTGGCGGGGGCACGGATCGAACCGGCGGTGTCGGTGCCGAGGGCCAGATCGGCCTCGCCAAGCGCGACAGCCGCCGCGCTACCGCTGCTGGAGCCGCCGGGGATCCGGCCGGGGGCGCGCGGATTGGGCGGGGTTCCACCCCAGGCGTTCTCACCGGCTAGGCCGAAGGCGAATTCATCGAGCCAGGTGGTGCCGAGGCAGCGGGCCCCGGCTGCCAACAGTCGCTGCACCGCAGCAGCGTTGACCGGGCTGGGCTCCTGGCGGGCGGCCCAGTGGGGGTTGCCGCAACCCATCCGGCAGCCCCGCACCGCCATCAGATCCTTCACCGCGAAGCGCAGGCCCTCCAGGGGAGCTAGCCGCCCGACGGCAGCTTCGGCTGCAGGGGCGGCTGCGAGTGCTGCGGCGCCGGCTGTGGTCTCCTGAGCCAGGGCATCCTGAGCCAGGGTCTCCTGAGCCAGAGCCTCCTGCTCCTTGGCGCTGAAGCGCCGGGTCCAGATCGGATCGGGGGATGGGGGCATGGCAGCGCTGGCTCTACCCCAGCCTGAAGGAACGCCGGCCGGAAGCAAGCAGCCTGTGCGCTCGCCCATCGAAAACAGACGGGCCGTAAGGGCAGCAGTCGACGCCATGGGGCGGCGACGATGCGTCGAGCTCGATTGATACCGGACCCTGAGATAACCATCAACCATCACCACGGAATTGTTGGCATGTGCTGATCAATGCCGCGCCGCTCACCGGTTGATGGCGCTGTCATTCGCCGCTTTTCAGCACCACGGTCCCGCTTTGGTAGCGGTGGCATCCAGAAACCACGGGGATCCGCTGACATGGCGGGGGTATTGGTACGGTTCGCCACCGTTTCATCGGGGCAGCGGTCTGAATCTGCGGCCACCCCGTTGCAACCCCTCCATGCTCACGCCGAAAACCAGGCTTCGGCTCCAGGAGATCATCAACCGCATCGCCGCCGCCGAGCCGGTGAGCCTCGCCGATCGGATCTACGTGCAAAAGTTCGCCGACCGCGACCCCACCGTCTGGAGCTGGCTGCGCCGGGCTCGACGCGCCCAGGTTCAGGGAACGCCCAGGGAAGGGCTGGATCGCTTCCTCGCCCAGATGGATCTCGGCGAAGTGGGCCCGGAGGGAGCCTTTGATCCGCGCCGCGACGACCTGGGCGAATGGTTCTCCGGCGCACCGGGCTGGTTGCGGCGCAGCTGATCTTCAGGCCGGGCCGCTGGCGGGCCCGCCGACCGGGCCAGCCACCGCCGCCCACCAGCGCTCCACCACCGCCGGGGTGCCATACCAGACGGGGCCAAAGGCCCCGCCATGGGCCACCCCCTCCAGCACTACGGGCTCGGCACCCTCCAGCAGGGCCGAATCCACCGGCACCAGACCATCGCCCCGATCATCGGGATCGCCGGTGCTGTTGCGGTAGGCGGTGGGGGCCAGCCGGCGGGCCGTGGCACTGGCCTGGCCGGCCGGTTCAGCTAGATCGATGGCACCCGCCACCGCCACATAGCGCACCGGATCGGGATCGGCGCCAGCGAAGAAGGCCCCCGGCAGATCCCGCGCCACCCGGGCCCGCATGGCGGTGGCCTTGAGGGCCGTATGGGGACTCCCCAGCATCACTAGGGTGCCGGCCAGGCGGCGACCGCCGTAGAACCGCCCCTCAAAGGGCCCATCGGCCAGGAACAGCCGCAGCAGGATGCCGCCGGAGCTGTGACCCACCAGGGTGATGCGACCACTGGGCGAGCGGCCCGCCAACTCGCTGGCCAGGGGCGCCACCCGATCGAGCAGCCGAGCCCAGCCGAGGGGAAACACCGTGAGCAGCCAGTCGAGGCGCGACACCGGCACCAGCACCACCGGCTGACCACTGAGCCGCTCCAGGCTGGCCACCAGCGGCCCATAGGCCTCGTTACCGATCAGGAAACCACCGAGCACCAGGATCGGCTGGGGCGGGGTTGGCGCCGGGGTGCCGGCCGAAGCGGTGGCAACAGGGGCTGGATCCGGTGCCGCCATGGGCAACAGGCAGAAGGGTTGGCCATGCTCTCAGGGATGGGTGACCACCGCTGGGGAATCACGCTGCACAACACAAGCTCAACCCTGGGTCTCCCGCCACCAGGCCCAGGCCTCGCGGTTGATCACCAAACCAATGAGCAGCAGCACCGCCATCAGCGCCACCTGGTCGCCGCGGGAATCGGGCACCAGGATATCGGCCACCAGATGGGGAATGTTGGTGAGGGTGTAGAGCACGCTGATCCAGAAATGGGTGCGACGCCAGCGGCGCCAATGGCCGGGCCGTGTGGGCTGGCTGGCGGCCCAAGCGATCCGCAGCAAGGAACCCAAGGGGACCAGGAAGTACACCAACATCGCCCAGAACAGGAGCCCGAGCCGCGCCGGCGGCACCTGGGAGGCGATCTCCGGTGAGAGGCCGTGAAACAGGGGCATCAGGCCCAGGTCCACGTGGAAGAGCATGGCCAGGAGGTAGGCCAGCCAGAGCGTGCGCAACCGCAGGGCGCGGTCGATCGGGTGGGCCCCGGACCGAGCGCCGTTGCGGGCCAGGGCGGCGGTTCGGTGTAGGGACTCCGGGAGGCGA
>JBBASH010000075.1:0-14983 GCA_040399305.1 Cyanobium sp.
GATCTGCCACACCTGGTCCATCACCTCCTTCGGACTGTCGGTGATGGCCAAACTTCCGGGGGCCAACCCCATATCGCGGGCCATCACCGCCGTGGCGGCACAGGCTCCCAGACCGAGAAGCACCACGAAGGTGGTGCGACCGCTGCGCATGCGGGGAATCCTTGAAGGGGACAGAAACTCCCTTCAAGGTAGCGCCGCCGCTTGCCCTCTTCGCGGGGGTCAGGGGTCAACCCAGCGGCCGTCCTCCCGAATCAGGGCGATCAGGGCTTCCACCCCCTCGGCTTCCGGCACCCGGCGAATCTCGTCGCGGCCGCGGTAGAGGGAGATGGTGCCTGGGGTCTTGCCCACATAGCCGTAGTCGGCATCAGCCATCTCGCCGGGGCCATTCACGATGCAGCCCATCACGGCGATGTCGAGGCCGGTGAGGTGAGCAGTAGCGCTGCGAACCTGATGCAGCACCTCCTCAAGGTTGAACAGGGTGCGGCCGCAGCTGGGGCAGGCCACGTATTCCACCATCGTCTTGCGTAGGCCCAGGGCCTGCAGAATCGAGTAGCAGACAGGGATCTCCTTCTCCGGCGCCTCGGTGAGGGAAACGCGAATGGTGTCGCCCAGGCCCTCCGAGAGCAGGGTGGCGATGCCGGCGGTGCTCTTGATCCGGCCATAGTCGCCATCACCGGCTTCGGTGACACCCAGATGGAGGGGGTACGGGAATCCCTCGGCATCCATCCGGTCGGCCATCATCCGGTAAGAGGCCAGCACCACCGGGGCGCGGGAGGCCTTCATCGACACCACGATGTTGTGGAAGTCGAGGCGATCGCAGATGCGGATGAACTCCAGGGCACTCTGCACCATGCCCAGGGGCGTATCGCCGTAGGTGAACAGCATCCGCTCGGCCAAGGAACCGTGATTCACGCCAATCCGCAGGGCCTTGTCCTGGGCCTTGAGCAGACTCACCAGGGGCTCGAAGGTGGTGGCGATGCGCTCCCCGATGGCGGCGAACTCTTCGGGGGTGAATTCACTGCGATTTGGATCGGGCTTGTCGAACACGAATAGGCCCGGGTTGATGCGCACCTTGTCGACATGCTGGGCCACCTCAAGGGCGATCTTCATGCCGTTGTGGTGCACATCCGCTACCAGCGGCACCGGGCGGTAGGTGTCTTCGAGGCGCTTGCGGATCTCGCCCATCGCCTTGGCGTGGGCCAGGGAGGGCACCGTGACCCGCACGATCTCGCAGCCTGCCTCATGCAGGCGGCGGATGCCGGCGGTGGCGCCCTCGATATCGAGGGTGTCCTCGTTGATCATCGACTGCACCACCACCGGGTGATCGCTGCCGATCCAGATGTCACCCACCCGCACGCTGCGGGTCTTGCGGCGGCGGATGGTGGTGGCGTAGCGGGGATCGTTGGCCCAGGCGGGCAGGGGTTCGGCGGCGGCTCCCGCCGCGGGGGCTGTGGTCCCGGCGGCAGCAGAGGCAGCGTCGGAGCGGGACGGGGCGGCGGTCATCGCGGGGGTTGCGCGTGGCCAAAGCCTGTCACAGCGGGCGGGAAAGTGGCGTAGGGCGCCAACACCTCCGCCAACATCGGGAAGTGGCGCCGGTTCAGGGTCACCAGGGTGGCGCCGGCCGCTTCGGCGCTGGCGGCGATCAGCGCATCCGCCAGGCCGGTGCAGTGGCTGGGGCCATACTGACGCCGCCAGAGGCCGGCGCGCTGGGCCGGCTGGCGATCGAGGGGGAGCACCTCAAAGGCCGCCACGAAGGCATCGAGTCACTGCCGTTCCTCGCCATCGCGCATGCCGGGGTAGAGCTCCGCGACTGTGATCACCGATGCCGCCAAGGGTTGCTCGGTGCCCTCCAAGAAGGCCACGGCTTGGGGCTGATCCCGCAAATAATCGATCAGCACATCGGTGTCGACCACCAGCAGTGGCGAGGCCGATCGACTGGTCATGGCTCCAGAGCCACCATTGAGCGATCCAGTTCGCCGCGCAGAGCGGACCAATCCGGGAGATCGGTGCGCGCAGCCCAGAGACCGCGGCCCTGGCGGAGCCGGCCAGGCGCCCCTGGGGTTGGTGCTGCTGGAGGAGGGCATCAAGCGCCTCGCGAATCAGGGCGCTTTGGCTGCGGCCGCAACGCAAAGCCAGGGCCCGCAATCCCTGCCGTTCCGCCTCAGAGAGATAGATCCGGGTGCGCAGCATCGCACCGGCAGCTGGCGATGAAGACACGGCTGAAGAAACGGAAGACGACATGAGGCGCGCTTCGCCCGCTGGGTCGGCCGGATAAGCGGTTGAGTCGAGCGGTTGAACTGGCTGACTGGTGTATATCATGCATCGCTCAACCTGATGCTCACCCCACCCAGCGCACGCCGTCGCCGTAGCCGAGCAGGGTGCGATCGGCCGTGAGCAGGCTCAGCCGTTCCTCGGCGGCCTGGGCCACCAAGAGGCGGTCAAAGGGGTCGCGGTGAATCCAGGGGAGCTGCTGCACAGCAATCACATGACTGGCCTGGATCGGCAGTTCCCGGAATCCTTCCTGCAGCAAGCCCATCCGCAAGGCGAGTGGGTTCACCTGGAAATCGCCGCGACCGAGGGAGGCCTTGATCGCTACCTCCCAGAGGCTCACCACGCTGAAGAGCGGAGGAGGTTGGGCACTCTGCAGCGGGATCCGAGCTGCCGCAGGAAGTTGCTCCGGCATGGTGGCCCACCAGATCAGCAGGTGGGTATCCACCAACAGGCCCACAGGTTCAGCCGCCATAGAACATCTCCTCAATGTCGTCCTTGAAATCAGCCTTGAGATCGGCCGTGAGGATGGCCTGGCCTTTCAGGAAACCGCCCAGGCGCGGCGCAGGTTTGGATTCGACAGGGGTCAGCCGCACCAGCGGCTTACCGGCGCGGGCGATCACCACCTCCTCACCGGCCAGGGCCTGGTCCACGTAGCGGGAGAGGTGGGTCTTGGCGTCGTGGAGGTTGACCTGCATGGAGGGACGCCGTTAATGGACTTAGTCCAGTTTAGTGGCTAAGTCCGGCAGTCTGCCGCCACCACTGTGATCGTGCGTCAGCTGGTTGCGGCGGTTGCTGCCGCCTGCAGCCGTTGTCGGCACCTAACTTGAGAGCATGGGAAGTGACGGACTGAGCCCCCTCGAACGGTTGCGCCGCCGGCGACATGAACGCTGGCTGGAGGCGCTGCAGCACCAGCTGGCCGAGACCCTGGCTGAGGTGCCATGCCGCGTCTGGCTGTTCGGCTCCCGGGGCCGGGGAGATTGGGATGGTCACTCGGACACCGATCTGCTGGTGGAAGCCGAGTCCGCCGAACTGGCGGAGCGGGCCGCCGATCAGTTGCGCAGCGCCTTGGTGGGCGATGACGTGCTGGCCCTGGATCGGTGCCGGTGGCAGGCCATGGCCGCTTCGCCCTCTCCCCACTGGCGTGCCGTGCATGCGCAGGCCCGTTGTGTGTACCCGCGGCCATGAGTCAGGCCCGCACGGGTGCCTGGTGGCGCCAGGCCCGCAACGACCTTGAGCTGGCGGAGCTGGCCCGCCGCAACGACTTCCATGCCCAGGCCTGCTTCTTTGCCACGCAGGCGGCCGAGAAAGCGCTGAAGGGCGCGATCCTGGAGCTCGGCCGCGAACCGCCCCACACCCATGTGCTGGGCCAGTTGGTCAAGCTGCTGGCGGCCGAGGGTCTTGATGTGACGGCCCTGGCTCCCCTGCCGCTGACGGCTCTGAGCCGGATGACCGTGACCAGCCGCTACCCCCTCGACGACACCCCACCGAGCGAGTTGTTCGATCCCCGCGACTCCGACCAGGCCCTCAGCACGGCGAAGGCGGTGCTGGCCTGGGTGGAGCAGCTGGATCAGCCGCACGGCTGAAACCTCGAGTCAGGGTCGATCACCAACCTGATCCTTGATGCCCACCAGCTGGCGATGATGGGCCTTGAGCACTGCCGCGTGCTCGATGCCTATGACGCGGTGCTGGAGGCGTTGCAGAACTGCCGGCTGCCGTTGCAGCCGCTGGTGGCCACGCCCCAGCTGCTGGCCCGCCATGGCGACACCCCCTTCTGGCGCACGGTGCGCCTGGAGGCGATTCCCCTGCTGGCAGGCAGCCACTTCCCATGAGCCTAGAAAGCGCTCGCCAGAGGGCCAGGCTCTGGCTGCTTCAAGCCAAGGACGATCTGCGTGCGACCCGCTTGCTCGAGGCTAGTGGCCAGCCGGCGCAGGCCTGTTTCCTGGCCCAGCAGGTGGGCGAGAAGGCTCTTAAGGCTTTGCTGGGGCTGCGGAGGATCGAGACTTGCGCAGCCATTCGCTCACAGGCCTGCTCCGCGAACTGGATGACCAGCCAGCCCAGGACTGGCAACGGCAGGCCCGCCTGCTCGACAAGCTCTACGCCCCCACGCGCTATCCGGATGCCCTCGGCGATGAGCTGCCGGCCGATGTGTTCGGCCCCGAGGACGCCGCCGCCGCCTTGGAAACAGCGACCGCATTGCTCGACTGGGCGGGCGAACAACTGACCTGAGACTGTCCCGCGGAGTGTGAGCCGGCAGCCCCTGGAAACAGCGAACTTCCCGCGTCGACGCACCGACCGCCGTGGGCGAACCGTGACAGACCCAGGAGGCCAACTACCGATTAATCGGTCAATCGGGGCGGCTCGGGGGCTCCAATCTACTCATTAATGAATAGATCGGAGCCTTTTAGCGAGGGCCATCTACTGATTAATGGGTAGACCAATGATGGGACCGGCACAGCATGCTAAGCAAAAAATGGGGGGCAGCAAATTTGCCGCAGTTTCATGCACTCCGGTGGCGCCTTTTTCATCTTCGATCAGGAAAGAGTTCATTTCCGGCATTTCTTCGCCCGGCGAAGTTTCGCTGTTATCTTCGCGGCCGCAGCACCTCAAGCGATTCATGGTTCGCGGTGCCGTGAGTGCCGCCTTGCTGGCGACCTAGCCCTCCGCGTCGGCTCATGCCTTGACCTGGAATTGGTCCTTCGATGGATCAGTGCAGGGAACCTTTACCACTGCTGGAACAACCGCAGTGGCCAATACCTTTCAAACCATCACTGCAATAACTGGCACATACACCTATTCCGATGGCACCTTCGACATCACAGGCTTATCCTCATCATTTGACGCGACAAATGATTTTCAGTTGGACGGATCCGATTCATCCTCAATTATTGTTAAGCAGGATGGAATTCCATTTTCTCTCGACAATGGCGGTGGAATCAACCTGTTTAGAAATAACCCTCCTATTCCAGGCCCTCTTGATAGTATTGCTTTCCAACCATTGCCCTCACTCTCCCTTCGGCCTCGCTGCTGCCGGCCCGCCTGCTTGATGCCGCTTGGCAGCTTCGCGTTAGCGGGGTGTTGATCAACGCCTCCCCCTTCCCCCTGATCGGCCTGGTGCTCCTGCATGTGGCCGCCAGCCTCTGCAACGCCAACACAGCCAGGCCTTGGCCAGCAGCAGCGAGCTACGCCGTGCCACCGAGCAGTTGAAGCAAATGCGCCAGGTGCTCAACACCGCCACCACCATCCCGGAGCACGAGCAACGCTTAACCGCATTGGACGGCCCCCGCCTCGATGCGGTTGATCGCAGCCTGCCCCTGCCGCTACTGCGCAGCCGGATCGCGGCCCTTCTCGATCAGGCCGCCAGCCGGCTCGAGCGCGCCCGCTCCGCCGCGCCACCCACCAGCCCCAGGACCCTGCTGGGCGAGATCGCCCGCACCGGCCTGGCCTGCCTCGCCCTGGCCGTGGGTTACGCCGGCCGGCCTGGCGACCCGGCAGGGAACGTTCGCTGCTGGAGGAGCTGCAGATCAGCTGGGACAACTAGCGCCACCATGGGCGGGGCCGATGGTGCCTCGGCCCACTTGGGCGCTCCGGCCCTGGCGTTGTGCACAAGGACTATCTGCGGAGAATCGGTGAGGCGGCGAATGATGAGAACGCTTCACGGAGGTGAGCCTGCGCCGGGGCAAGGCTCCAGGCGACCATGATCCTCCCAACGATCGAGATCGCATTGAACCGGTGGTGGTGAATTCCGGAACCGTCGCTCAGGCCTTCTGAGAGGGCGTTTCCTCCACCCCCCAGGGATCGGCCAACTCGGAGGCTGCGGGTGGATCGAGCTGCGGCTCCTGCAGCGCCTCCGGCGTTTCATCGGAGGCACCCCACAGGTCCGCCTCGCCCACATCAAAGCCTGCCCCGCGGGCGATCTCCGCCACGGCGGCGGCATCGGCGGCGGTGCTCAATGCCTCCTGGAGATCGGGATCCACCTCCGCCTGGCGCAGGAAGGCCTCCAGCGCCACCGGCAGCGGCTCGTCCAAAGCGTCCGCTTCGAAACCGAGTTCAGCAGCGAGCGCATCAGCTACGGCGCGATCGGCATCAGCGGCATCAGCGCCATCAGCGGCGGCGCCATCCACAGCAACGCGGTCGATTCCGCCCCCTGCGATTCCGCCGCCAGCAATCCCGCCCGCAGCGATTCCACCGGCAGCGCCATCGCCGCCGGCGCCGGCGCCGGTGGCTTCGATCACCACGGTGTAGCTCACCAACTCCAGCGCCTCGGGCTCCTCATCGCTGGCCTCCCACACGTCTTGCGCTGTCACCCCGAAGCCGGCGACGCGGGCCAGGGCCGCGACCGCCTCCGCATCCGGGGCCGAGGCGAGCACCCGCTGCAGATCGGGGTCGAGCTCCACCTGCTGGAGAAAGGCATCGAGTTCGGCCTGGGGACCATCCTGCGCGCTTGCCAGAATCTCGATCACCTCCAGCACCTCCAGTGGTTCGCCGCTGGCCGCTAGAAGATCCTCCTCGGTCACGGCAAAGCCGGCCGCATGGGCAATCGCCGCCACGGTGGCCGCATCCGGGGCGGTCGCCAGGGGGCGCTCCAGAGAGGGGTCCTCCTGGGCCCGTGCCAGAAAGGCTTCGAGTTGCTGCAGGGACATCGGGTCGGCAGGCGCTACCTCCATGACTAGCCACTCCGCTTCGTGACGCCCAGCCCCTGCCGCTCAGGCGCTGCAGGCCGGGGCAGCCCCTGCCGCATCGAGGCGGCGCCGCACCGCCGCCAGGTCGGCGCGGGTGTGCCAGCGGGGAGTGCCCTCCGCCTCAGAGGCGTTGCGCAAGAGGTAGGAGGGATGGAGCAGGGGCATCAGGGTCCGGCCCGCCAACAGGGGCCCTTCGCCGGGCCGCCACTGCCCCCGCAGGCGCGTGATGCCCCCCTTCACCCCGAGCACCGCCTGCAGCGCCGTGGCGCCCACCAGCAGGATCAGGGCCGGATCCACCAAGGCGACCTGCCGCTCCAACCAGGGCATGCAGGCGGCCAGCTCAGCGGGGGTAGGGCGCCGGTTCTGGGGCGGGCGGCATTTGATCGCATTCGCGATGTAGAGATCCCGCTCAGGATCCAGGCCGGCGTCGGCCAGCAGGCGATCGAGGAGCTGGCCGGAGCGCCCCACGAAGGGGAGGCCCAGCCGGTCTTCGTCGGCGCCGGGTGCCTCGCCGATCAGCAGCAACCGAGCGGAAGGATTGCCTCGGGCGATCACCACCTGGGTGCGTGCCTCCGCTAAGGGGCAATGGCGGCACTGGCGGCATTCCGTCGCCAGGACGTCCAGGGACTCCATCGTTCCGTCGTGCAACACGCGGCGCCATCCTCCACGTATGGGACCGCGCATGATGCAGGATGGCCCGATTGTCGATGTGCGCCCGCTCAATGCCGGCCCCGATCAAGCTGTCCGCCCGGGCCGGGGCGCTCCAGCCTTCCCTCACCCTCGCGATCACCGCCAAGGCCCGCCAGCTGCGCGCCGAAGGCCACGATGTGTGCAGCCTCTCGGCCGGCGAACCGGACTTCGACACGCCCGCCTTCATCCGCCAGGCCGCCAGCGAGGCCCTGGAGAGCGGCCACACCCGCTATGGCCCTGTGGCCGGTGAACCCGCCCTACGGGCCGCCATTGCTGCCAAGCTCAGCGAAGAAAACCAGGTGCTCACCAACAGCGAGCAGGTGCTGGTGACCAACGGGGGCAAGCAGGCCCTTTACAACCTTTTCCAGGTGCTGCTGGATCCGGGTGATGCGGTGCTGCTACCGGCGCCCTACTGGCTCAGCTACCCGGAGATGGCCCAGCTGGCTGGGGCTTCCGTGCAGTTCATCCCCAGCGATGCCGCCAGCGGCTTCCGATTCGATCCGGCCACCCTCGAAGCGGCGATCACCCCCGAGAGCCGGCTGCTGGTGCTCAACAGCCCCTCCAATCCCACCGGCATGGTGCTGGGCAAGGCCGAACTGGAAGCGATCGCCGCGGTGCTGCGTCGCCATCCGCGGGTGGCGGTGGTGTGCGATGAGATCTACGAATTCCTGCTGGCCCCCGGCCACAGCCACCACAGCCTGGCGGCCGTGGCACCGGATCTGGCCCACCGCATCTTCATCGTGAACGGATTCGCCAAGGGCTGGGCGATGACGGGCTGGCGGATCGGCTGGCTGGCCGGTGCCCGCGAGGTGATCGCCGCCGCCAGCGCCCTGCAGAGCCAGAGCACCAGCAATGTGTGCACCTTCGCCCAGTACGGCGCCCTGGCGGCAATCACCGGCTCGCGGGACTGCGTGCACACCATGGCCGAGGAATTCAACCGCCGTCGCACGCTGCTCAGCGATGGCCTTCAGAGCATCCCGGGGCTGGAGCTGCTGACACCGGAAGGGGCCTTCTACGCCTTCCCCGATGCCAGCGCCTGGGGCCTCGATTCGATGACCCTCTGCAACCGGCTGCTGGAGGAGGTGGGGCTGGCCGTGGTGCCGGGGGTCGCCTTCGGCGACGACCGCTGCATCCGCCTCTCCTGCGCCGCCTCCGATGCCACGCTGCTGGATGGCCTTGAGCGGCTGCGGCGATTCCAGGCGAGCCTCTGAGCGCCAAGCCAGCAAAGCCATGGCCGCCTGGGATGCTCCGAGCCGTTGGGCCCGAAGTGGCCGCCTATGGGCTCCTAACCTGACAGCCCACATTTGAAGCCTCTCCGCCCGTGCAGCTCCAGGCCCTGCGCTCGGTTCCCCTCCACCTCGGAGCGGGCAGCGACATCCGCCGAAGCCTGGAGCGCCTGGCGGTGGAGCTCAACGCCAGCGGCTTCGTGCTCGGCGTGGTGGGTAACCTCTCCCAGGCCTCCTTTCAGTGTCCTGGCCAGGCCGGACCCACGATCCTGGAGGGTGACCTGGAAATCATCACCCTGCAGGGCACAATCTCGCCCCAGGGGGTGCACCTGCACCTGAGCTTCTCCGATGGGGCCTGCCAGGTGTGGGGCGGCCACCTGGAGCCCGGCACTCTGGTGCAGAAGGGGGCCGATCTGTTGGTGGGGCTGCTTGAAGCGGGCGGCGGAACAAGCGAGGCCCCATTCGGCCATCCCAGCCCCCGGCAAGCAGATCGGCTCCACCCCGCCGTCACCACCGCCAACACGGTGCTGCAGACACCCGATGCGACCGCAGCGCTGCCAGGGGTGAGCGCGGGACAGGCCGCGACGGCGTCCAGCGAACCCCGGGTGGAGATCGCCGTGCTGGCGGGCTGCCCCTACTGCGCCCGCGCCCTGCGCATGCTCCGCACCCTCGGCATCGCTTACCGGGTGGTGCCCCCGAGCGGCGGCGGATCCCTTCCCCAGGTGCACATCGATGGGGTGGCGATCGGCGGCTACGACGCCCTGGCCGACCTACATGGCCGCGGCGAACTGGAGGCCCTGCGCCGGGGCTGAGGCTGCGCCGATCGTTGGATCAACCGGCGCAGCGGCTCAACCGATCATTTATCGAGGAAGGGATCGGGCACCTGGCTGGCCTGGATCCGCGCCGGTAGAAACACATACCAGGAGAGCAGGGAAGTGCACTGGGCCGTCTGGGGCTTGCAGCGACCCTCGGCTCCCACCGCCTGGGGCCCTTCAGCGAGGCGGAAATCGGTGGGCAAGGCCCGCATGATGCCGATCGAGGAGATCGAACCATCCACTGAGTCTTTAATGATGGCTGAGCGCAGCGCCTGCACCGAGGTCGTGCCCATGCTCCGGTAAGGGTAGTAGTTAAGCGTGGCGGTCTTGAGGAAATCGACGCCGGCGTTGGAGTTGAGGTAACGGCTCACCGCCCGCAGATCCACGTTGTAGCTCTTCGCCATTCCGGCGCGGACCTCCGTGGCGGTCCAACCGGAGCGGTTCAGGCCGCCTTCAAGGCCGCGGTCCGTCACATCACCGCTGTCGACAAAGGTGTCAAAGGCCTGCTGCTGGGTCGACCACACGGCACCGCCGGTGGTCCAGCGGACGGGATTCTCGGCGGCGAAGGCTGGTGCCACGGCCATCAGACCGCCGGCACCAAGCACGGCGAGGGTGCAGAGATTCTTGAACACGGATCCAATGCGGAGATCCTTTTCAGCGTACGCATCGCTACAGGTTCTGACAGCGGTGGCAACGTCACTTGCGCCGCATTCGGCAACCGATTCCCCTCCGCCAACAGGGCTCAGGAACGGAAGCTCTGACCCGGTCCTCCAGCCGCGCCACCTCCAAGGCGGTGCCGCCAACAGAGCAACCTCGGTGGCGGCGGCGCTGCCGCCCTGCACCAGGGTGGGGGAACGCACCACGATGGCCCGCACGATTCCCTCCTACTCGTGGATCGCGAAGCCCATGAGGGTGAAGGTGGTGGTCACGGCACCCAATTGGACCATGGCGACGGAACGGCGCAGGGCCGCGCCTAGGAAGAAAAGACAAGGAACAGTCTGAACGGAGCTGCTACTGAAGGCAGAGATTGCAGGCCATCCTCGCGATCCTTTGCCAGGGGGCGGTGCCGGTGTGGATGGATGGATCCATGGGGCGATCAAGGCGGAAGGGTGAGAGCCCATGGCGGCGGAGTTGCTGCTGCGCTGGCAGGTTGATCAGGACGATCCCGAGGATCGAATTCCGGCTCCATGGCAGCGATCACACAGATGGAAGGAGCCGGATTGAGGAGCCTCGAAAGATCGGAGCGGGCCATGGCGGCAATCGGCCTGCCGCACACTCCAGCCTCTGCCGCTGAGGGCAGCTGCATGGATGTGGACAGGGGCCGGGGGAGCGGAGCTGGCCAGGGTTGGAGGACGAGCGAGGGGGAGAAGGGGCGAAGATTCGCATGGATTTCCATGCTGATGCAGCCTGGATCCCGCCCGAGGGGCTTGGAAACGGTCCGATGATTGGTTATGGTTGTGTTGTCGTGATGGGACAACAAGCATGCTGACCGGAAGTGAGCTCCTGGCCAAGGTCAAGGAGCTAGGCGATGTCTCCAAGTCTGAACTGGTGCGGGGCTGTGGCTATGTGAGCACCAAGAAGGATGGGAGCGAGCGGCTCAACTTCACCGCCTTCTATGAGGCCCTGCTGGAAGCCAAGGGTGTGAGCCTCGGTGAGGGCGGCGGAGCGGCCAAGGCCGGCCGAAAGCTCAGCTACGTGGCCACCGTTCAGGGCAACGGCAACCTGCTGGTGGGTAAGGCCTACACCGCCCTGCTTGATCTCCACCCCGGCGACGAGTTCGAGATCAAGCTCGGCCGCAAACAGATCCGTCTGGTGCCCGCCGGCTCCGTGGACGAAGAGTGATCGGTTCATAGCCGGTCAACAGGCCCGAAAACTGGATGCAGGGCCGCTCGACTGATCCCTGCGGCCGATCCCCCGAATGCTTGAGCCCAGATTCTCTAGCTCAGTGCATCGCGGATCATTCAGCGAGCACAATCGCCCCGCTCGGCCCCAGGCCGGCGGGGCTTTGGTCTGGTCACCCACCCCTGGCTGTGGTTCGGATGACAAGGGCGGCCCTGCCATCCCCATAGGGTCTGATCTTGACGATCAGGATTTCCGCCATGGCCAACACCTGGGCCTTCGAAACCAATCAGATTCACGCCGGCCAGGTGGCGGATCCAACCACCCACGCCCGAGCCTTACCGCTTTACCAGACCACCTCCTACACCTTCCGGGACACCAACCACGCCGCCAACCTGTTTGCCCTCAAGGAACTGGGCAACATCTACACCCGCATCATGAATCCCACCCAGGCGGCGGTGGAGGAAAGGCTCGCCGCCCTCGAGGGAGGGGTGGGTGCCCTGCTGGTGTCGAGCGGCCAGGCGGCGGAAACCATCGCCCTACTGAACATCGCCGAGGCCGGCGATCACATCGTCTCCAGTCCCTCCCTCTACGGCGGCACCTACAACCTGTTCCATTACACCCTGCCCAAGCTGGGCATCACGGTGTCCTTCGTGGACAATCCCGATGACCCCGCCTCCTGGCGGGCTGCGGTGCGGCCCAACACCAAGGCGTTCTTCGGTGAATCGATCGCCAACCCCAAGAACGACATCCTCGACATCGAAGCCGTGGCGGCGGTGGCCCATGAGGTTGGCGTTCCCCTGGTGGTGGATAACACCGTGGCGACGCCCTATCTGATCCGCCCGATCGAGTGGGGGGCCGATGTGGTGGTGCATTCCGCCACCAAGTACATCGGGGGCCATGGCACCGCCATCGGAGGGGTGATCATCGACAGCGGCCGCTTCGACTACGGCGCCCATCCCGAGCGCTTCCCGAACTACAACCAACCCGATCCCAGCTATCACGGCTTGGTCTATGCACGGGATCTCGGGGTGAATGGGGCCTTCGGCGTGAACCTCTCCTTCATCCTCAAAGCTCGCGTGCAGTTGCTGCGCGATCTCGGCTCCGCCGTGGCGCCATTCAATGCCTGGCTGATCGCCCAGGGGCTGGAAACCCTCTCGCTGCGGATCGAACGGCACACCTCCAATGCCCTGGCGGTAGCCCGCTGGCTGGAGCGCCGCCCGGAAGTGCTTTCGGTGAACTATGCGGGCCTGGAGAGCAGCCCCTGGCACCAAGCAGGTCGCAAGTACGCGCCGCTCGGCACCTCGGGCGTGCTGGCCTTTGAGATCCAAGGAGGCGTCGAATCAGGCAAAGCCTTCGTGGAGGCCCTCAAGCTGCACAGCCACGTGGCGAACATCGGTGATGTGCGCAGCCTGGTGATCCACCCGGCCTCCACCACCCACTCCCAGCTCACCCCGGAGGAGCAGCTGGCCTCCGGCGTCACCCCGGGCCTGGTGCGGCTCTCGGTGGGAATTGAAGCCCTGCGGGACATTCTCGCCGACCTCGAGCTCGGCTTCGAAGCCATCGGCGCCTGAACCTTGCCAGGAACCAGGAAGGGACCACCACCCGCCAGCGGGGCCTGGCGGGAGGGTGATCCGCTGGGGGAACGTCGCTTTGTTGAACTGGATGGCCTGTTGACGCAATCAGGATTCCAGTTTCCAAGCCTGAAGGTGGCCTACCAAAGCTGGGGGCGGCTGAACCCAGAGCGCTCCAACGCCGTCTTCATTGCCCATGCCCTCACCGGTGATTCCCATGTGAGCGGCAGCGTCGGGCCGGGGCACCGCCATCCCGGCTGGTGGAATTCCCTGGTGGGCCCAGGCCGGGCGATCGACCCCGGCCGCTGGTTCGTGGTGTGCGCCAACGTGCTTGGGGGTTGCCAGGGAACCACCGGCCCCTCCTCGCCGTCTCCGGATGGACAGCCCTGGGGCAGCCGTTTCCCCGTGATCACCGTGGCCGACATGGTGGAGGTGGAGCGGCGGCTCACTGATGCCCTGGGCATCGAGCGCTGGGCCCAGATGGTGGGCCCCTCCCTTGGCGGCATGCGGGTGCTGGAGTGGCTGGTGGCCCACCCCGATCGGGTGGCGGCGGCGGTGGTGATCGGCACCACGGCCGCCGTGGGGGCGGACCAAATCGGCAGCCATGGGGCCCAGATCGAGGCCATCCGGAGCGATCAGGGGTTTCGGGGAGGGGATTACTACGGGGCTGCAGCCGGGGAAGGTCCGCACCGGGGGTTGGGGGTGGCCCGCCGCATCGCCCAGCTCAGCTACCGCAGCCGCGCGGAACTGGAGCTGCGCTTCGGCCGATCGGCTCAGGTGCGGGAGGATCCCTTCGCCTGGAAGGACGGTCAAGCGGGAGGCCGTTTCGCCATCGCCTCCTATCTCGATCATCACGCCGACAAACTGGCGCGCCGTTTTGATGCCAACAGCTACATCACCCTCACCCAGGCGATGAGCCTCTTCGACCTGGGCCGGGATCGGGGAGGGGTGGAGCAGGCCCTCAGCCGGATCAACCAGCCCCTAACGGTGGTGGGGATGGACAGCGATCGCCTCTTTCCCCTCAGCCAACAGGAGCAGATCACTGCCCTCGCGCCCGGTGCCCAGAACCTGCAGATCATCCGTAGCCTGCATGGCCACGACGGCTTCCTGGTGGAGAGCGAGCAGCTGGGGGCGATCGTCCGCGATGCCCTTGGGATCTGTGCTCCGCCAGTGAGCCAGCCCTGAATCGTCTCGTCCACTTGCTGCAGATGTCCCCCACGCCCGTACTCGGCCCGCAACGCCTGCCTCTGCTGGCGATCACCGTTCTGGTTTTCGCCCTGGTCGTGGCAGCAGGCGCCCATGGTTGGCGACTGGGCGCCCTGGCGGGGGTCGGGGTGCTCTTTGGGGTGTCACTGTTTCACGCCAGCTTTGGCTTCGCCTCCGGCTATCGCCGACTGTTTGTGCATGGCGATGGCCGTGGTGTGCTGGCCCAGATCGTGCTGCTGGTGCTGCTGACCCTTCTGTTCGCGCCGATCCTGCTCAGCGGCGCGGCGAAGGGGGCCGTCGCCCCCGTGGCACTTCAGGCCGCCGTCGGGGCGACCCTGTTTGGGGTGGGCATGCAGCTGGGGAGCGGCTGTGCCTGCGGCACCCTGTACGCGATCGGTGGCGGCAGCGGCGTGATGCTGTTCACACTGATCAGCTTCAGCGCCGGGTCGTTCCTGGCAACCCTGACCCCGGGCCCCTGGCGCGCGCTGCCCCGGCTGGAGCCGGTGTCCCTGCTCGAACGCTGGGGATGGGGTGGCGCCTTGCTGCAGCTCGCGGTGCTGGGGCTGCTCGCCCTGGCACTCAATCGATGGCAGCGCCCCAGGCTGAACAAGGCCATTCCCGCCATGCCGCGCTTCTCCTGGCGAACCCTGCTGGTGGGGCCTTGGAGCCTGGCCGGTGGTGCT
>JBBASH010000076.1:0-14667 GCA_040399305.1 Cyanobium sp.
CGGTCGGCCTCGGCGATATCCCAGAACACATAGGCCCACTGGGGATCGCGGGGCAAGAACACCACCCGCGTCTCGGCGGCGGGGCGGGGAGCTGGGGCCATCTCGGCCTCGATCGCGGCGAGGCTCAGACCGGTTTCTTCCTGGCGGCAGCTGATCGCTTCCACCAGCTCCTCCTTCGACTTACGGCTGTACAGGGAGACACCGAGGTCGCTGGCGACCTGACGCAACTGCCGCAACGTCAACATGGCCAGGGTTGTCAGTGTCTTCGGGCTCACAAGCTGAAGATTTCGTTCGGGATCAGTCTGCAGAGGATTTCTCTCAGGGGGGCCTGGGGCCGGATGGTGGTCAGCATCCACTGACCCCCCGCGTGGCGATCGGTTCGTGATCCCACCCGGCACGCGGCCAGTCGGTGCCCCCCCGGTCCATCAAAAAGGGGGTCCATCGGACCCCCTGGAAGGGAGGGTGGCTTCGCTCCCCACCCGTGCTGCCAAACCGAAGATCAGATCCCGAACCTCAGCGACCGATGCTGCGGTAGGGAACCTTCGACAGATAATCGAAGCTGGTGCTGCCTTGGGGAGCACCAACACCGCGCAGGGCGGGAAGGCTGCGCACCCAGGGGAGGTAGTCCTCGGGGAAGCCGCCACGGCGTTGCTGGGCCCGGACCGGGAAGGCCTTGGCCGTGCCGGTGTACACGATCTGGGGGAAGCCCAGGATGCCGCGGTAGTAGGCGTCGTAGCGGGGGGAGGTGAGGTTGAAGGGGGTTTCACCAACCTCACGGGAGCCCACCACCCGATTCCGGTGGTAGGGAACGGTGTCGTAGCCGAAGTTCTCGAGGTATTCCTCGGAATCCAGGATCTGATCCACGGCACCCTTGATGCCCTTGGTCATGATCACGGCCGACCAGGCGATCTCCTCGGATTTGCCGTGGGTGGGGCGGCCGAGCAGCTTTTCCACCAGGTGGCGGGCCACCTTGTAGTTGCTGTTGAGGTTGTAAAAGCTGCGGGTGAAGGTGTCCGAGAGGCACAGCGAGCGGATGAAATCCCGCACGGTGATCTGGCCGTTGCGCACCTGGGACTCCAGGGTGCGGTCGCGGTCGACCTTGAAGGCGTGGAAGAAGATCTGGCGGTAGGCCGCTTCAATCACGAAGTTTTGGTCTTCCCGGTCCATGGCTTTGTCCATGGATACGGCTTTGGGGTCCTCGTCGGAGCCCACCCGGAGGGGGGCCACCCGGGAGTTCTGGGTGGTGGGGGCGTACTTGAGGAGGGGAAGAGCCACGCGGGGTCCGGCATCCGTGGTGGCGATCGTAGAAGTGCGGCCGCGTTTGGCTTCCGCCGCTCCCGCCATGACTAACAGACCGTAACGTTGGCGAGCGAACGTTGGCGAGCGATCCGGCCGTTCGACGAAACGCCTGTTCCGCCAGGCCCCGCCGCATCCCGGCAGCCTCCGTTGATGGTGCGCCCGGCCCCGTGGCAGCGGCCCATCTCGCTTTCCTGGAACGATCGGTGGCGAGCGTTTTCGGCGCCAATGCAGCGGATGGGCGAGTGGGACAGGAGCGGCTTTCAGGGCCCCTTACGGAGCATCCCGGCGCCATCACCGGGCCATCACCCACAACCCACCCATCACCCGGGCCTCACAGGCCATCACAGGGACTCACGGGCCATCACGGTCGCGTCACCGGCCCATCATCGCGGCGTCCCCGACCCAACATCGCGGCACCACACAGGCACCACGGTGGCCTCGGAAGCGGCTCAACGGTGCGGCTTAGACGAGGCTCACCAGCCCAGCAGCGACACGCTTTCCCTGGGCTTCACGGCGCCACTGGTGCCCGCCGGGACGGCCCCGATCTCTTGGGCTGCTGAGGCCCCGCTGGTGGCAGCGCCCTCGATCCGCGTCTCGATGCAGAAGGAGGCGGTGTTGGAGAGCCCCTCCACCGTGCTGGTGCGCAGCCGCACGTTCGGCCCAGCGAAGCTGAACCGCTCGAGGCTGTTCATCGTTTCGTAGGCCGTGGTGAGCAGCAGGGCGTCCCGCTCGTCCATGGCGAAGCGGCCCGCCACGGGTGCCGTCTCGGCATAGCCGCGGTCGCGCAGCAGCAGGCCCTCGCGACCGAGGGTGTCGGTGGGGATCAGGCCGAACACGCTCTCGCCCTCATGGGCTTCGCCGGCCTTGTCCCAGGCCATCGAACCGCTCCAGCGCACCCGGCAGCCCCCGACCAGGTTGGCGGGATCCTCGCCGTGGAGCTCGGCGATCGCCACCAGCTGGGGATCGCTGGCTTCGAGTTCCACCACCTCGATGTAGGAGCTGCCGGCCTCCGCCTGGCGATGCAGCAGGTGGTGGCTGCTGCGCTGGGAGCGCCAGCGGCCGCAGCTGAGCCGGAAGAAGCTGATCGCGTCGGCGATCGCTGCAGCCTCAGCGGCGGTGGCCGTGGGGTCGCTGGCGGGGGTGTGGCTGGGGCTGGAGATGGTGCCGCTCACGCTGGCTCGCCGGGACTGGACACCCGGAGGGGGGAGGCACTGGCGATGATCGCAAGCCCGGGCCCCGGTTGTCGCCCCTGCCCCCCGTTCCCCCGCTCTTCTTCCCTCTGCTGTCTTTCCCCCTGCCGGCCTCGGCCGCCCTCCTGGCGGCCCTCTGCTGGACCCTCGCCAGCCTGCTGTGGCGCCGACTGCCCACCTCCCTGTCGGCCGTGCAGCTCAACCTGCTCAAGAATCTGCTGGCGGTGGCGCTGCAGCTGCCCTTTGTCTTCAGCCAGGCCTGGCAGCTTCCGCCCCGGGGCCTGTTGCTGCTCGCCTTGAGCGGGGTTGTGGGGATCGCCCTGGGCGACAGCCTCTTCTTCGCCGCCCTGCGCCGGCTCGGCACCCGCCGGGCCCTCACCATCGATGCCGGCGGGCCGGCCTTCACCACCCTGGCCGGGGTGGTGCTGCTGCGGGAGTGGCCCGGTCCGGCCCAGATCGGCGGCATCGCCCTGATCAGCCTGGCGGTGGTGCTCGTGGCCCGGGGAGCGGCCCAGGCGCCGCCGGGCGATGGCTCCGGGCCCCGGGATGCCGAGCCAGCCAGCTCCGGTCCGGTGGCACGGCTGCCGATCGACGGCGTGTTGCTGGCCCTCGGGGCGCTGGTGTGCGGCAGCCTCGGGGCCCTGCTCTCCCGGGCGGCCCTGTTGTCGGGGCCGATCTCACCCCTGCAGGCGGCCACCCTGCGACTGGCTGCGGCCAGCCTGGCTCTGCTGCCCCTGGCCGGGCGAATCCCCCTGAGGGTGCCCAGGCCCAGGCCGGCACGGCGTCGCTGGCCCTTGCTGCTGCTCGCCACCCTGCTCGGAACCAGCGCCGGAATCGTGCTCCAGCAGGTGGCCCTGGCCGGCCTGAGCGGCGGATTAGCGGTGGCGTTGATGTCCACGGCGCCGGTGATGGCCCTGCCCCTGGCCTGGTGGTTTGAGGGGGATCGACCCGGCTGGAGGGGCCTGTTCGCCGCAATCACCGCCCTGGCCGGGGTCAGCCTGGTGGTGGGGCTGCCGAGTCCGCTCTGAAGGGTGAGAGCTCCAGCCGCTCCTGGGCCTGATGCTCGGCCCAGCTGATCAGGTCGGCCAGTTCCAAGGCCAGGGGGTCTCTGCCCCGGCGGCCCGCGATCGATGCCAGTTGTTCCCCAAGTCCGGCCAGCTGGTCCAGGAAGGTGGCGGCGAAACCCGGATCCCCGGCCAGCTGGGGTTGGCTGGTGGCCCAGACCGCCAGGGCATCGCTGGCCGGCAGGGGCCCCTGCCGGCGGCCCGCCACGGCCTGGAAGGTGCGAAGGCCGTGGGCCAGCAGGCGTAGGTGATGGCGCTCAAGGGCCGGCAGCAGGGTGGCCTCCAGTTCCGCCAGCTCACTCGCTTCGATCACGGCGCGGCGGTGGTGGTGGCGGGGCTGAGCCGGAAGCCGCAGGAGTGACCTTCCTCGAGGCGCCAGTGCACCCGCTCGATCCGGCAGTCGGGAAAGGTGTGGCTGATCAGGGCCAGTTCCTGGTCGCACACCATTGGGAACTGCTCGGCGATCCGCATCACCGAGCAGTGAAACTCGCTGATCACCCAGGCTCCTCGTTGTTCGGGGTCGGGCTGGCACTCCGCCACGAAACCCTCCTGCCGCCTCAGCTCGACCAGGTGCTCCAGGCGCTCCGCCAAGGAGCCGCTGCCGATGCGGCGGCGGTAATCGCCGGCCTTCTCCACCGCCTGCTGGTTCAGCAGTAGGCGGAGGGCATCGGGGGGCATGGCTCCGGCGAGGGAATGAAGCAGGCCCAGGGCGAAGTGTTCGCTGCCGTTGGGAAAGCGCTGGTGTCCGGCGGTGGTGAGGCGCCAGCGGTTGCTGGGGCGGCCCGGACCCTCTGGGGTGGGACTGGCTTCCACCAGGCCCGTCTCCTCGAGTCCGCGCAGGTGGCGCCGCGTCACCTGCACCGAAATCGAGAGCCTGCCGGCTAGATCGGCAGCCGTGGCTTCGCCATGGCGCAGCAGCAGGGCGAGCACGGCCTCGCGGGTCGGTGGGGTTTCGGCGGACTCGAGGGCTGCCGGGGGGTGGGTCTTGGCGTCGCTAAACTCGGCAAGGCCAGCGGCAGAATTCCCCCGACGACGGCGGCCGTTGAGGGCGGGACTCGGTGGAGAGCCTGAGGGGGGGGAGGCGGTCATGGTTCCACCGTTCCAACTCACGATGCCACGGCCCAACCGCAAGTGGGGGACCTTTTGCCCATGCTGTCCCGATGGCGTCGGGCTTGATTCCAGGCCCCAGGCCCAGGTGCAGTGCCCTAAGCTGGTTTGCTAACGAAACATCCTTGTTTCGTAATTGGCGGTTGGTGGTGGGCATCCGGCCCGTGGCTTTGCGGCTGCTCCGGTTTTGCCATTTCCGCCGGCCGGTGCGGGCCCATGCGCCTCGCCCTTTCCTTCAGCACTGCCTTGTTTGCCGTGACCGTTCCCGACGCCGCCCCTGGCAACGCCGCCAACTCCGAGCCAGATGCCGCTGCACGGCCGGTTTCCGACAGTCTTGAGGTGATCCGCAAGTTCGCTGAGACCTACGCCCAGCGCACCGGCACCTATTTCTGCAGCGATCCGGGCGTGACCGCCGTGGTGCTCGAGGGCCTGGCTCGCCACAAGGATGAGCTCGGCGGTGCCCTGTGTCCCTGCCGCCACTACGAGGACAAGCAGGCCGAGGTGGCCCAGGCTTTCTGGAACTGCCCCTGCGTGCCGATGCGGGAGCGCAAGGAATGCCATTGCATGCTTTTCCTCACCGAGGACAACCCCTTCCGGGGCGAGCAACAGACCATCAGCCTGGAGGAGGTTCGGGCCCTCACCGCCGGTTGACCCTTCCCTCCGTTCCCTTCCTGTCATGAGCACCGCCGCCGTCGGAGATCTGGTCAGCCAGCCGTACAAATACGGCTTTGTGACCGATATCGAAACCGAGAAGATCGCCAAGGGTCTCAGTGAGGATGTGGTTCGGCTGATCTCCAGCAAAAAGAATGAGCCCGCCTTCCTGCTCGATTTCCGTCTGCGGGCCTACAAACAGTGGTTGGAGATGGAGGAGCCCGACTGGGCGGCCCTCGGTCATGCGCCGATTGATTACCAGAACATCATTTATTATGCCGCCCCGAAGCAGCAGGAGAAGAAAGGAAGCCTCGATGAGGTGGATCCCAAACTGCTTGAAACCTTCGACAAGCTCGGCATTCCGCTGAGTGAGCAGAAGCGCCTCTCCAATGTGGCCGTGGATGCCGTGTTCGACAGCGTTTCGATCGCCACCACCTATCGCGAGAAGTTGGCCGAGCACGGCGTGATCTTCTGCTCGATCAGTGAGGCCGTGAAGGATCACGCCGATTTGATCGAGCGCTACCTCGGTACGGTGGTGCCCAGCAACGACAACTACTTCGCGGCTCTCAATTCGGCCGTGTTCAGCGATGGCTCCTTCGTGTTCATCCCGAAGGGGGTGGCGTGTCCGATGGAACTTTCCACCTACTTCCGCATCAACTCCGGCGACACGGGCCAGTTTGAGCGCACATTGATCGTGGCCGAGGAAGGGGCCTCGGTCAGTTATCTGGAGGGGTGCACCGCACCGATGTTTGACACCAACCAGCTGCATGCGGCTGTGGTGGAACTTGTGGTTTTGGATGATGCCTCGATCAAATACTCCACCGTGCAGAACTGGTACGCCGGTGATGAACAGGGCGTCGGCGGTATTTATAACTTCGTCACCAAGCGGGGCCAGTGCCGTGGTGAGCGCAGCCACATCAGCTGGACCCAGGTGGAAACCGGCTCAGCGATCACCTGGAAATATCCCAGCTGTGTGCTGCAGGGTGCTGATTCGGTGGGTGAATTTTATTCTGTGGCCCTCACCAATAACCGTCAGCAGGCCGACACCGGCACCAAGATGATCCATGTGGGTCCTCGCACCCGCTCCACGATCGTGAGCAAGGGGATCAGCGCCGGCCACTCCTCCAACAGCTACCGCGGCCTGGTGCAGGTGGGACCGAAGGCGGTGGGTGCCCGCAATTTCAGCCAGTGCGATTCGATGCTGATCGGCGATCAGGCCGCCGCCAACACCTATCCCTATATCCGCTCCCAACAGCCGGAGGCGGCGATCGAGCACGAGGCCAGCACCTGTCGCATCTCGGAAGACCAACTCTTTTATCTGCAGAGCCGCGGCATCGGCTTTGAGGAGGCGGTGTCGATGATGGTGAGCGGCTTCTGCCGTGATGTGTTCAACCAGTTGCCGATGGAATTCGCCGCCGAGGCCGACAAACTCCTCGCCCTCAAGCTGGAGGGTTCCGTGGGGTAGCCGGGTCTTCCGCAGCCCCGCCGAGTCTCCGTGGCGCTGGTGAGCGGCGAGTCCGGGCAAAGCCATCGGGTTTGCCGTCCTGGCACCGCCCCCTCACCCGCCGCTGCTTCTCCCTGAGATTCGGGCCACCGGGGCACCGCCCCTCCGCCCCGATCTTTCAGCCGCACTCCGCCGCACGCGTGCGCTTCAAGACTCCGCTTCAAGACCCGCTTCACGACTCCGCCTCAGCAACGTTCCATTCCGGCTACGGGCTTCGTTTCAGCCATCTGGCCGCTACGGTTGCTCGCTTCCCTCCCGTCCAAGTCCGCCTCACCTGCTCCGCCGTGATCCGCCCTGAAGCCCCGGTTTTGCTTGAGATCCGCGATCTCCACGCCAGCGTGGCGGATCAGCCGATCCTGCACGGGGTGAACCTCACCATCCGCGCCGGCGAGATCCATGCCGTGATGGGCCGTAATGGCAGCGGCAAGAGCACCCTGTCCAAGGTGCTGGCCGGCCATCCGGCTTACACGGTCACCGGCGGCAGCGTGTCCTATCGGGGCGAGGACCTGCTGGCCCTCGCTCCCGAGCTGCGGGCCCGCCGCGGCGTGTTCCTCGGCTTCCAGTACCCGGTGGAGATTCCGGGGGTGAGCAACCTGGAGTTTCTGCGGGTGGCCACCAATGGTCGCCGCTTGGAGCAGGGAGCCGAGGAACTCGACACCTTCGCCTTCGAGGATCTGGTGCGCGAGCGGCTGGCGGTGGTGCAGATGGATCCCGCCTTCCTGGAGCGCTCGGTGAACGAGGGCTTCAGCGGTGGCGAGAAGAAGCGCAACGAGATCCTGCAGATGGCCCTGCTCGATCCGCTGGTGGCGATCCTCGATGAAACCGATTCCGGTCTTGATATCGATGCCCTGCGCGTCGTGGCCGGCGGGGTGAACCAACTCGCCACCCCCGATAACGCCACCCTGCTGATCACCCACTACCAGCGGCTGCTGGATGTGATCACGCCCGACTACGTGCACGTGATGGCGGCGGGCCGGATCCTTCGCACCGGCGGCAAGGAGCTGGCGCTGGAGCTGGAAGATCGCGGCTACGACTGGGTGGATGCCGAACTGGCGGCCCTGGCATCGGCGCCCGTGGAGGTGGGGTGATGGCGGCCCTTTCCATTCCCACCGCCGTGGCTGCTGCCAGCAGCTGGGGCTCAGAGCTCCTGAATGCCCTGGAGGCTGGCGTGTCGCCGGAGCCCGCCCTGGCGGCGGCGCGGCAACGGGCGGCCCGGGCCCTCGCAGATCGTCCGCTCCCCTCCCGGCGTCAGGAGGCCTGGCGCTTCACGGATATCGCACCCCTTTTGGCGATCACCCCGGCCCTGCTGCCCCCGGCAACCACCGGGCCAGCCTCGCTGCCCCCGGCTACGGCCGGGGTGGTGCGGCTGGTGCTGGATGGCCATGGCGATCCGCTGGCGGGGGTGAGCCTGCCGGCTGGCATGGAGCCGATTCCCGCTGCCGACCTGGAAGCCCTGCTGCAGGAGACAGCCACCGATCGGGGAGAGGATCGGGGAGTGAATGGGGCGTCCACCCACGCTGCGGCCAGGGCCGGCTCCGAAGCGCCCTGGAGCGGCCTGCTGGCCGCCGCCACCGCCGGCCAGGTGTTGGCCCTGCGGGTGCGGGGCGTTGTGGAGCCCATCCTTGAATTGGTGGGCGATGCCGCCGGCGCCGAGGGTGTGCTGCCCCTGCGGGTGCTGTTGCTCCTGGAACCCGAGGCGCGGCTGGAGCTCCTGCAGGTGCATCGTGCCGCCGGCGCTAGCCTCACCACCGTGCTGCTGGAGGCCCGCCTCGGGGCCGACGCTCGCCTCAGCCATGGCCTGATCGGCCAGGGAGTCGGGGCTGCGGTGCTGCTGGCCGATCTGGCGATCGAGCAGGATCCCGGCAGCCACTACGCCTTCACCAGTGCCGTGGCCGGCTGGGCCCTCTCGCGGCTGGAGCCAAGGGTGCTCCAGAGCGGCGGCGGCGCCATCACCCGATTGCGCTCGCTGCAGCGGGTGGATGGGCGCCAGATCGCTGATCAGCACAGCCAGGTGCGCTTCGAGGGGCCCGAGGGCGAGCTCCACCAGCTCCACAAGGTGATCGCCGATGGGGCCGGCCGCAGCGTGTTCAATGGCGCCGTGGCGGTGCCCCGGGCTGCCCAGCGCACCAATGCCGTGCAGCTCAGCCGCAGCCTGCTCCTCTCGGACCGGGCCCGGATCGACACCAAGCCCCAGCTCGAGATCGTGGCCGACGATGTGAAGTGCGCCCATGGCGCCACCGTGAGCCGCCTGCAGAGCGAGGAGCTCTTCTACCTCCAGAGTCGCGGCATCGCTGCCGCCACCGCCTCCCGCCTGTTGTTGCGTGGTTTCTGCGGGGAGGTGCTGCGGGAGCTCCCGGCGGCCGCCGCGATCTGGCAGCCTCTAGCGATGGTGCTGGCCGAGGAGGCCCCCCGGCCATGACCCTCACCCCCACGCCGATCGACGCGGCCAGCGCGAGCAGCACCACCGGCCCTGACGCCGCTAGCCAAGCCCCTGTCGGTGCTGCCGCTGCCGGCCGAGAGGCCACGGAGGCCGCGCCGATGAAGGCCCCGCTGGTGCCGCCCATCGCCAGCGGGGCCGCTCCCATCGACACCGTTGCATCTCCGGAGGACCTGGCCGCCCTCACCCGCCCCGATTTCCCGCTGTTGAGCCAGATCGCCTGCCTGGGGCAGCCGCTGATCTATCTCGATTACGCCGCCACCAGCCAGAAGCCGCGCCAGGTGCTCGAGGCCCTGCAGCACTACTACGGCCACGACAACGCCAACGTGCACCGCGGTGCCCACCAGCTGAGCGCCCGCGCCACCGAGGGCTTCGAGCATGCCCGCGAAAAGGTGGCGGCCTTTGTGGGGGCGGCCAGCGCCCGCGAGATTGTGTACACCCGCAATGCCAGCGAGGCGATCAACCTGGTGGCCCGCACCTGGGGGGAGGCCAACCTGCGCCCCGGCGATGAGGTGCTGCTCACGGTGATGGAGCACCACAGCAACCTTGTGCCCTGGCAGCTGGTGGCGGCCCGCACCGGCTGCGTGCTGCGCCACGCCGGTCTCACCGAATCCGGCGAACTCGATCTCGACGATTTCCGCAGCAAGCTCACCGATCGCACCCGGCTGGTGAGCCTGGTGCAGGTGAGCAACACCCTGGGCTGTCTCAACCCGATTGCAGAGCTGGCGCCCTTGGTGCATGCCGCCGGCGCCCTGCTGCTGGTGGATGCCTGCCAGAGCCTGCCCCACCAGAGCGTGAACGTGGCGGAGCTGGGCTGCGATTTTCTGGTGGGCTCCTCCCACAAGTTCTGCGGCCCCACCGGCATGGGGTTCCTCTGGGCCCGCGAGGCCCTCTTGGAGGCCATGCCCCCCTTCCTGGGCGGCGGCGAGATGATCCAGGACGTGGAGCTCGACACCAGCACCTGGGCCGACCTGCCCCACAAGTTCGAGGCGGGCACCCCGGCGATCGGTGAGGCGATCGGCATGGGCGCCGCCATCGACTACCTGCAGGCGATCGGCATGGACCGCATCCACGCCTGGGAGCAGCAGCTCACCCGCCGGCTGTTCGCGCGGCTGCAGGCGATCGAGGGGCTGCGCATCCTCGGCCCCACCCCCGAGCAGCAGCCCGACCGCGCCGCCCTGGCCGCCTTCCACGTGGAGGGCCTCCACGCCAACGACATCGCTGCCCTGCTGGATTCCTCCGGCATCTGCATCCGCAGCGGCCACCACTGCACCCAGCCCCTGCATCGCCACTACGGCCTCTCGGGCACGGCCCGCGCCAGCCTCGGCTTCACCACCACCGAAGCCGAGATCGACCGCTTCGCCGAGGAGCTCGAGGGCACGATCGGGTTTTTGCGGGAGCACAGCTGAGGGCCCCTGCATGCAGGGCGCCAGGAGACTGGTGCTCCCTCAGGCCGGCGTGAGCACCGCTACGGCTTCGCTCCGATGCGTGCCGTTCCAGGCCCAGCGCCAGCTCCAGCCGGTCGCCTCGGCGACGGACTGAATGGCGGCGCGGTCGGCGGGGATGTCAAAGCGGCTGAGGTGGTCGCTCACATGGCGCCGCTGGTCGGGGGTGAGGGGGTGCCAGTTCGTCTCGACACGTTGGATGTAGCGCTGCGCGTGGGCCTGCTGGCTTTCGCCGGGTTCCCTGAACACATCCCCCCACACGAAGAGGCCGCCTGGGCTCAGGCGTTGGCGCACCGCCGCCAGGAAGGTGGCCTTCTGGTCGTCGCTCAGGTGGTGGATCGCATAGGCGGAGTGGAGGATGTCCACCGACTGCGCTTCGGCGGGGACGGCTTGATCACCTATGGCCCAGGCCAGCAGATCCCCCTCCAGCCACTGGGTGGGATAGGACACCGGTCCAAGGGCCTTCCGGGCCAGCTGCAGCACCGGCGGGGCAAGGTCGAGGCCGGTGTAGCTGGCGAGGGGCAGGCGACGCAGCAGGGGGGCTAGCAGGGCCAGATCGCCGCAGCCCAGGTCCACCATCCGGGGCGGTGGCGCATCCTCGGGCCGCTGCATGAGCCACTCCTCCAGAGCGGCCGCCGTGGCGGCTGCCACCTCGCGGTGCTCCATCAGGTTGTGGTCCACGATGGCCCGGTACGAGGACCATTGCCGCTCGAAGAGATCCATCGATCCGTCGTTTGCTCGCCCACTCTGCCCCGGGCCTGGTAAGCGCAGATGGTCACGCTGGCGTGGTGCCGCCGGGGCGCAGTACCCGCCTGGCCTCGCGCAACACCGCCAGGGGATCGGCCAGGTGTTCCACCACCCACACCATGCGGATCCGATCGAAATGTCCCGCCGGCCAGGGCAGCTGCGCACCATCGCCCACCTGGAGTTCCGCGCCCCCCAGCCCCAATCCTTCGAGGTGAAGGCGGGCCGCGGCGATCTGATTGGCGCTGATGTCGATGCCGCTGAGCCGCGCTTCGGGGTGGGCCACCCCGATCTGGCCGAGCACCGCTCCCACGCCGCAGCCGATCTCCAGCAGGCGTTCGCCGGGATGCAGCTCCAGGTTTCCCGCCAGGAGCTCGCGCAGCAGGCCGGCCTGCTCCACGAGTCGGCGCTGTTCCCGGTCGCTGGTGCCGTGGATGTAAGGGCGGGGGGGCATGGGCGGCTGGGGCGGCGGTGAAGGGCGGCGAAGCCCGGCAGGCCTTCAGCTCCTGTGATAAGCCCCGCCCTGCTGAATCGACAGCGCTCGGTAGAGCTGCTCGAGCAGCAACAGGCGGGCCAGTTCGTGGGGGAAGGTGAGGGGCGAGAGGCTGAGCCGCCAGCTGGCGCGGGCCTTGAGGGCCGGAGCGAGGCCATCGGCGCCGCCGATCACGAAAGCCAGCCGTTCCGATCCCGTGCCCTGCAGCCGCTCCGCCAGGGCCTCGGATGCCAGCAGCTCTCCCTCCTCGCAGAGCACCACCAGGCGCTCCTCGGGCCGGAGTTCGGCAAGGATCGCCTCGGCTTCCCTCTGGTGATTGGAATCCTTCAGCTCGCTCACCACCAGGCCCGGTAGGCGTTTGAGGTACACCTCCAGCCCGTCCTGGATCCAGCGCTTGCGCACCTTCCCCACCGCGATCACCCTGATCCGACTGGGGTTGAGCACGGGCTGCTGCGCGGATCAGGCCCCCATCGTCCACCGGCGGGGGTGTGCGGCGATGGATGGGGAGGGGCTTCGTTGAGGGCGGCAGGCCGCACCTGCCGATCGGGATCCCCCCGACCGCCGATCATGAACGACGCATCGGTCGCGACGGGTTCATGGCGTCACCCCAGAAGCCTGCCGCAGCCCCAGCTCAACCAGCCTCCGGCGATAGGCCAGCCCCCACCCTCTTCCTGGTGGTGCTGGGCGGCCGCATCGCCGGGGCCCACATCGAGCTGCACGATGTGCGCTTCGTGGCGGGCGCCAGCATCGACGACACCCTGCCGGCATTGCGCCGCCAGTGGTTCGGAGCGCGCAAGGGATTGCACCTCGACAGCTGGATGGCGGTTCGCTTCGTGGATGGCTACCGGGTGGAGCTGCGGCCGGAACCCTTCGCGGGCCCCGAGCGGCTCTGGTTCGTGAACATGGGCGGCTACGACCCGCAGCAGCTGGCGGAGCTGCATGCCTTCGGGGTGTTCGTGGCCACCAGCCCCCAGGCGGCCAAGGCTGCCGCCCGGCGGCGCTTCCTGCCGCAGGCGCTGGAGCGCCACAAGGACGACCTCCACGGCGTGGAGACCGCCCTCACGGATGGGCTGGACGACTGCCTGGAGGTGCAGCTCAGCCTTGCCGCTGATCCCGCTGATCTTGCCGAGTCAGCCGATTCAGTGGCTAAGACCGCGGCCGGTGGGATGCAGGCTGGCTGGGCGGTGCACCTGATCCCCGATGGCCGCGAGCAGCCCCAGATCCCGGACTGGTTTGGCTACCGGTTGATCTGAGCCCCGCCTCGGCGGCCCCTCCGCCCCGCCTCAGCCCTGCCAGGTCTGCACCACGGCGCTGGTGAGGGCGCCGGGGTCGACGCCGGGCAGCAGCACCTGCTGGGCGTTGAAATCCAGCAGCACGCTGGCGCCGCCGGGGGTGGCCATCACGCGGGCCTGCTGGCCTTCGGCCCAGAAGCCCTTGAGGTCGAGCACGTCCTGACCGGGATCGAAGCCGTTGATGGTGAGCTTGCGGCCCCAGGCGTAGCTGAGCTGGAAGCGCTCGGCGCTGGTGGCACTGGCGCTGAGGGTGGTGGTGGCGGCCCCCACGGAGATGGGGAGCGTGCCACCCACGGCCGGGGGGCTGGTGGGTGTGCCGCCCGTAGCGGGCGGAGCCAACGGGGTGGTGCCGCCGGAGATCACCGGGTCGGTTCCGTAGTTGCCCCAGAGGGCGCTGAAGCTGCCATCGGCGGCGGCGGTGCCGCTGTGGGTGTTCGCCACCTGGCCCACGGGCCCCGCCTTGTCGCGGGCGATCGACCACATCGAAAGCATGCCCAGGCCTTTCTGACGCGCGAAGTCTTCCAGTAGCTGGGCATCGGCGAGCGTGAACACCTCGCTGGTCACGTCGTTGACGCCGATCATCGGGGTGACACCCAGCTGGTTCCAGCCGAAACCCTGGTTGAAGCCCTGGAACAGGTCGCCCAGCTGGCGGAAGCTGGCGTTGGCGGCATCGATGGCGTACTGGCCCATGGTTTTGAGGGCCGGCGGCGCGGCGCTGTCGCCGTAGTCCATGGCCATGATGTTGATCCCATCGAGCTTCACCCCCGCCGCTAGGGCCTGGCGCACCACCGCCAGTCCGTCGGCGGTGAGGCCCTGGGGCAGCACTGGCAGGGTGAACCAGATCTCCAGGGCGGGATGGCTCTGCTGCAGCAGCTTCAGGGCATCGGCCAGCAGTTGGTTGGCGGCCCGGTTGGCCAGGGCGGCGCCTTCGATGTCGAAGTCGATGCGGTTCAGGGCGAGGCTGTCCACCACCTGGCGGTAGCGGTTGGCAAGCTCGGTGGCGCTGGCGCCCCTGGCCGCCAGCTTCTCGGCCAGGCTCAAGCCGGCGGCCCCCCCGAAGGACACCATCGCATCGCCGCCCACCGCCCGCAGCTGGGCGATGGCCTGGCTGTGGGTGCTGTTGAGGGTGAGGGCCTGCAGGCCGGCCCAGGCGGCATCCCCGGCGGCAGTGGCCTGGATGAAGCCGAGGGTGAAGAGGCCCACGCCGTGCTGGCGGGCGAGGCCATCGAGGTCGGGCACCGGGTAGAGGCCCATGTCCACGTAGGGGGCGAAGAACTGCTCGCCCCAGAGGGCATCGGCGGCGTTGCCGGAGTTGGCGCCGCCGGGTGGCAGGGGGGGGGTTGTGGTGCCGCCGCTGGTGCCGGGAGTCGTCGTCGGAGTTGGATTGGGCGTCGGGGTTGGATTCGTTGTGGGAGTCGTTGTCGGGCTACGAGTGGGCGTT
>JBBASH010000077.1:0-13834 GCA_040399305.1 Cyanobium sp.
GAGGGAATCCCTGGGTGCGGCGGCGGGGATCGCCGCTTTGGTGGAGGGGGTGGTCGCGGCGGTGAAGGTTGAGCTTTTGGGGGCTAATGCGGTTGTCGTTGCCAGCGGCGTGCTGCTGGTGACGGGGTTGGTGATCGTGCCGGTGATGAGGTAATTGCCGACACTGCCGTAATCGTTGTAGCCGCTCGGTGTGCTGCCGGTGGGCTTGCCCGCTCCCACCCCATCGAGCTTCAGGTAGTAGGTGCCAGCGGCCAGGTTGGACCAGGCCAGGGTGGTGGCCAGTCCCGCTCCGTTGAAGCTGCCCAGCAGGCTGCCTGAGCTCGAATACAGCCCCACCGAGAGATCGAGATTGGTGCCGTTGTCCGCATAGGGGGTGCCGCTGTTGCCGTCGCTCACCGGTGCGGTGTACACGAGTTGGCTGCCCCCCCAGAGACCGTCACGATCCACAAAGGCCCGATAGCAATAGGGATCGAATTTCAGGTTCACATTGCCGCTGCTCTTGAGTTGAAAGGAGTAAAAGTCGCTGTCGAGGGAGGTTTCGATCCTGCCGAACTGCCTCACCACGCCGCCGGTGATCGTGAGGGCTGCGGCGCTGCTGGCAGCATTGCCGATCTGGTCGAGCTGATAGCCAAAGCCGTTCGTGGTGATCACGCTCATATCATTGGGGCCACGGCCATAGTTGGCTGAGGCGGATCCGTTGTTGCTGCCGTAGTAGGTGCCGTTGTCCCACTGGGTGACATTTTTGTTGTAGCCCACCCCCATGATCGGTGCCCAGCTGGTTTCGCCGCTGCCGTGGCCGTAGTAGTAGGCACTGCTGCTGGTGCCGTCGTGGGACAATCCGAGGCTGTGTCCAACCTCATGGCTGATGGCCTCGGCCACACCCGTGAGACTTTTGTTGTAGACGAAGCAGGGCGTATCCGTGCCGGCTTTGAAGCTGTTTACGATCGCGATGCCTCCTGCGGTGCTGGAGGAGGGCCCGTAGCTGGTGATCACGACCCTGATGCCGTAGTTCGGATCGGTGGCGTTGCTCTTCATGAGCCAGTTATTGGGTGGTGCCTGGGTGGTGACGTCCACATCAAAGGGCGCGAAATCAGCTGCCACCCGCTGCCAGATCTGTTGGATTCGGCTTAGTTCCTCAGTGTTGAAAACCGCTGGATTGCCATCGATATCATAGGCGGGTGAATAGAAAGAAGATCCCATCCTGCTGTTATTCCAGCTGGTGCCAGTGGTGGTGTGGCCGTTGAAATCAAGGTAGATCACCTTGCTGGAGGTCGGTGAGGAATGGAGCTGAAAGGTCCAGCCCAGATCCATCAGGGCCACGGTGCTGATCTGGTCGGAGGCAGCTACCACGGTCGGCTCCCGCAGGTCGTGGTCCTCACTGAACTCCTCTGGATGGCCATCCGGCGTCTGGGGTGATGCCACGTTGAGGAAATCTCCGCTGTTCAAGTTGGTTGATCGGCCCCGCGTGTCTCCCAAAGGTTTGCCTGTTGCATGTTTGTGTTCAGAACGGCGATGCTCAGGATGATGCTGGTGGTGAGAGCGACCGGTCTGGGCAAGGCGTGGCTCATGGTGATCGCCTGCTTTGGCCGTGTTGCTGGTGAATCGCCGGCTGCGAAGGGCTTCAACCTTGCTGCTGGCGGCCGGTGGGCGGCGCAGGCTCAGTCTCAGATCCGCCACGGAGATGGTCAGAATCGATGGGAAGGTGCCGACGGACTGGGGGGTGTATGGCTCCTGCCACCACGGGCTATTGCTGGGGCCTAGCTGATCCATCGATCTGGCTGTAAAGCTGTGCAACAACGAATGGACGTTAGCTGGAGTCCCAGGCTTGAACAGCTGCGGACTTCGTCAAGTTGGGTTTGCATCTACTGCACAAATGATGCGCGAACCCGCTTTGCCTACTGGTCCTGATTCGCCGAAGAAGACTGTTTCGTTGTGCCCAAGGCGTTGCGATCGGTCTAGGTGAGGGCGTCCTGGGCCGAAAGCGTCTGCTGTTCTGGATTGCTGCCGTTCCCTTTCCCGGCGGCATTGGCGCTCCGCTGGCCGATTCGCGCCGCTTTCCGCTCAGAGCGCCGCTGGCGAATAGGGCACCACCTGCATGCCGCGGCGCCGGGCCCGACTCGGTGAGCCGGCAGATGGGATCGAAATCGGCATTCACCATGGCCAGGGCTGGTTCGATCGGGGCCAGCGGCTGCGATGGAAGGCTGCTCCTCGGCTCCAAACAAAAAAAGCGGATCGCTGCCACCGCATCCCTGCGGCAGAAGCAATCCGCTCCGCGGCTGGCGTTCAGGCCAGGGCCCAGGCCGGCCGCTCTGTGTTGAGCCGCTCGCTCCCCAGCCCCGGAGCCCCGAACGTGGTCGGGAGATCAGCGGCGAACGGGGAGCGGGAGGATTCGCCCACGGCACCCAGCAGCGGGGCGACTGCCGAGGCAGCGATCGGTCCCTCCTGGAGGCCGGTGATTCTGGCCTCCCCGAACCCAGGGAATGCCGCACCGAGCACGGTGGCGGCGAGCCGGGGTGCCAGCAGCGGGTCGGACTGAGGGGCCAGGGAGGGAACGGAGCCGGCGGCGATGCCGGTGATGACATCCCTGGCTGCGGCGGCGGGGATCGCCGCTTTGGTGGAGGGGCTGAGCGCGGTGGTGAGGGTTGAGCTTTTGGGGGCCAGTGCGGTTGGCGTTGTCAGCGGCGTGCCGCTGTCGAGGGCGTTGGTGATCGTGCCGGTGATGAGGTAATTGCCGACACTGCCGTAGTCGTTGTAGCCGCTCGGTGTGCTGCTGGTGGGGTTGCCTGTGCCAACCCCATCGAGCTTCACGTAGTAGGTGCCCGCCGCCAGGTTTGACCAGGCCAGGGTGGTGGCCAGTCCTGCACCGTCGAAGCTGCCCAGCAGGCTGCCTGAGCTCGAATACAGCCCCACCGCGAGATCGAGATTGGTGCCGCTGTCCGCATAGGGGCTGCCAGTGTTGCCGTCGCTCACCGGTGCTGTGTACACCAGATTGCTGCCCCCCCAGAGCCCGTCACGATCCACAAAGGCACGATAGGCATAGGGATCGAACTTCAGATTCACATTGCCGCTGCTCTGGAGCTGGAAGGAGTAAAAGTCGCTGTCGAGGGAGGTTTCGATCCTGCCAAACTGACTCACCACGCCGCCGGCGATCGTGAGGGCTGCGGCGCTGCTGGCAGCATTGCCGATCTGGTCGAGCTGATAACCAAAGCCATTGAACGTGGTGATCACGCTCATATCATTGGGGCCACGGCCATAGTTGGCTGAGGCGGATCCGTTGTTGCTGCCGTAGTAGGTGCCGTTGTCCCACTGGGTGACATTTTTGTTGTAGCCCACCCCCATGATCGGTGCCCAGCTGGTTTCGCCGCTGCCGTGGCCGTAGTAGTAGGCACTGCTGCTGGTGCCGTCGTGGGACAATCCGAGGCTGTGTCCAACCTCATGGCTGATGGCCTCGGCCACACCCGTGAGACTTTTGTTGTAGACGAAGCAGGGCGTATCCGTGCCGGCTTTGAAGCTGTTTACGATCGCGATGCCTCCTGCGGTGCTGGAGGAGGGCCCGTAGCTGGTGATCACGGCCCTGATGCCGTAGTTCGGATCGGTGCTGTTGCTCTTGATCAGCCAGTCGGTGGGTGGTGCCTGGGTGGTGACATCCACATCAAAGGGCGCATAATCGGCGGCAACCCGCTGCCAGATCTGCTGGATTCTGCTCAATTCCTCATTGTTGAAAACTGCAGGATTGCCATCGATATCATAGGCAGGTGAATAGAAAGAGGATCCCATGCTGGTGCTGTTCCAGCTGGTGCCTGTGGTGGTGTGGCCGTTGAAATCAAGATAGATCACCTTGCTGGAGGTCGGTGAGGAATGGAGCTGAAAGGTCCAGCCCAGATCCATCAGGGCCACGGTGCTGGTCTGGTCGGAGCCAGCCACCACGGTCGCCTCGCGCAGGTCGATGTCGTTGCTGAACTCCACCGGATTGGCCTCTGTCGCCTGGGGAGCCGTCAACCTCTTGAAGTCTTCAATGTGTTGATCGGCCCCGTGCGTCCCCCCGGGAGTGTCCTGCCGTAAGGCCAGGCTCAGGGTGGTACTGCTGAGAGGGGCGCTGGTTGTGGGGGAGGCCGGTCGGGGTCCGACGGGGCTCCGGTGGATCGCCTGCTCTAGCCCCGCCACTTGCGGATTCACGGCTGCTGCTGGTTCCCCCTTCACGCTTCCGGCTGGAGGGCGGCGCAGCGAGAGGTTCAGTTCCGACAAGGAGAGGGCCGGAATCGATGGAAGTGTGCCGACGGAGTAGGGGCTGGAAGCCTCCTGCCACCGCTGGCCATTGCTTGGGCCTAACCCATCGATTTTGCTGTAAAGCGCTGCTACAACGGATGGAGAATAGCTGTTGGGCACGGGAGTGATTTGCTGCTGACTTCATCAAATTGGATTCGCATCTGCTGCACGGATGCTGCGTCAACCCGCTTTGCTTTCTGACCCTGATACTCCTACGCAGCCTGCTTTCCTTGTGGCCCTGTCGTTGCTTTCGGGCCAGGGGTTGGCGGCTTGGCCCGAAAGTGTCTGCGACGCTGGATTGCTGTCGTTTTCCCTCCTAGCGGCAACGCCGGGCTCCTGGCCGATTCGCGCCGCTTTCAGGCTGGTGGCACTGGAATCGGATCTGGTTTTCTGGCGAGCTCCCGGCGCTGGCCGCTCACTCCGGCAGGGGTGGTGGGGGCGGTGGCAACGGCCGTCGCCACACCTGACTTGGAGGTCGCAATGGCTTGGGGTTGCCGCTGTTCGCTGAGGGAATCGGCGGCGGCATCAGGAAGGTGGGTGGGGTGGGCCGGAAGGGACCCGGGGCAGCACCCCTCCCGGCCCCAAAGACGGCATTGTGGAGTTGGCCAAAGGTGGCTCGCCGGTAGGGCCCTCCCTCCTTGCCGGCATAGGTGCCCCAGAGGCCCTCCCAGTAGAAATAGATCACCCCATGGCCCCGCTGGGCCACCATCTGAACCTTCTGGCTCAGGTTCTCCATGCTGGTGGTGCGGGTGCCTAAGCCGGCCAGGATGCCGATCTCCACCGGAATCCCCCAGGTGCGGGCCTTCACGAGGGCCGGCTGGTCGAGATCTTTGGCAAATCCTGTGATCGAATAGGCGTAGTTCTGCACCACCAGGTCATCGATCAGGCCCCCTAGGGCCCAGAGCTCCCAATCCTGCAGCCATTGGTTGTAGGCGAAGCGGAAGGGCCCCGGCGAGAGGCTGATCACGATGCGCCGCTGGCCTGAAGCCTTCTGGAGACTGGCGCGCAGTTCCCGCAGCAGGGCGGTGAGCTGTTGGCGCCGCCAGCGCATCCAAAAGCGGTCGTTGGGATCGAGGGGAGGGTCTTGGCCCGTTTCGGCCCGGTACAGGGCCCGGGTGGTGTCGTCGTAACCCAGTTCCACCGGCCAGGCGAAGTGGTCATCGAGCTGGATGCCAGCCACGCCGCACCGTTGCACGATCTCGGTGATCAGGCCGATGAAGCGCTGCCGGACGCCGGGATGGGCAGGGTTCAGCCAGACCCGCAGATCCTTGAGCGGCGAGGTGGCCAGGCTGGCTCCATGCATCGCGAACAGGGCACTGCCATCGGGGCGGCGCAGCACCCAGTCGGGATGCTGGCGCACCACCTCGGCATCACCGGGCTCCATCAGGCCGTACTCAAACCAGGGCACCACCTGCATGCCGTGTCGCCGGGCCGACTCGGTGAGCCGGCAGATGGGATCGAAATCGGCATTCACTTGGGCCAGGGCCGGTTCGATCGGGGCCCAGCGGCTGCGATGGAAGGTGGCGCCTCGGCTCCAGACATTGGGATAGAGGGTGTTGAATCCCGTGGCCGCCAGCGCCTCCACCGCCGCATCGATCCGGGCCGGGTCGTAATAGAGGGGGCTTGGGGTGTTGGTGAGCCAGACCCCCACCCGCCGTTCCCCGGCCGCCGGACCCTCCCCCGCCAGTGCCCGGGGACCGCCGCCTCCGATGTTGCCCAGCAGCTGGAGAACGGCCGAGGCCACCAGGGTGAGGCTCACCGGCAACAGCCGCTTTAGGTGGGCGTGGCGCCGCAGTGGCGCCAGCTGCACCGGCGCTGACGAGGGATCGGGACCGTTCACGCAGCCCGGTTCAGCGGAACATCGAACTCACGGAGCTTTCCTCGTGAATCCGCCAGATTGCTTCTCCAAGCATTTTGGCCACAGAAAGCACCCGGAGCTGGGGAAAGCGCCGTTCCTGCACCATCGGGATGCTGTTGGTGACCACCACCTCCTCGAACAGGCCGGGTTCGGAAAGCCGTTCCACAGCGGGAGGCGAGAACACGGCGTGGGTGGCGCAGGCCAGCACCCGGGCCGCTCCACGCTGGCGCAGTAACTTGGCCCCCTGGCAGATGGTGCCGCCCGTATCGATCATGTCGTCGATGAGGACGGCGGTCTTGCCGGCCACATCACCAATCACCGTGAGACTTTCGGCCACGTTGTGGCCGCTGCGGCGCTTGTCGATGATGGCCAGGGGAGCATCATGCATCTGCTTGGCGAAGGCCCGGGCCCGGGCCACCCCGCCGACATCGGGTGAAACCACCACCACTTCCTCAAGATTCCTGGAGCTGAGGTAATCCACCAGGACGGGCGAGCCGTAGATGTGGTCACAGGGAATGTCGAAATAACCCTGGATCTGTGAGGAGTGGAGATCCATGGCCAGAACCCGGTCGACCCCCGACTTCACGAGCAGGTTGGCCACTAGTTTGGCCGTGATCGATTCCCGCCCGGCTGTTTTCCTGTCGGCTCTGGCATAGCCGTAGTAGGGAACCACTGCGGTGATCTGCCGAGCCGAGGCGCGCCGGCAGGCATCCACCATGATCAGCAACTCCATCAAGTGGTCGTTCACCGGAGCACAGGTGGGCTGGATGAGAAATACATCACAACCCCGGATCGATTCCTGGATCTGGATGTAGAGCTCGCCATCGGCAAAGCGTTTGATCACGCGCGGCCCATCCGGAACACCGAGGTAGGCCGCGATCTCGCGGGCCAGCTCGGGATTCGAGTTGCCGCTGAACAGCCTGAGGCGGCGCGTGTCCGGCACGTGATTGGCCTGGGCTTCGCCTGGTTCCACCCGTTCTGCGGTCGAGAAAGTGGTCACGGCGAACGCGATCGAAGCGGCGCAACCCCGATGGTAAGGGTGTGCCGCCCCCTGCGGGTCGCGAATCTCTCCCCAAGCCGTGGTTCCCGCTGTTCAGCCTGTGGCTGCCCCGCCGCCGCCCTCGGCCGGTGCGGCCCCCCATCAGCCCCGACTGGTGCTGGTGTGCCTCAGCACCCCCTCCGATCCGGCGGCCCCCGCCACGCTCCTGCCACGGGTGGCGCAGCGACTCTCCGGGGCCACCGGGTGGCCGCTACGGTTGATCCCGCAGCCGCATTCGCCGCCCCAGGCCCTGGCGGACCTCCTGGCCGCGCCTGGGCCCTGGCTTGCCCCCCTACCCCTCGACCCCGGCCTTGCCCTAGCCCAGGGCAGCTGGGCCGAGGCCCTCGGGGCCTGGCGTCAGCCGACCCTGCTGGTGGTGGACCAGGTCCAGCTAGGCACTGGCATGCCCGCCGCCGCTACGGCCCTGCTCGAGCGCTGGTCCGTGCCCCTGGTGGGGCTGCTCCAGTGGGGGGGGGGCTGGGACGCCTCGGCGCGGTGCCTGGACGGACTTCCCTGGCTGGGGCAGCTCGCCGACACGGAGGGGTCGAAGGATGACGCCGACCCTGCCGCGGTGCTGCTTGTGAGCTGGAGTCGATGGCGGGACCGGCTGGCCTGAGGGTCAGGGTGCCTTCCAGAGCGCCTTGCCGGCCGGGACATCGAGCTGGCGCAGGCCGCCGAAGTCTTTGTTGGCCGGCTTGAGCGGCAGCCGTGTGAACTGGATCGGTCGCTGGTCGTCGAGGCCGGCCGCCAGCAGGCTGAGGCTCTCCCGGGCCGAGAGGTTGGTTTCCACCTGGCCCTGAAGATCGCGCAGCAGATCCGGCAGCTGGGCCACCTGTTCGGGGTGTCCGAAACGATCCCGCAGGCCGCTTTCCACCAGCTGGTGGTCCATGCGGCGACCGGAGTCGCCCAAGCCGGGATCGCGGAAGCGCACCAGTTGTTCCACCTGGCTGCCGTTCAGACGCTGCAGGCCGCTCTGGAGGTCGATGCGGTATTTCTGAGCTTTGTCTTGGTAGCGCATCACCTGGGGAGGGCTCAGTTCCAGGCCCCCCACCCGATCCACGATGCGGCGCAGGGCGGAGCGGGGCAGCACCAGATAGCGGTCGGGCCGCGGGGGCTCCAGGCCCACCAGCTCCCGCACCACATCGGCGGTCAGGGCGACCCCGCCCCGCTGGTACAGGCTTCCCAGCCCCACCGGCTCCGGCGAGCCTGGAATCCTCACCGCCAGCTCCACCGGAAGATTGAGCACCTGCAGGGGGCCCTTGGGATTCACCCGCACCAGCAGCAGGGCATCGGCTCCGGGGGGGCCCGCCGGGGCGGCATGGTTCACGGCATCACCGATCCGCTCGCCATCCAGTCCGATCACCAGCACGGTGATCGCCCGCCGTGGTTTCTCCGCCAGGGTGGCGGGGGTGATCTCGAGGCTGTCGCTGCCGGCCCGGTCGGGTTCGCGCCAGACCACCCCCAAGAGGGTGGACCCCGCCAGGGCGCCCATCAGGAGGAGTCCACCCGTGGTCAGGTTTCCCCGCGTCGGTCGCGGCAGCCGGGGCCATCGCAACCCCCGACGTGTGCCTTTGCCGGAGGGCCCCCGGCTCCGACCCGTGTCGCGGCTTCGGCTCGAGGCTGGAGAGGATGGTGGGGAATCCCTGCGGGCAGGCATGGAGCCGGTGAGGGCCAATAAGGACCCACTCTGACCCAGCGATGGGCAGCTACTCCCGCCCGGGGGCCGATAGGTTGAGCATTGTGGTGATCCGCCGGCCCCTCCTTTGTCCGCCGCTCCGTCCCCGTCCCAGCCCCCCGCCCTGCCCCATGAGCGGGCCCGGCCCCTCCCCCCCGGCAGCACCTACCCGGCGAAGGATCTCTGCAGCCAGTGCGGCCTGTGCGACAGCCGCTGGGTGGCCTACGTGCGCAGCTCCTGCGCCTTTCTCGAGCAACGCTTCGAGGCGATGGAGCACCAATCCCATGGCCGCTCCCGCAACCTTGACGACGAGGACGAGCTCTATTTCGGCGTGCAGCAGCGCATGGTCAGCGCCCGGCTCGCCGCCCCGATCGAGGGGGCTCAGTGGACCGGCATCGTGAGCCGCCTTGGTGTGCGGGCCCTGGAGAGCGGCCTGGTGGATGCGGTGTTGTGCGTGCAACAGAGCCCTGAGGATCGTTTCACCCCTGTGCCCGTGCTGGCCCGCACCCCCGCCGAGGTGCTGGCGGCCCGGGTGAACAAGCCCACCCTGTCCCCCAACCTGCGGGTTCTTGAGCAGCTGCCAGGCAGCGGCATCCGCCGGCTGCTTGCCATCGGCGTGGGTTGCCAGGTGCAGGCTCTGCGGGCCGTTCAGGCCACCCTTCCGCTCGAGGAGCTTTATGTGCTGGGTCTGCCCTGTGTCGACAACGTGAGTCGCGAGGGTCTGCAGACCTTCCTGAACAGCGCCAGCCGCTCTCCCGATACGGTGGTCCATTACGAGTTCATGCAGGATTTCCGCATCCATTTCCGCCATGCCGACGGCAGCACGGAGACGGTGCCCTTCTTCGGTCTGGACACCCCCGCCCTTAAGGATGTGTTTGCCCCCAGCTGTCTGAGCTGCTTCGACTACACCAACGCCGGCGCGGACTTGGTGGTGGGCTACATGGGTGCCGAATTTGGCCGCCAGTGGATCACCGTGCGCAATCCGCGCGGCCAGCGGCTGCTCAATCTGGTTGAGGCCGAGCTCGACACCGCGGCGGTGACCAGCCGGGGCGACCGCCGCGCCGCCGTGCAGCAGGGCATCGCCGCCTACGACAAGGCCGTGAAACTGCCTCTTTGGCTGGCCGAAGTGATCGGCTTCTTCGTGCAGCGCTTCGGACCCAAGGGCCTGGAATACGGACGTTTCTCGATCGATTCCCACTTCACCCGCAACGCCCTGTGGCTGCAGCGCCACCACCCGGAGCTCGTGGAGCGGCACATTCCCGCCTTCGCCCGCCGGATCGTGGAGCGTTATCGGCTGCCGGAGGTGACAGGGAAAACGGGGCCCTCCCCAGGCATAGGGTCTGAGACATCAAGGGCCCGCGCTGACCACGACGAAGACGTCGAAACCTTGCTCTCTCAATCCCGACGCTCCGTGGAGCGAATCGAGAAATGAGCCGCGATAGCGGAGTTTTGCTCCACCCCACCGCCTTTCCCGGCACCCCCGGCAGCGGCACCTTCGGAGCCTTCGCCCGCTCCTGGATCGACCTGCTGGGCCTTGAGGGCGTGGGGGTGTGGCAGATCCTTCCCCTGGCTCCCACCGATGGCACCGGCTCCCCCTACAGCTCCCCGAGCGGATCCGCCCTCAACCCCTGGCTGATCGATGCGGATGATCTCCTTGCTGACGGACTGATCAGCCCTGGCGACCACGCCCAGCTCCCCTCCGGGTCCGCGGCAAGGCTGGATCTGCCCTTGGCCACGGCCCGGGCAGAGGCGATCGCCGCTGCCCTGGCCCGCCACTGGCCCTCCCAGGACGCCAGCCGGCAGCAGGCCTTCCGGCGCTGGCGGCGCCAGCAGCGCTCCTGGCTTGATGACCATGGCCTGTTCATGGTTCTCCGCCGCCAGCAGCAGGGGCGACCCTGGTGGGAGTGGCCGGCCCCTTTGGCGCGGCGGGATCGGCGGGCCCTGGCCGTCCTGGTTCGGGAGCACAAACAGGAGCTGCTGGCCGAGGCGCTCCTGCAGTGGCAGCTCCAGGAGCAATGGCAGGCCCTGCGGCAGCGTGCCCGCCAGCGGGGGGTGCGGCTGCTGGGCGACCTGCCCTTCTATGTCGCCCATGACAGTGCCGATGTCTGGCGCCGGCCCGGGCTGTTCACCGTGGGGCCCGATGGCCTGCTGCTCAGCCAGAGCGGCGTGCCTCCCGACTACTTCTCCGCTACCGGCCAGCTCTGGGGCACGCCGGTGTATCGCTGGTGGCGCCACTGGCTGGGGGGCTTCCGCTGGTGGCTGGAGCGTCTCGACCGACAGCTGGATCTCTTCGACCTGCTGCGCCTCGACCATTTCCGCGCCCTCGAGGCCTTTTGGTGCGTGCCGGGGGGCGACCGGACCGCCGAGGCGGGGGTGTGGGTCGCTTCGCCGGGGGGGGCGTTGCTGGAGCGGCTACGCCGCCGCTGTCGCCGCCGGGGGCGCCTGCTGCCCGGCGGAATTCTGCCGTTGATTGCGGAGGACCTCGGGGTGATCACCCCGCCGGTGGAGGCCCTGCGGGACCGCTTTGCGCTGCCGGGCATGAAGGTGCTCCAGTTCGCCTTCGATGGCGCGACCGATAACCCCTACCTCCCCTCCAATACTGTCGGCAGCCGCTGGGTGGTGTACACCGGCACCCATGACAACGCCACCAGCCGCGGTTGGTGGGACAGCCTCGATCAGGATTCGCGGTGGCGCTTCGCGGCCTTGGTCGGCGGAAGTGTGCATTCCCCCTCATGGCAGCTGCTGGAGCTAGCCCTCGCCTCAAGCGCCGATTTGGCGGTGGTGCCGGTGCAAGACCTCCTAGAGCTGGATGATGGGGCCCGCTTCAACACGCCGGGTACGGCTTCGGGGAACTGGAACTGGCGTCTGGATCTCCCCCTGGAGCGGCTGGCCGGGGCTGTACATGGCTACGGCGCCATGGCTGCCCGCTATGGCAGGGCCCCTGGAGAGCATGGCCTGGGGTGAGACCCCCCAGGGTTCTTACTGGGGCGATGGAGCTGGAGAGCGCCCTTCGCCCGCGGGGGGGGTGGCCTGGCGCGCTGGCACGGCATAGGTCCCGCCTCCGCCGGACAGGGGAGCCAGAACAGCCCCCCGCCAGCGCACCGCTGCCCCTTGGGGTTCTGGACTGAGGGTGAGTCGGAAGGGGGGCAGCACGGGCAGGGCGAGCTCCCCTTCCACGCCGTTGAGGGTGGTGGTGCCGCCCCGGTCGCTGCGGATTTCTACCCGCGTCGGGGTGGGGGTGGTGAGGTTCAGGATGCCCAGGCTGAGGTCGGGCCCACTGGTGCGGGCATCCTTCTGAAGTAGCCGCAGGCCCTGTCCCGAAGCGGCCTTGCTGATGGGCCGTAGATCCGGAAAGGCCTCCAGCAGTTGGGCGTCCGCTTGGGCGGACGCTGCCGCCGCCGCCGCCGGATCTTTCAGGGGCGGGAGGGGATGGGTGCTGAGGAGCCCCCGGGAGCCGAGTTGGAATTGCTGGAGGTTGAGCAGATGGATCAGCCCGAGGGTGAGGAGGGCGTAGAGCAGGGTGGCCTGCCAGCTCGTGAACACATCGATCGAACCCGGCGTGAAGCGTCGCAGCCGGCCTTTGCCACCCGGTCCCTCGTGGAGTTGCTTCGGGTTGCGCGGCACCACGGGCTGGAGGCTGCCGGTCGGCATCGCCAGGTGGCGCTCCAGCAGGGGAATCATCGTGCGCAGATAGGTGGGTTCCGGCAGCCGATCTCGCCAGCCCCGCTCCAGGGCCTCCAGCACCGCGGTGCTGATGCGGGTCTCCTGGGCCAACTGGCGCAGGCCGAGCCCCCGGGCTTCCCGGGCCAGCCGCAACTGTCGGCCCGCTTCCTGGAGGGGATCCAGCTCAAGCGGGCCCAGGCTGGCGGGTTCCGCCGTTCCCAGAGTGGCCAGGGGCAGCCGCAGGCGCCGGGCCAGCCTGGCGGCAACGGGGGGCAGGGGCGGAACCAAGGAAGCCAGCCGGGCGGGGCCCATCAGTCTGGGCCAAAGACTTCGCCGGGGCTGACCCGGCGCCAGCGGCCCTCGGGCAGGTCGGCTAGCCGCAGGGGACCGATCGCCACGCGTTGGAGGTCGAGGACCGGATGGCCGAGCAGCTCGGCGGTCCGGCGGATCTGCCGGTTGCGGCCCTCCAGCATCACCAATTCCAGCCGGGTGTTCGCCCCCCTGGCCTCGAGCAGCCGGATCCGCACCGGCTGGCACCGATGGCCATCGAGGGGGATCCCGGCGGCCCAGCGCTCCAGGGTTGCCGGCATCGGGTGCCCCTCGACCCAGATCCGGTAAGTGCGGCGATGGCCGAAGCGGGGATGGGTGAGCCGCAGGGTCAGATCCCCGTCGTTGCTGAGCAGCAGGGCGCCGCGGCTGTCGGCATCCAGCCGACCCACCGGATGGAGACCCTGCCCCCGCCTCAGCTCCGGCGGCAGCAGATCCAACACCGTCGGTCGCCCCTGGGGATCGTGGCAAGTGGAGAGCACCCCAACCGGCTTGTGGAGCAGCACGGTGAGCGAGGCGGGCCGTGGGGCCAGAGGGGAACCGTCGATGCTGATTTCATCGCGGGTCGGATCCGCCCGCTCCCCGAGGGTCGCGGTCCGGCCGTTCAGACGCACCCGGCCCTGCCTCAGGAGCTCCTCGGCCCGGCGGCGGGAGCAGACCCCGGCGGCGGCGATCAGCTTCTGCAGCCGTTCGGCACCAAGCCGATCGGATTCGGGAGCTGGACGCATTGACCCGGCCGAGAAGGTCGTCCCCAGTGTCCCCTGGCAGGTGTTCGGCGGTGGGCCGGTTGAGCCGGAGCGGCTCTGATTTCGCGGTCCAGGTCGGATCGATTCCGGGAAAGGGTGGTAATTTACGAAACCAAAGGGTTTCCTAACCCGTTCTTCACCGATCGCTGCTGCTGTTCCCGCGATGCCCTCTGTGACCCTGGCCGGTACCGCCGCCCTGCCCCTCGACGGCGACCTCGTGCGCTCGTATCTGCGGGATATCGGCCGGGTGCCTCTGCTGA
>JBBASH010000078.1:0-13631 GCA_040399305.1 Cyanobium sp.
GAGGGGGGCCAGTTTTCGTGTCGCTTCTGGGCCATTTTTCGCTGTCGCCTGACAGGAAGAGCTGCTCCAGCAGGGTGATGTAGCGCGTCACCGTCTTGCCATCGAGGCCGATGCGGGCTCCCAGCTGGGTGTAGTTGCAAAGCTGGCCACACACCTGAGCGAGCGCCGTGAGCAGCTGGGGAAGGCTCTGCAACTTATCGACGGAGGCGATCTCGCGAACGTCGCGTTGAAGGATGGCGTTGAGATAGCTGCGCGCCCACGCCTGACGGCGGCTTTCGCTGCTGCGATGCAAGGCCTCGGGATAGCCGCCGGTGAGTACCCGCCTCTCCAGGGCCTCGCCCACCTGGGCAGCTGCCTGCTCGGGCGGTGGCGAGGGTGGCGCCGTCTCGGCCGCCAGGGCAGAGAACAGGGCATCGATCCAGGCGCTGGGCTGGCCGGCTAGTTCGCAACCCGCAAGCGGCAGCAGGGACAGCACCTCCAGGCGCCCGGCCAACGAGTCGGCCACACGGGGCAGGGCCATCACATCGGCGGAGCCGGTGAGCGGGAAGCGGCCGGGCCGACGCCGATCATCCACCGCCAGCTTGATCGCCAAGAGCAGTTCGGGGACCCGCTGCACCTCATCGATCACGGCCCCATCAAGGCGACGGATGAAGCCTTGCGGATCCTCGCGGGCGGCGGCGTAGGTGGTGGCGTCGTCGAGGGTGAGGTAAGGGCGCTGCTCGGTGGCGAATTGCCGCACCAGGGTGGTCTTGCCGCTCTGGCGAGGCCCGTTGAGCAGCACCACGGGCGTATCGGCCAGGCTCTCCTGCAGACGCCTGACGATGCCGCGGGGCCAGACCGGCTGCGAGAGCATGGATCCGCGGCAGCTGATCTGGAGGCTAGCAGCGGCTGATCCGGAATCTGGAGCCGTCCAACTCGGAATCTGATCGCGGCCAGTTCGGAATCAGCTGGCGGCTGATTGGGAGCGGAATTGTCCAACAGGCTTTTGGTCAATGGGCGGCCTGGGGCATTGTGCAAGCAGTGCCTGGAAGATTGGCCGAAAGGGCCACCGACACCACGCGGATTGGCGCGGGCACCACGGTCTGCCCATTGGCGGTGATCGTGCAGCGCATGGCGTGAATGACCAAAGCCTCCCGATTGCACTTCAGCGCATCGGGACCGGCATCAGACGATGCCTAGACTGATGCAAAGCCTGGTCTGAGCCATGCGCACCACCGTGACGCTCGACGATGAGCTGCTGGCCAAGGCCGAGCAGCTGTGCGGAGATCTGGAACGCAGCGCCCTGCTCAAGGAAGCCCTGCGGGCCCTGGTGCAGCGCGAGAGCGCCAAGCGCCTGGCGGCCCTGGGCGGCAGTGAACCCGCCTTGAATCCGATCCCCCGTCGCCAGAGCGCGGCGTGATCCTGGTCGACACGTCCGTTTGGGTGGAGCATCTGCGCCGTGGCCTGCCCCGCCTCGCCACGCTCCTGCAGGAGGGCGAGGTGCTGATCCATCCTTGGGTGATTGGCGAACTGGCCTGCGGCAATCTGCGCAGTCGCCAACAAGTCCTGGAGTTGTTGCAGGGCCTGCCAGCGGCGACGGTGGCCAGCGACACGGAAGTGCTGCTGCTGATCGAGCGGGAGCGGCTGATGGGCCGTGGGATCGGCTACGGGGATGCCCACCTGTTGGCTGCTGCCCGGTTGAGCCACAGCAGGCTGTGGACCCAGGACCGTCGTTTGGCCGCTATGGCCGAGGAGCAAGGGTTGGCGGCATGCTCAGCTGAGCCGTGATGCCCTTGATTCAGACCAGCGTAGATAATGTTTGTTGGGCCGCTTGATAGAGAAGCTCATGCGCTACATCGGCGCCATTGGGCCAGAAGACCGTTTCCAGCTCGGGATCGACCCTGGCCTGATGGAAGAGATCAGGATTGGCCAGGGCCTCAAACATGGGTCCCCACAGCTCGCGCGCCAGGTGAATCCCCCTTTCTCTATGCGGGATGGGCCCTGAAAGGATCCAGGGGGCTTGAGCCGATAAGCCTCCACCACAAGGTCGCGCTTTAGAGCTGCCGTAGTACACGTGAGAGCCGTTTAGGCGGCTTGCGCGGCCATGGCTCTCGTTTTGATCATGTCGAGCAGGTGGCAGATGTTGTCGACTTCCGCCTCTGAGAACAGCCCCTCTGGGCCCGTAGGCGCCAGGTCGCTGAAGGGCGGGTCGTAGAGGCGAGCCGGATCCATCACGCCGTGGCTGGTGAGCTCGTCGAGGATTTCGTTGATGAAGCGGATCTGGGTGGCGGTGTGGGTGCCATCGGCGAGGAACGCGGCGAATAGCTCCTTGGCGGCGTTGCGATCCAGACCCACCAGCGAACGGATGAACAGGCCGAAGCCGTTGCACTCCTCGGCGGCCCGCTGGATCGCCTGCTCCGTGCCGACGCCATGGGAGAGCAGGAAGCGCTGCAGCTCGTCGAGATCACGTGGAGTGAGAGGTTGGTTGCGGCGCAGGCGCTGCATGGTCAGGTGATCCTCGTGCGCCTTGAGGAAGTCCTTGGCGCGAAGGCGGAACTGCTGGAACTCGTCGCGGGTTAGCAACGCGGCAGCATCCAGCTCACGCAGTTCACCCAACTCATCGGTGAAGTTCGTGTAGAGGGGGTCCCGGCTGATTGGTTCGATCAGCCCCATCAACGCCCGTAGGCGCCGCCGCACCTCTTCGAGCATCGGCACGGTCACGTCCTGCCACCATTCATCGCGCAGCAGATCGCGGATCAACTCCAGTTCGGTCGCCACCTGGGGGATGTTGGCGCGGGCCTCCAGCTGGGCGGCCAGGTCGCGCAGCTGCTGCTGGAGGCGAGTGAAGCGCGGTTCGCCCCGCAGCAGGGTGAGCTGCAAGGTGTAAAGGAGCAGATCAAAGCGGCGAGCGTCAGCGTCGGTATCACCCTGCTGTTCCGCGTATGCGGAGGGCAAGGGAGCCACAGTGGCACTGAGGATTTGATGGTCGGCGGGGCTGAGAGTGGCCCAAGATTCGCTCTGGCGGAACCGCTCCACCAACTGCAGATGGGGACGCACCACGAAGTTGTCGGCAGGGCAAGCCGCCACATGGCATCGCAGGAGATCAGCGAGCGTGTGGCGGTGCAGCCGTAGAGCATTGTCGTGATCGCCTGGCTGGCCGTCGCGCGAGGGAATAGCCATGTTGGGCACCGGCGGCAGGACCGACGGCAGCCCTTTCTGGTCACTTTTCTGGTCAATCGTGTCGATCAGCGAGAGGCGGCTGCGGAACAGGCGGGTGCTGAGGGTCTCCGGAGCGGCGGTGGATTCGGCACCACCCTGGCCGAGGAAGAACTCGAGGTTTTGGCAGAGATCAAAGATCCAAAAGCACTCCTTGTCGCGGCCGGGGCCGAACAGGTTTTTGCAGGTGCGGGTGCCGCGCCCCACCATCTGCCAGAACTTGGTGCGGGAGCGTACCGGCTTGAAGAACACCAGATTGACGATCTCAGGGATGTCGATGCCGGTGTCGAGCATGTCGACGGAGATGGCGATCCGCAGATCGCTGCCTGGATCGGCGAATTCATCAATCAGCGATTGGGCATATTTGACCTGGTTGTCGATCACCCGCGCGGCTTTGCCGGCGAGGTGGGGATAGTGGTGATCGAAGCGCTCGCGGATGAACTCGGCGTGCTTGTGATTGCGCGCAAAGATCACCGACTTGCCGAGACGATCACCGGAGGCTTCGTGACAACCCTGGGTCATCAGCACCTCAAGCCCTTTGTCCACGGTGTCGGCGTTGAACAGCCAGGCGTTGATGGCACCGGAATCGACCCGGCCAGCGTTCTGCACGTTCTCTTCCCAGTCGAGCAGCTCCCATTGGGCCTTCTCGTCGTCGCTGAGGGCGGCGTAGCTGATGCCCTCGCGCGGGAAACGCAGTGGTACTGAGATCGGCTTGAAAGGCACAAGGAAGCCATCGGCGACGGCTTGATCGAGGCCGTACTCATCGGTGGGCAGGCCGATCTCCCGATCGAAGAGTTCGTAAGTGTTGCGGTCGATCTCCTCACGCGGCGTGGCGGTGAGGCCGCTGAGCATCGAATCGAAGTAGGCGAAGATCGCACCATACTTCTGGTACACGCTGCGGTGCGCCTCGTCGATGATCACCAGATCAAAATGCCCAACCCCGAAACGCTTCACGCCCCTGCTGTCTTCCGCATCGATGAGGTTCATCATCGTGGGGTAGGTGGAGAGGAACACGCGCCCCTCACCGCCTTTGTTGGTCACCAGGTTGACAGGTGAGCAATCGGGCAGAAAACGGCGGAAGGCTCGCTCGGCCTGGAGGACAAGGGACGTGCGATCGGCAAGGAACAGCACCCGCTTCACCCAGTTGCAACGGGTGAGCACATCGGTGAGCGAGATGGCCGTGCGGGTCTTGCCGGTGCCGGTGGCCTGCACCAGCAACGCCTTGAGCCGGGCTTGTTCCAACGATTCGCAGATCGCCCGGATCGCCCGCTGCTGGTAGTAACGCCCGGCAATAGTGTTCGAAAGGGTTGCTTTAGCGAGCGGCTGGCGGATCTCCCGCCGCCGGATCAGGGTTTCGAGCTCATCCTTCTTGTAGAAGCCCTCCACCTCCCGTGGCGGGTAGCGCAGATCGTCCCAGAGGCGGTGCCGGTAGCCATTGGATAGAAAGATCAGCGGCCGTTGGCCATAGCGCTGCTCCAGGCAGTTGGCGTATAGCTCGGCCTGGCGCTGGCCCTCCATGGCATCCCGGCAGCTGCGCTTGGCCTCGACCAGGGCGAGCGGCTTGCCGTCATCTCCCCAGAGCACGTAATCCACGAAGCCGGTGCCTGTGGCATTGGGCATGCCCTGAACCTCGTGCTCGTGGGTGCAACTCCGGCCATGCACCCAGCCGGCTTCTTCGAGGTAATGATCGATATAGCCGCGGCGCGTTTCGAACTCGCTGAGGTCGGGTTCGGGCTGGGCGGCGGCCTCATTGGCCTTGCGCAGGGCGGTGATCTCCTGGCGCAGGCGATCCAGTTCTTCTTGGGAGGCAAGGGCGGCTAGGCGCTGATCCCGCAGCTGGGTATCGCGCTCCTCAAGCTGCTCGGCCAGGGCCTCCAGCTGCTCGCGGCTCTGGGCCTGCTGAGCAGTGGCGGCGTCACGGCTGGGCAGGAGATCAGCGTTGAAGCTGCAGCCCCGAACCCGTTGCTGATCGCGACCGTAGGTGAGAGCAAACCAGCGCAGCACCTGAACCAACTCGCGGGCGGCGGTCACCGCGTCCCCGACTCGGATCGGATCGGTGCGATGCACGGCCTTGTTGCCGAGATCCTTGAGCAGTCGGAAGCGGCGCATCTCCTCGCCGGCCAGGTCGCAGAAGACACGCGCGTACATCAGCTCCGCCAGCGTCTGGACGGCGAATGGCCTTTCCAGCTGGGAATCGTTGTCGTAGACCCACTCCACCAGCAGCTCAATGGTGCGGCGGGCGTAGAAGCAGGCGGTTCGCGGATCGGAGAGGGCGAACTGCTCGACCTTGAGCGCCTCTTCATGCAGCTCCGGCCACTGGCCAGCGATCAGGGCGTACTGGGAGCTCATAGACCAGAAGATTGCGCCATATCCAACGCGAATGAATCTGGCGTTATGGCGCCCAGACTAGGCGCTGCACCTGGCCACCAGCATCGAGCAAGGGTTCTATTCATCCCATGCATTAATAGTGGTAGCGCCCCTGCAGAAACTCGACGCGGTCAGCCTTCACGAGATACACGCAGCGGTGCTCCTGGGTGATTCGGCGCGACCAGACCCCTGAGCCGAGGTATTTGAGCGGCTCCGGTTTGCCGATGCCGCTGAAGGGATCGCGCAGCACGGCCTTCATCAGCTCCAGCAGGCGGCGAGCGGTGCGGCGGTCGGTTTCGATCCAGTGCTGCAGGTCCTCCAGAAACTCCGGATGGCAGACCGCCTCTCGCTGAGTGCTCATGCCTCCAGCTGGGCCTCAAGATCTTCCAGACGAAGGGCGGGAAGGCTGTCGCCGCGGGCGCGCTCCAGGGCGGAGAGGAGCCGGGCAGCGTTACGGGGCGAGCGCAGCAGGTGAGCCGTTTCCAGCAGACCCTCCAGCTCATCGGCTGCCACCAGGGCTACATCGCCCCCTTGACGGCGGCGCACCATCACCACCTCGCGATCCTCGACAACCCGGTCCATCAGGGACTTGAGCTGGTCGCGGGCGGCGGTGTAGGTGGTTTCGATGGCCATAGAGCTGTACAGGAAGTCTGTCCAGAGTAGCGCCACCTTGGGGGCATTCCGGTCAAGGGGCCCCGGGAGCGTCATCCAGCTGCCGCTCCAGCGACTGACGGATTAGCCCAAGGGCATAGGGAACCACCTCCAGGCTGGCGACGCCGAACTCCACCTCGCCATTGCCCCAGCGGCCGAGGCCGGCCACGTTCTTGGCGAAGCCACGTGGGTCGTCCAGGTCTAGAAACGGCATGTTGAGGCTGATGCGCAGGCCCTTGGCCTGGGGCACGATGTCCACAAAGTTTGTTTCGCACTTGTAGGCGATGTAGAGCTTGAGTACCTCCTGATAGACGTTGGGATCCAGGTCGCGGATGCGGGTATCCAGGGCATCGAACACGGCTCGTAGACCTGGCTGGGCCAACTGGGGGTGGCCATCGAGGGTGTACGGGCTGGGACCTGAGGATCTGCGGGCGGGTGCATAGGCCTTGCGTTCGTTTTCGCTCAGCTGAGGTGAGGCCCAGACCGTCAGCGCCCGTTCGGCCAGACGGGCACCACGGTCCTTGATGGTCTGCTCGTCCCAACCTTGCAGTTCTCCGAGCCCCTGGTTGAGTCGCAAGGGGCTGGTGCGGAAGCCCCCGTCAAGGTGGTCTCGCTTCATCAGGAAGGGCCGGTCGCTGAGTTCGGGGTTGTAGCCGGTGAGGGTGAGGTTGCCGAGGCGGTGCAGCCACTCCTCCTGCAGCTGTGCCCAGTTGGGGCCGAGCGCCTCGCGCCAAGCGGGGGAGAGGTCGGGGTTCTGGGGAAGGATGTGCTCGATCGTGTAGTCGGTCACAGCGATCGGCTCCTTGCGCTGGTGGTTCTCCAAGCGGCGGAGCCAGTAGCTGCAGCTCTTGTTGAACTTGTAGAGGTTGCGGACCTGCAGGTCGCGGCGGAACTCCTCATCGGAGGGGAAGCGCCGGTAGGAGGGCAGATTGAGAAGGTGGGCCTTGAAGCTGGGCAGGTAGTGTCCCGGCTCGCGGCGCAGGGCGCGGCTGAAGGTGGCGAAGGTTTTCTGCTGGGAGTTGGAGGGGATGGCGCAGACGGCCCGGCGGAACACGTAGGACTCCAGCAGGCGCAAGGCTTCCAGCAGCTCATCGCGGCTGAGCAGACCGGCTTCATGGTCGCCATAAAGCTCCAACAGCAGCGGGGTGACCACGTTTACCTTGAGCTCGCGCAGGTCGTGGAATGCGTCCTTGAGCTGGGAGTCAGGTTCCTGGCCGAGGGCCACGCGGCAGTACCGGATGGCGGTGGTGTGGAGGTCACGCAGCAACGCCTCGATGCCCGCTTCCGCAACGACCGGCTGGCGTTCGTACTGCTTGAACACCTCGTAGACCAGATCGAGCCGGGGCACTTCGGCGGTCTTAAGGGTGAGGAAATCGCGCATGAAGGCGCTGACCTCGTTGCCGCTGTAGGCCTCCTGGCCGAAGGCCTGCTCCATGGGCCGCCAGTGGAGGGTGTAGAGCCGCTCCTGCAGCTCGGGCGGCTGGCCCATCAGCACGTAGTTGCGGATCAGATCGGCCTGGGAGAGCTCCCGGCCGGTGGAGTTCATGCTCTCGAAGATCAGCTGGGGATTGTCCTGATCACGGGAGAGGGCCACATCCACCACCAGCAGCTTGCTGATGCCCCGGCACACCACGGCCAGATCTGTGGCGGGTGCGCGGAGTTGTTCGAGGAAGAACTTGTAGTTCTCCTGGATCCGGGTCGAGGGCTCGGCTGGCAGCGCTGCAGCGGTGGGATCCACCAGCGCCATCAGGGTGACGCGGTCGGTGTCGGAGAGGAGCAACTTGAAGCGCTTGTCGCCTTTCTGGTGCCGACGGGTGAGGTAGGTCTCGCGGATGATGGCCGGAGCGAACTCCTCGATCGGCTCCTGCTGATCTTCTGGAAGTGCATCCAGCACATCCGCCAGGGCCGTGAGCAACAAGGTGACGGTGGTGAGCCGCTGCTGGCCGTCGATCACCAGCTTGGGGGCCTGCACAGCGAGGTTGCCGAGGCCTTCATCGATGTGAACCACCGAGCCGATGAAGTGCACACCGATCTGATCGGTGAATCCAGTGCGCAAAATGTCAGCCCAGAGCTGCTGGCATTCCCTGATCGTCCATGAATAGGTGCGCTGGTAGATCGGGATGATGAACTGGGAGACAGCGCCCAGGATCTGCAGGAGCTTGGCTTCTGTAGCTTTCATATAGACTGCCCAGAGAAAGACGAGCTCTGCAATGCGCGAGTCAGCTCATTAATGCGCTGGATTCGATCTCTACCCGATGCGTCTATCGAAGAAATATGTATAATGATTCTTGTAAATTTATGCTGTATCTCAATCGGCGGCACGGGTATCTCAATAGATTTGAATACAGGCAGGCGAATGTGAATCTGGGTGCTTCCAACCGCGTTTTGACGCAGAACCAGGCGAAAGGCTGGCATATTTACCAGTGCAATAAGGTAATCAGGCAGGACTTTGCTTTCGTCAACCCTGAATGCATATGCTCCTTGGGCGAGAATGTATTCAGGAATTGCAGTGCTGGACAGATCGGCCATTAACCCGATGAACGGACCACTGGGAACAAGGTCTCTTAATGTTACTGCGATCCTGTCTGGACCAGCCAGATTCCTTGTGTGATGAAGGGCTGTCTCTGGAGTAACGAAACCTTTTTTCTTGCTGTCGACTTCTATTCTTCCTCCTGGCTTGATTGCGCCCTTATGGAGAACGGGAACACCTTGGGCAACGAAGTCCTCAGGGACAAGAGCAGCCCCTCCAACATAGTCAGAGGTAAGTGCTTCGATCGACATTCTGGCCCATCCAAGGGAATTTGACCTCGGATCACCAAACATTGATATGAACAGCCTTTCTTGTAAGTGCTGTCTCAGGAAGTCAATTTGCCTGCTTGAAGAGAGGATCTGGCCGGCTTTGTCCAGAATCGCCGCGATGCGCCGCTGCTCCTCCAGTGGGGGGAGGGGGATTTTGATCTTGGCGACATACTTCGGTCGAGCTCTTAGAAGTGATCCGCCTACGCCGGACACTGTCTGCATAAATTGACGATGAAAGCCATCAGATACCAAGAAGTGACGTAGGTACCGAGCGTCTGCTTCCTTGCTACGGAAAACAATCCACTCACTTGAAGCTATCTGTCTTGAGCCTGCCGACGGTTCGACCACCCAAGCCCGGCGAATGTGGGGAACAATCTTTGAAAGAAGGACGTCACCTGGTTGGACAGCCTGCTTTGTAGATCCAATTTCACTGCCCAAAGCAATCTCTGCAGATCCCCTGTCGTAAGCGGAGATGCTTAAAAGCTCAAATACCTCGCCTGGATAGTCCGCTGGATTGACTGAGCTCCTCCCTTCTTGAGGCATCAGTTCACCAAGCTCAATATCGCGAGCATTTGTCATCGCAGCATCCCCTCCAGCTCCTCAATCCCCTGCAGGATCTCCTGCTCAATCGCCGACAGTTCCGCCAGGATCTCCAGAGGTGGACGGTGCTCCAACTCTTCGTGGATCAGCTCCTTGTAGCGGTTGAGGCTGAGGTCGTAGCCCTGCTCGGCGATCTCGGCCTTGGGCACGCAGAAGCTCTGGGCGGTGCGTTCCCGCTCTCTCTCTGAATCCTTGCGTTGGCGCCAGCGACTCAGGCAGTCGGGCAGGTTGTTCTTGTCGTGCTCGCTCTCGGCTAGATCTTCCTTCGGAGCAGGCCCAAGTTTCTCCAGCGGCAGCAAAGGGTTGCGCTTGTCGTCGAGGCTCCAGCCGTCGGCCGTCATGTCATAAAACCAGACGTGGTCTGTGCCGCCACGGCCGGTTTTGGTGAAAAACAGGATCGCGGTGCTCACGCCGGCATAGGGGCGGAACACCCCGCTCGGAAGCGACACCACGCCTTCGAGGAAGTGGTCTTCCACCAGGGTGCGGCGCAGCTCCTTGTGGGCCTTGCTGGATCCGAAGAGCACGCCATCGGGCACGATCACCGCCGCCCGGCCGCCGGGTTTGAGCAGTTGCAGGAACAAGGCCATGAACAGCAGCTCGGTTTTCTTCGTCTTCACCACCCGCTGCAGCTTGCCGCTCGTGCTCTCGTAATCCAGCGAACCAGCAAAGGGTGGATTGGCCAGGACCAAGGTGTACTTGTTTTCCTCGCTGGCGCTGTCTTCCGAGAGCGAATCGCGGTAGCTCACATCAGGGTTCTCCACCCCGTGCAGGAGCATGTTCATAGCGCCGATGCGCAGCATCGTGTTGTCGAAATCGAAGCCATGGAACAGGCCATGGTTGAAGTGCTCGCGCAGTTCCGGATCACTGAGAATCTCCGGGTGGTGCTCGCGCAGGTATTCGCCCACCGCCACCGGGAACCCGCAGGTGCCGCAGGCCGGATCCACCATCACATCCCGTGGGGTGGGTTCGGTCATCGCCACCATCAGCTCGATGATGTGGCGCGGGGTGCGGAACTGGCCGTTGGTGCCGGCGGTGGCCAGCTTGCCGAGCATGTACTCGTAGATGTCGCCCTTGGTGTCGCGGTCCTCCATCGGCACCGCATCCAGCAGGTCCACCACCTTCTGAAGCAGCGCTGGCGTGGGGATCGTGAAGCGGGCGTCCTTCATGTGCTGGGCGTAGGCCGTGCCGTCGCTGCCCAGGGTGCGCAGGAACGGGAACACGCTCTCGCCCACCAGATCGAACATCTCAGCTGCGGCCAGCTGCTTGAAGCGGCTCCAGCGCAGCTGGGCATAGGGGCGATCCCGTGGATCGCTACCCTCCGGGAAAAGGCGCCGTGCCATCGGTTGACCTGTGCGCAGAGCCTTGCGTTCCTCCAGGGTTTCGAGCTCATCCAGCCGCCGGATGAACAGCAGGTAGGTGAGCTGCTCAAGCACCTCCAGCGGGTTGGCGATGCCGCCGCTCCAGAAGGCATCCCAGATGCGGTCGATCTGGTTGCGCAGCTCACCGGTGAGCACCGAGGCCGCCGTGGTGCCGGTGGCGATGGTGGAGCTGGGCGTGGTCGGAGTGGTGCCGTTGCCGTTGCGGCGGGTGCCTGGTCCAGCGGCTGGAGCGGCAGCTCGCGGAGGCGGGTCGATCCCAGGCGCTCTCAAGCCTCCGCCGGGGCCCTTCACACCCTCCGCGGCCCCGAGGGCCACCACCTGGCTCTTGAGCTCCTTCAGTTCCTCATCGCTGATGGGCTCTCCCGCCTCACTCTCCAGGGCTATGCGGATCTCGTCGTTCGTGATCCGGCTGCCGTCCTCGGGGATCAGGGCGATCAGGGTATCGGTGAGGTCGGCGAGGGCAGGCATCAGAGCGAGAACGGGGTCTGTGGGTGACCATCCGATTGCTTTACTCTGCCTCAACTTGCGTCGATCAACAGCGAGTCAGCGGCAGACGCAGGACGTTCTCCATGCCCATCACGGCGAAGCTATGCACCAACGGCATAGTTTTTCGATGTGAACTCCGCAGGGTCTGGCGGATTTTCATCGACAATAGCGACCTTGCGGAATAGCATTACATGTAACCCCAGCAGAAGCCGCCATGGAAGCGGATGCCACTCCAAGCGCCAGCCCCGACGACATCCGCCGCGCCGCCACCCGACGCAAAGTGCGCGCACACCGGCAGCGGTTGCGGGCCCAGGGCATGCGGCCGATCCAGATCTGGGTGCCGGATGTGCATTCACCTGAGTTCGCCGCGGAAGCCCGGCGGCAGTGTCTGTTGGCCAATGCCAGCGACGAGGAAGCTGAAGTCCAGGCCTTTATCGATTCGGTCTACGAGTGGCCAAACGATGAGTACAGCCAATGAAGCGCGGTGAGCTCTGGACCATGGCCGGCGGCACCGGCTACGCCAGCAAACCGAGGCTCGTTGTGATCGTTCAGGACGACGCTTTCACGGCCCGTGACTCGATCGTGGTGTGTCTCATCACCACAGACGCCACTGACCTCCCCGTTTTTCGTGTGCCCGTGGACCCGACCGCAGAGAACGGTCTGCGTGCAACCAGCCGCCTGATGGTCGACAAGGTCACCACCGTGCCGAAAAGTCGCCTGGGCCAACGCATCGGCCGCTTAGCCGATGACGACCTCCTCCGCCTCAATCGCTCGCTGCTGGTGTTTCTGGGTCTGGCCCGCTAAGCCCAAAGTCCTGAGCCTCACAACCGGAACATCACCTGAGAAATCACCACCCAGGCGTTCTTGTCGCCGAACACGTCATAGGTGGTGAGTTTGTAATTGCCCTCCAGGCCCAGCTGGAGCCAGGGGTTTACATCCCAGAGCACGTTGGCGAAGACGCCGCTATTGACCTGCAGGCCGAACACCCCGGAGTCCTGGGCGTTGTCGATGCCATAGCCGAGGTTGAGGCGCAGGTTGTCGGCCAGATACACATAAAGCTGGCCCCAGCCGCCGGCGGTGGGCACCGCCTGGTTGGTGGCGCGGTTGTAGGTCTGGAGGATGCCGGCCATGTATTCGCCCAGGCCCTGGCCGGTGTAGAGCTCGCCGCTGAGGCCGAAGCGGCGGCCGAGGGCGATCTGGCCATCGATGGCGGCCCCCCACACGTTCACCGTGCTGCGATCGGAAACCAGGGTGAGCGGATCGCTGGGGCGGATGTTGTCGAGCACCCGCAGCTGGCCCACGATTCCGGAGACACCCAGCTCCACCGGCCGCAGGCTGCGGCCGCCGGCGCGGTCGGCGTAGGCGCCGAAGCCGAAGTTGAGGCGAGCCTCCAGGTTGGGCCAGCCGTTGTCCTCCACGATCTCCTGGCTCTGGAGATTGGCCAAATCCACGTTGCTCGGCAGCGCCGTGGTGACCGGCGAGGAGGCCGCCAGCTGCACCACCCCACCGAATCCAGGGCCCGCCTCGAAGTTCCGCTCCACCCGGAACTGGGGCCGATAGGCGCCAGGGTTGCCGGTGGCGGCCAGCTTGCCGTTGGGCAGGGTGTCTGGATCGCGGGGGGCGAACACATCGAAGTTCTGGCCGGCTGCCACCCGCCAGGCGCCATTGCCGATCTCGCCGTAGGCCACCACCGGCGTGAAGCTGTAGCCCTCGGCCAGCAGGTTGTCCTGCAGCCAGAAGATGGCAAAGGCGCCGGGGGTCCAGGAGCCCCACTTCGGTCCGCGGAAGGCCGCGTACACCATGCTCTGCTGGGCCGAGAGGTCGTAGGAGGGGGATGGATCCTTCGGACTCACGATCAGGGGCTGGCCCGGGTTGAAGGTGTAGCGGCTGCTGGAGAAGCCCAACAACTTGGCCTCGGCCCACAGCCGCAGGGTGGCGCCACCCGCCTGGAGGGTGAAGCCCTTGCCGGGGGTGTAGGTGGCGGTGGGTGCCGATGCGGTGGCAGCGCCGGCAGGGGCTGGAACGGCTGGAGCGGTCAGGGTGCTGGGGGTGCCTGCAGCCGCGGTGGTTGCAGGGGTGGCTGGGGCGCTGGGTGTGGCGGCCAACGGGCCTGGGGCCGGAGCCGTGGAGCCCGGAGCCGTTGCAGAGGCCGTA
>JBBASH010000079.1:0-13447 GCA_040399305.1 Cyanobium sp.
TGGTCACCACCACCACCCACAAGACCCTGCGGGGCCCCCGCGGCGGCCTGATCCTCTGCAATGACGCCGACTTCGGCAAGCAGTTCGACAAGGCCGTCTTCCCTGGCACTCAGGGAGGCCCGCTGGAGCACGTGATCGCTGCCAAGGCCGTGGCCTTCGGCGAGGCCCTGCAGCCCTCCTTCCGCACCTACAGCCAGCAGGTGATCACCAACGCCCAGGCCCTGGCGGCCCGGATCCAGGAGCGGGGCATTGATGTGGTGAGCGGCGGCACCGACAACCACATCGTTCTGCTCGATCTGCGCAGCATCAACATGACCGGCAAGGTGGCCGACCTGTTAGTGAGCGATGTGCACATCACCGCCAACAAGAACACGGTGCCCTTCGATCCCCAGTCCCCCTTCGTGACCAGCGGCTTGCGGCTCGGCACCGCCGCCTGCACCACCCGCGGCTTCGATGCCGCTGCCTTCCGGGAAGTGGCGGATGTGATCGCCGATCGCCTCCTCAACCCCGAGGACGGTGCCATCGAACTGCGCTGCCGCGAGCGGGTGGCCGATCTCTGCCGCCGCTTCCCGCTGTACGGCCGGGAACGTCAGCTCCAGCACGCTTGATCCTTGCCCCGCTCCTTAAGGTGACCCCCAAAGGTCCGCTGCTCCCAGGTCCGCCGTTGTGACCCTTGCCTACAGCCCCAACGCGGCGGCCCTGGTCACCTTCGTTGTGGCCGGCCTGGTGACCGCGCTCGTGGTGCCCGTGGTGCGCGCCCTAGGCCTGCGTTACGGCCTGGTCGATCGCCCCGATCCGCGCAAGCAGCACACCGCGCCCATGGTGCGGCTCGGTGGGGCCGGCATCGTGGCCGGTTTCAGTCTCGCCCTCACCCTCACCTGGCTGGCCGGCGGCTTCGCCGACTTACCCCCTGACAAGGACCGGTTGATCTGGACCACCCTGGCCGGGTCTCTCTGCTTTTTTGTGATCGGCCTGGCCGATGACCTCTTCGCACTGCCGCCCTTGCCCCGCCTGGTGGGTCAGGTGGCGGTGGCGATGGCCGTGTGGGATCAGGGGGTGAGGATCGGCAGCATCGAGCTGCCCTTCGAATCGCTCCATGCCCTGCACCTGCCCCTGCCGCCGCTGCTCACCCTGCCGCCGCCCCTGAGCCTGCTGGCCACCGTGGTGTGGCTGGTGGGGATCACCAACGCGATCAACTGGCTCGACGGCCTCGATGGCCTGGCGGCGGGGGTGAGCGGCATTGCTGCCATCGGCCTGCTTTCGGTGAGCTTCAGCCTCTCCCAGCCCGCCGCCGGCCTGCTGGCCGCTGCCCTGGCCGGCGCCTGCCTCGGCTTCCTGCGCCACAACTTCAACCCCGCCCGCATCTTTATGGGCGATGGGGGCTCCTATTTCCTCGGCTTCGCCCTGGCCGCGATCAGCATCGTGGGCCCCGCCAAGGGCCTCACCGGCGTGAGCCTGCTGCTGCCCCTGCTGATCCTCTCCTTGCCCCTGGCCGACATGTCGGCGGTGATCATGGGCCGGCTCAGCGAGGGCCGCTCTCCTTTCTATCCCGACCGCCGCCACCTCCACCACCGCCTGCTGCGCTCCGGCCTCAGCCACCGCCGCACCGTGGTGCTCATCTATGCCTTCACCCAGTGGCTGGCGGCCTTGGCCCTGGTTCTGGCCAACGCCGAGAACCGCTTCCTCTGGCTGGCCCTGGCCACCGCCGTGCTGATCGCGGCGGTGGTGATGAGCCGCCGCTCGGTGCAGCAGGAGCTGCGCTGAGGCTTCCCCTCGTCGACGGTTCGCCCTGGTCTGGCCCTCGCATGGCCACCCGCACGGGGCCGAGGCGCCACCCATCGCATCGATCCTGCTCTGGGGGTCGCTGCTTGTCGGCGCCCTGCCCTTGGCCTTGCCAGGCTGAGGCCGCAGCTGGGATGCCCTCCCTGATCCCGGGGCTGCTGCTCTTCTCGTCTCCCTCCCGATCCCCCTGCTCGGCCATGGCCCCAACGCCGCATCGCCCATCCCCCAGCCCTGATGAGCGCTCCGTGGAGGTGCTCTGTGTGGGCACCGAGCTGCTGCTGGGCAACATCCTCAACGGCAACGCCCGCTGGCTCGCCGAGCGGCTCGCCGGCCTCGGCCTACCCCACTACCGCCAGGAGGTGGTGGGCGACAACCGCGAGCGCCTGATCGCCGCGGTGCGCGCCGCCGCCGGCCGCTGCCGGGTGCTGATCACCACCGGCGGCCTCGGTCCCACCCCCGACGACCTCACCACCGAGGCGATCGCCGCCGCCTTCGGGGCGCCCCTGGTGGAGCATCCCGCGATCTGGGAGGGGATCCGGAAGCGCATCGAGGCCCGCGGCCGCGTGGTGGCCCCCAGCAACCGGCGCCAGGCCTTTCTTCCAGAGGGCGCTGCCGTGCTGCCGAACCCCACCGGCACCGCGCCGGGGATGATCTGGACCCCCGCGTCGGCCGACTCCGGTTTCCCGATCCAGAGCGGCTTCACCGTGCTCACCTTCCCGGGGGTGCCCAGTGAGCTCTATGCCATGTGGGAGGCCACCGCCGAACCCTGGCTGCGGCAGTCCGGCCTGGCCCAGGGGGTGTTCGCCAGCCGGTTGCTGCGCTTCTGGGGCGTGGCCGAATCCACCCTTGCCGAGCAGGTGTCCGACCTGCTGGCTCTGGAGAACCCTACGGTGGCCCCCTACGCCGGCGCCGGCGAGGTGAAGCTGCGCCTCACCGCCCGCGCCGACGACCCGGCGGCCGCGGAAGCCCTGCTGGAGCCCGTGGAGCGCGATCTCCGCTCCCGCACCGGCTCGCTCTGCTTCGGCACAGACGACGACAGCCTCGCTTCGGTGGTGCTGAAGCGGCTGAGGCAGCGCGGCGAAACCCTGGCGGTGGCCGAATCCTGCACCGGTGGCGGCCTCGGGGCTGCCCTGGCCGCCGTGCCGGGCGCCTCCGACGTGTTCCTCGGCGGCGTGATCGCCTACGCCAATGCCCTGAAGGAAGGGTTGCTGGGGGTGCCGCCGGAGCTGCTGGCGGAGCACGGCGCCGTGAGCGATCCGGTGGCGATCGCCATGGCGGAGGGGGTGCGCCGCCGCACCGGTAGCGACTGGGCCCTCTCGGTGACGGGCATCGCCGGGCCGGGCGGCGGCAGTGCCGCCAAGCCGGTGGGGCTGGTGCATCTGGGCCTGGCTGGTCCGGGCGGCAGCGGCAGCGCGGCGGTGCGGTTCGGGGAGAGCCGGGGCCGCGGCTGGATCCAGACCCTCAGCGTGGGGGAGTCCCTCAACCGCCTGCGGCTGGAGCTGGAAGTAGCGAACTGAACCGTTTGGACCCTCCGGCAGATTCGCTTCATAGGGATCCCTCACGACCGGGAGAAGAACGATCACGAATCCTGTGGCATGGAGTTTTCCCCCGTCCGCCGGGGTTTTCCGCGATGGGCCGGGGGGTTTTCCACAGAATGCGGCTGCCAGGGCCGCCGTGCCGTCTGGGGGTTCGCCAAAGGGTGGGGGAAACCTCCCTTCCCCTTGACGGTTTCGGCTCCCGGTCCGCCATGCCAGCACCCTGCTCCCGGCGGTGGCCTCCAGCCCAGTCGCCATGGGCTTCCCGCCCTGGGTCGCGCCGATCCCAGCGCGGGAGCAGTGCCAGCACGCCGCTTTGACGCCAGGGGGGATGGCGTGGCCTGATGGGGCGGACACCGCAGCGGAAGACGCAGGCATGAAAGATCGGCAGGACTTCACCCCCATCACCCCCGCCAGCGCGGCCGTGCCCGACCATGCCCCCCGCAGCGTGAGCGTGGAGAACCAGTTCCCCGAAGATCTCTTCGATGCGATGGTCGCCTTCGTGGGCAGCCATCCCCAGTGGGATCAGTACCGCCTGATGCAGGCCGCCCTCGCCGGCTTCCTCTTCCAGCACGGCTGCCAAGACCGCTCCGTGGCCCAGCACTACCTCAACGGTCTGTTCCAGCGTGGGGGGAGTTCCCTGCCGGGCCCCCGGGCCTAGGGCCCCGCAGCCGCCCCTCGCCGTGCCTGCCATGGAGTTCCCATCCGCCCCTTCCAGGCCTGCCATGCCGTCTCTGTCCGATCCTGCCGCCGCCGCCCTGGAGCCAACGCCGCCCACGCTGGAGGCCCGGCCCCGGCTGGTGGTGCTCGATGGCTTCACCACCAACCCCGGCGATCTCTCCTGGGAGCCCCTGGAACAACTCGGACAGCTCACCGTGCACGCCCGCACGCCACCGGAGCTGGTGGCCGAGCGCCTGGCCGGGGCCGATGTGGCGTTCACCAACAAGACCCGCCTCACCTCGGCTGATCTGGCCGCCGTTCCGCAGCTGCGGGGCATCGGCATGCTCGCCACGGGTCACGATGTGGTGGATGGGGCGGCTGCGGCGGCCCGGGGCGTGCCGCTCTGCAACGTTCCGGAGTACAGCACCGCCTCGGTGGCCCAGGCGGTGTTCGCTTTGCTGCTGGAGCTCACCAACCGCACCGGCCACCATGACGCCCTGGTGCGGCAGGGCCGCTGGAGTGCCGGCCCGGACTTCGCGTTCTGGGAAGGCAGCCTCACCGAGTTGGCCGGCCTCAGCTTCGGGGTGGTGGGTCTCGGCCGTATCGGTCTGGCGGTGGCGGCGATTGCTCGGGCCTTCGGCATGGAGGTGCTGGCCCACCGACGCCAGCCCATCAGCGCCGAGGGGGTGACCGGCGTGGACCTCGCCAGCCTGCTGCAGCGTTCCGATGTGGTGAGCCTCCACTGCCCGCTCACCCCCGAGACCCGCGGCCTGATCGATGCGGAGCGGATCGCCCGGATGAAGCCCGGCGCCCTGCTGATCAACACCGGCCGGGGCCCCTTGGTGAACGAGACCGACCTGGCCGCCGCCCTCCACAGCGGCCGCCTCGGCGGTGCCGGGCTGGATGTGCTCAGCCTCGAGCCCCCGGACCCCACCAATCCCCTGCTCCACGCCCCAAATTGCGTGATCACCCCCCACGTCGCCTGGGCCACCCGCTCGGCCCGCGAGCGGCTGATCCAGGCCGCCGCCGCCAATGCCGCAGCGATCCTGGCCGGTGCTCCGCAGAACGTGGTGAATGGGGTTTGAGGGGGCCCCGGCGCCCTTCGCTGAGGTCCTGCAACCCGTCGGCCTCGCAACCCTTCCAGTAGGCCTTTCCCACAGCGCCGCTCAAGGAATCGAGGCACAATGCGGCTTCCTGCCGGCTCGCTCAGGCCAGGTGCAGCGCCTCTGGGTCGAGCAGGAGGTGGAGACCCTCCAGGCCTAGGGCGATCAGGCCCGCTGCCAGGGCGGTGCGCGCGCCACACAGGAGCAGGCGGGTGGCCACGGCTGATCCGATCGGGATCATGGCCTTGCCTCCTGCCGCAGTGGCCCTTCGAGCTGATTCAGCGGCACGGCGAAGGGGGCGGTGGCCTTACGGGGATGGGGCCAGCGGCGGACCCAGCAGCGGAGATCGTCCTCCTCCACGCTCACCACCTCATACAGGGCATCGGACGCAGGGGCATCGGCACGGCCATGGATCCGCACCACGCAACCAGGTTGAACAGTCATGGGTTGAATTCTGGGGACAAATGGAAGAATGTATTGAGATTAATTGAGTTGGTTGGGTCTGGGGTGCCGTGTTGTGTTATTAGAGCACGCTTTTTCAGGGCCGCAGTGCTCCAGCGCACCGCAGTCCGTGACCGCCTGGCCTCCCGCGGCGATCGCCGCGTCATTGCGGCGTTGGCGCTGCATTGGCGTCATTGTCGGGCGCCGTCACGGCCCGGGTCGTTTGCATCGCCGGACATCAGGTGCGGCGGACCATGCGGACCATGGCCCTAGTTCGCCCACCGCAAGCCTTGGCCGGCGGCCGCCGCTTGGAGCCTGGTGCGGGAGGCCCCCCCCAGGCTCCTAGGCTCATATTCCCTCTCCTTAACCTTCCGCGTGAGCGCCGGCACCCTCTACGACAAGGTCTGGGAGCTGCATCGGGTGGCGGATCTGCCGGGTGGCTCGACCCAGCTGTTTATCGGTCTGCACCTGATCCATGAGGTCACCAGCCCCCAGGCCTTCGCGGCCCTGCGGGATCTGGGGCTCACGGTGCGGCACCCGGAGCGCACCGTGGCCACGGTGGACCACATCGTTCCCACCACCTCCCAGGCCCGGCCCTTCGCCGATCCCCTGGCCGAGGCGATGCTGGCCACCCTGGAAGCCAACTGCGCCGAACACGCCATCACCCTGCACGGCCTCGGCAGCGGCCGCCAGGGGATCGTGCATGTGATTGCGCCCGAATTGGGCCTCACCCAGCCCGGCATGACCGTGGCCTGCGGCGATTCCCACACCTCCACCCACGGCGCCTTCGGTGCGATTGCCTTTGGCATCGGCACCAGCCAGGTGCGCGATGTGCTCGCCAGCCAGAGCCTGGCGATGAACATGCTCAAGGTGCGCCGCATCTGGGTGGAGGGCACCCTGCAGCCGGGCGTCTACGCCAAGGACCTGGTGCTGCACGTGATCCGCACGCTTGGGGTGAAGGGCGGCGTCGGTTACGCCTATGAATTCGCCGGCCCCGCCATCGACGCCCTCTCGATGGAGGAGCGCATGACCCTCTGCAACATGGCGATCGAGGGCGGCGCCCGCGTGGGCTACTGCAACCCCGATGCCACCACCTTTGCCTATCTCCAGGGCCGGCCCCATGCCCCGGCCGATGCGGCCTGGGAGCGGGCCGTGGCCTGGTGGAGCGGCCTGGCCAGCGGCCCCGATGCCGTCTTCGACGATGAGGTGCGCTTCGATGCCGCCGCCATCGCCCCCACCGTGACCTGGGGGATCACGCCGGGCCAGGGCATCGGCGTGGATGAGAGCGTGCCCACCCTGGAGCAGACCCCCGCCGACGAGCGCCCCCTGGCCGAGGAGGCCTACCGCTACATGGACCTGGTGCCCGGCGCCCCGATCGCCGGCCTGCCGGTGGATGTGTGCTTCATCGGCAGCTGTACCAACGGCCGCCTTAGCGACCTGCGGGCCGCCGCCGCCGTGGCCCGGGGCCGGCACGTGGCCCCCGGCATCAAGGCCTTCGTGGTGCCCGGCAGTGAGCAGGTGGCTGCCGCCGCCGAGGCCGAGGGCCTCGATGACGTCTTCCGCGCGGCGGGTTTCGAGTGGCGCGAGCCCGGCTGCTCGATGTGCCTGGCGATGAACCCGGACCGCCTCGAGGGCCGTCAGATCAGCGCCAGCTCTTCCAACCGCAACTTCAAGGGGCGCCAGGGCTCGGCCAGCGGCCGCACCCTGCTGATGAGCCCCGCCATGGTGGCCGCTGCCGCGATCACTGGCCAGGTGACCGATGTGCGGGAGTTGGTGGGCGCCAGCGCGGCTGTGAGCACGCCCTGAGCAGGAGCTGGGCCGGCTGCTGCGGGCAGCCCTCGGCCTGCCCGGAGTGCCCGTGCTCGGGTGCGCCTCCCCGCTCTTTCCTGCCACAAGCCCTCGCCGCTCCTAGCCGCCCTTCATTGCTTTCCGGACCCTTCCCTTCCCACCGCTCCGATGAACGTTCCCTCACCCGCCGCCAGCGCTGAGTCCGCCCAGCCGAACGACACGGCCGTGGCGCCGGCCCCATTCCCCGCTGGTCCGGTGCAGCGGCTGGTGGGTCGCGGCGTGGCCCTGGTCGGCAACGACATCGACACCGACCGGATCATTCCGGCCCGTTTCCTCAAGTGCGTCACCTTCGAGGGCCTGGCTGAAGGTGCCTTCGCCGATGACCGCACCGAGCTGGCCGGCGCCCATCCCTTCGATCGGCCCGAACACCAGGGCGCCACGATCCTGGTGGTGAACGACAACTTTGGCTGTGGCTCCAGCCGCGAGCACGCCCCCCAGGCCCTGATGCGCTGGGGTATTCGGGCGGTGATCGGCGAGAGCTTCGCCGAGATCTTCTTCGGCAACTGCCTGGCCCTGGGGATTCCCTGCCTCACCATCACCCCGGCCGATGCCACCACCCTGCAGCGGGCGATCGGGGCCTCGCCGGCCGCTCTCCTCACGCTGGATGTCGAGGCCCTACGGGTGCGGCTCGATGCCCTTGCCAGTGATGGCACTGCCGCCGCCAGCACGTCCCTCGACCTACCCCTCCAACTGGCCGCAGGCCCCCACCGCATGCTGGTGAGCGGCCAGTGGGATGGCACCTCCCAGCTGGTGGCCCACGACGCCGAATTGCGGGCCACGGCCTCCCGCTTGCCCTATCTGGCGGGGTTTGCGGCCTGAAGCGAAGCGATGATTGTTAACTCAGAAGGGGCGGTTGATGGGGCCCTGTGCTGGCCCCATCGCCGGGTTAGGTCCGAATCCACCAGGCTGAGCTCCCTGGCGGGTATAGGGCACGAATGGCAACCCAGTACCGCCAAAGTTGAAGTCGTTGAGTTTAACGCGTAGGCCGCCAAGTCCGTCGTAGGGGCTGTAGAACACACCGATTTCGTAGGAGCGTCTTTGCCAGCGGAATTCCAGATAGGAATTGGTGATTTCGCCGTAATTCGGTGAATTGGGATCAACGTTGTAGCCAACCCCGCCGCTGAACACCAGCGGTCCTGCGATCTGCTGGGTGAGACCGATGCCGATGGTGCCCAAGTCCACGGCCCGGTCAAAGCTGAAGGGGCTGCCCCCCTGGCGCAGGGTGCCCCCGCCTGTCAAGGTGATTTCCGTGTAGTCAAAGAAGGGTTTCACGAAGTGGCCCAGGGTGAGCGTCGGGCCACCGGTGAGGCCGATCGTGTTTTGGTTAACGCCGTTGCCGTAATAGGCGAAGGTGCCCAGCACGTTCGCCCGCAGCCACAGCCCGGGCACCACCGGTTGTCCCGTGTTGGCGTAGGCAGCACTGGCTGTGAGGGCCGCTGGCTTGCCGATCCAGAGGGGGTAGTTGAGGTTCGCCGAGCCGATGCCGCTGAAGCGCCAGGAGTCGGCGAGGTTGTTGGTGGTGAAGTCGTTGCCCTGGAAATTACCCACCCCTGTGCGCCAGAGGTAGTTGCCACTCAGTTTGCCCCAGGTGGGCAGTAGGCCCGTCTGCTCCAGGGAGGTTCCGTAGGCCGAATACACATCTTGTTCCCCCAGGGTGCCGTTCCAGGTGCGGTAGCGGTAGGCGCCGAAGAGGCGCCATTTGCTTTCGCCCAGCAGTGGCATCTTCACGGCTCTGCTGAAGTCGCCCCAGCTGCGGGTGCCGTTGGCGATGTTGTCGGGATTGAAGGTGGACATTTCCAGGGTTGCATCGGAGTTGAAGCCGAGCACATCTCTCCTTAGGACGGCTTGAAGACCGAACAGGTCTCCTGCTTTGGTGGGCTGGGAAACGCCGGGAGCATTCGCTGACTGGCCCGGCAGTGGATAGCTGTCCGTGGTGCCATTGATGGCCCTTTGGGTGAGGAACTGGGGCTGGATCCTGAGGATTCCCTTCTCGCCGACCCGCACAGGAATGTTGTAGCCGATGAAGCGACCATTGCGGTCCTCCTTGTCGGCTCCCAACACCCAGCGATTGTCGACATCCTGCTTTTTCTTGATCACCGTTTTGCGGGTGATCGGAATCGGCAGCCGCTCGTCCAGCACCAGACGGTTGCGCTCGGTGCGGATTTCGGTGTCGCCGTTGGGCAGCAGGGTGGCCACCACGTTCTCCGAATCCATCCACGACTGGGACGGCGTGAAGGGGTCGTTGCTCAAGGCCATCCGGTCGGCCGTGACCGTGGTGGCGGTGAAGGCCATCTGGCGGGCCTGCACCCGCCAACGGCTGATCGTGCCTTTCACCAGCTGGCTGTTTCCCTGGGTGGCCAGATTGTTGAGCTGGCTGGGCCTGGCTCCGCCGAATTCATTCACCTGATCCGGGGTGGACAGGGTGGAGGGAAAGCCATAGCGCCGCTCCGCCGAGAGGCTCTGCTGGAATTTCACATCGGTGACGCGCTGGTTGAGCCCATCGACCACCTTGGCCCTCTCCCGCTCCTGGATCCGGGCCCGATCCCACACCGTGCCGCGGGCCTTGCTCGGGGGGGTGGTGGCGGCCTGGGCCGCGGCCGTGTTGCCGTTGCGGCGGCTGGAAGGGGCCGGGTCGCCGGCGGCGGGGCCCATGGTCACCAGGTCGAGCTGGCTGGCCAGGTCGGTGGGCGGATTGCTTTCCGGCGGCGGTGCCCCCGGGCAACCCTGGGCCGGCGGCAGTTCCGGCGGTTTGCGGGGCGGCGGGGAGGTGCCGAAGCGGTAGCGCAGGCCCAGCAGATAGCCGTTGCTGCCCTCACTCACGCCGTTGTAGGTGCCGTAGGCGCCGGAGCGGTGGTGGATGCGGCCCACCGCTGAAAGCTGGGGGGTGACCAGGGCCTCCACCTCGAAGGCCAGGTAATTGAGAAAGGTGGAGTAGTTCTCGCGGAAGGTCTTCTCGTAGTTGCTGGGTTCGGTGAGCAGGCTCACCCCTTCCACGAAGTAGACGCTGAGCCAGGGCTGCAGCCAGAAGCGCATGCCGAGGCCCAAGGTGCCTTCGCCAAAGTTTTGGGCGGGAGTGTTGGCGAAGGGCACCTCCTGGTTGAAGCCGCCGCCAGGTTGGGATTGGGAGCGGTGGTTGAGCAGGTTGGCGTCCAGCTCAAAGGCAACCAGACCACCATCAAGAATCCGCCGTTGCATGCCTACCCCGGCCAAAGACTCGGGCCGGTAGTTGCCGTTGAACAGAAAGGTGTCGCCGAAGTTGGCCGTGTACATCTGGCCACCCCAGGCGGTGACCGACCAGGGGAAGGGGTGCCAGTCCGGCAACGGCGGCAGTTCAGGGCTGCAACTGATCGGTTCCGGCGGTAGGAGCGGCGCCGAGGGGAGCTGGGTGAGATCCAGATCCTGCTTGCTGCCGTCGAGATCCAGCACCCCATAGACATCCTCCATCTCGCCCCGCCCCTCCAGCAGGCTGAAGCGCAGCCGGCTGGCCTGGAAGTATTGCTGACCCCGCTGAAAGCGCACCCTGCCGCTGGCCAGCAGCTGGCGGGAGGCGGGGTCGAATTCGATCCGATCGGCTTGGATGCGGCCCCCGGCTAGGAGGGCCTTCACATGGCCGGTGGCCACGTAGCGGCCGAGTTGGGCGTCGTAGCGCTGGCTGTCGGCGCTGAGTTCAAGCTCCAGCGGCGGGGACGCCGCCGTCGGCGCAGGGTTCCTGCTGGTGCCGGCGGCGCCAGCAGCCCGCCCGGCGGTGCCGCGGGCCGGGGGCCGGGGGGCAGGTCCTTGCGGATCCAGGGTTCCGGTGACCGCCGTCGGCGCTGCCGGAGAGGGCTGGCCGGAAACGGGCCCCGCCCCCGGTGCCGCCAGGCCAGCGGGAAGGGGAGTGAGCCAGGCCCCGGCCGTGCCCAGCAGAGCAGCCAGCCGGCTCGAACGGATGGAACGGTGCTTCTCCCGCTTGCTTCGGGCGGGCCGGCGATGGGACACCACAGTCGGCCGCAGGGAGGCAGGAAGGGGGTGATCCTGCCATGGGGGCGCGGCGCTGCCGCTGGGGGCGGGTCGGTTTGCCCGGTTGGGTCAGTGGCTCGCGCACGGTGCTCAGCGCCGCGCTCAGCGGCTCCTCGCCCGCCGAATCTCCCGCTATCAACAACCCCCCAACCCTCCGGGGCCCGGAAGGTTGGGGGGTGGGGTGGACCAGCCGGAGCGTCGTCGCTAGCGGGTCGGAATGGTCGGCGACGTTCAGTCCTCCAGATCCTTGCGGCTGGGGGTGCGGCTCGGGTCGCTGGCCAAAAAGCCGAACACGAAGATCCCGATAAAGAAGAAAACGACCGAGTAAACCGAGATCTTGAGGGCGAGCATGGGCTGTCCGGCGGGTGACAGGGCGGGCGGGTGACAGGGGATGACAGGCCGGCCGCGATGGCTGGGCATCCCTGCTGCGGCCCCATCATCCTATGGGGCTGGAATGGCCATCAAAATGCCCGAGGGGCTTCAGGAGGGCCATCAGGCCCGGATTGAAACGTTTCAGTCACGTTCGCCGGCCCCGCCGCCCACGCCCACGCCGCTCGACCTTCAGCCCCTCTGGCGCTGCACCGGTCCCGATGGCGAACCGATCGCCGCCCTGCACCATCCTTGGGGGCCCCTGCACCGGCCCGACTGGACAGCGCGCGGGCTGGTGATCTGGCCCCGCGGTGGCCTCTGGCGACACCTGCGCCTGCGGCTGGAGCGGCCTGACGCCTGGGCCCATCTGGGCCCCGAGGCCGCCCGCGCCCGCTTGTGTTTGCGCTGGTGGGCCGATGCGGTGGAGTTGCGGGTGGCTGGAGAGCCCGTGCACGCCGGCGATCTCTTCGACACCGCCTGCCGCTGGGAGCTGCCCACCCGCTGGTGGCAGGGGGAGCCGCTGGAGCTGGAGCTGCGGCTGCGCAGCCCCCTCCACGACGACGGCGCCCTGATCCTTAGCCAGGTGGTGCTCGAACCCCGGGATCCGGCCGATCCCCTCGGCCTGCTTGCCCCGACAGTGACGGAACTGGAACGCCTGCGCCGCGAGGCCGGCATGCCGCCTGGTCCCGGCGTTGGCCGCGTGCAGGTGCTGGGCCATGCCCACCTCGATCTGGCCTGGCTCTGGCCGGTGGCCGACACCTGGCGGGCGGCCGAGCGCACCTTCCGTTCCGCCCTCGACCTGCTGGAGCGCTTTCCCCATCTTCACTTCGGCCACTCCACCCCGGCCCTTTACGCCTGGCTGGAGCAGCACCGGCCCGCCCTGTTCGCGGCCATCCAGGCCGCCATGGCCGCCGGACGCTGGGAACCCCTGAACGGTCCTTGGGTCGAGACCGACGGCGTGCTGGTGGGCACCGCCTCGCTGCTGCGCCAGTTCCAGGAGGGCCAGCACTACAGCCGCCGCGCCTTCCCCAGCTGGGAGCACAGCGTGGCCTGGCTGCCGGACAGCTTCGGCTTCAGCACCGGCCTGCCGGCGGTGGCCGCCGCCACCGGCGTGCGTTGGTTCTGCACCCACAAGCTGGCCTGGAATGCCACCAATCCCTTCCCCCACCGGCTCTTCCGCTGGCGCAGCCGCTGCGGAGCCGAGCAGCTCGCTCTGATGACCGCCCCGATCGGCACGGACGGCGATCCGGTGGCGATCGAACGTCATCGGATCGAATGGCAGGCCGCCAGCGGCTGTGCCGATGCGCTCTGGCTGCCCGGCGTGGGTGACCACGGCGGTGGTCCCACCGCCGAGATGCTCGAACAGCTGGCCCTCTGGCAGGGTCAACCCGCCACCGCGCCCCAGCGCCACGGCAGCCTGCGCAGCTTTCTGGCCGACCTGGAGCCCCTAGCGCCGCAGCTGCCGGTCTGGCGTGATGAGCTCTACCTGGAGCTCCACCGCGGCTGCCCCACCAGCCGGCCCGACCAGAAGCGCCACAACCGCACCCTGGAGCGTCTGCTGCGGGAAGCGGAGCTGGTGCGGGCCCTGCAGGGCCTGCCGACCCATCGCCATCCGGCCCCAGAGGGTTTGGCTTCTCCTCCCCCGGTGCCCCCGATGGATTCCGCGGAATGTTCCTTTGGATCGCCTGCGCCCTCGTTCTCGACTCCACC
>JBBASH010000080.1:0-13057 GCA_040399305.1 Cyanobium sp.
GGGTGGGCCAGTTTTCGTGTCGCCGGAGGACCAATTCCGGATGTCGCTTGACAAGAAGCCCAGCGCTCCCACCGGACAGCCGCAGAACTCGGCCAGCTCGGCGCATGAGATCTCCCAGTGCTCCACCGGCTGGGGCTGGATCCTTGTGCACTGAGCGCCATGCCACTGGTGGCGGTGAACCAAAAGGATGGAGGGAACCATGGCGGATGCAACGCAGGACCCCGGAGGGTTCCGTGCCGCAGGTCAAGGGCTCGCCACCGCCCTGATCGGCGCATCAGCGCCGGACATCAAAGGGCCGGCGAGCCTGGCCCCGACCCTTGGCGCGGCGCGGACCATGGAGGGGCCTGCGGCAGCGGCGCCGATCAAAAGCGGCGGCCCAGCGCGAGCGATGGTTCAGAGGATCCAGAGGGACTCCGCCCCGCACTGCACCTGGTGCTCCATCGCCCTTTGCTGGACAGAGGAAACAGGCACTAGGCGGCAAGAGCGCACGGGAAGGGCAGCGGCATCAAGAAACCAGATCCGTGCCCAGGCCGGATCAAGACCGGGCGCCTGGTGCTGGATACCAACCGAGCTGATGGAGGAAGTGGTGGTGATGGCCGCATCGGAAGGACAGCCAAACCAGGCCCCTCGATCACCTTGCCTTTCGCCTGGGCCAAGGCCTCGATGGGCGATGCCTACACCCGCCTGCGCAACATCTATGTGCACTGGAGTGAGGGTTATGGCCTGCGGGCCGCCGCTGAGCTGGCGGACGGCAAGGCGCCGTCCACCCTGATGAATTGGTCCAAGGCGGCGGTCGGTTTTCAGGAGCAGAAGCGCCACCACGGCAACCACATCAAGGAGGCCACCTGGCTGCATGCCTATGAACCTGTGGTGAGCAAGGCTGTGGAGCTGCTGAGCGGACCACGCCCCCCGTCGAACCCGGCGGATCTGCTCGATGTCTGTATCCGCGACTGGCCGTCCGGCAGCCGGATGCGTCAGATCAGAGCCCAGTCGCTCGCCCAATTCCTGCGCCATTGCGTCCAGCGGGAGCATTTCCCCGACCTCTGGCTGCCTCCGCCGGATCTGAAGCTCCATGTGGGCCGCCGTGATGGCAGCGTGACTCGCAGGCAGAAAGGCGATGCCTTCAGCAGCGACCAACAGATCGTCGATCTGCTGAGCACCATTCCAAGGGACCCGAGCGGCAAGCGTTGGCATGATGCCCTTCAGGTCCTTTCCGAGCTGGGCCTGCGGCCGATCGAGCTGCTCCACCTATCGGTTCGCCTGGATGAGCAGAGCGGCGAACCCTATTGGTGGTGCGGGTACCAGAAGCGCAGTGGTGGCGGAGACACCGAGGCGAGGCGGGTCTTCCCTTTGCCCCTGGAGGACGGGAATGGCCGCCTGCAGGAATGGTCGTTGCTGGAGCGCTGGCAGGCAGGGGAGATCAGCCTGCCGCCGCTGCGTAGCGGCAACGGAGCGGGGGATTCTTTCGGCACGTATCTGAATCGCCAGAAGGGCTGGGTCGAGCTGCGCGAGCAGATGGAGCTGCAGCAGCGGCGGATCGTGCCCTATAGCTTCCGCCACACCTACAGCTTGCGAGGCCACCGCCGCGGAATTGATGCCGGCGCCATGGCCCACAGCATGGGCCACTCCCTGGAGGTTCACCTCAGGAGCTATCCGTGGGCGTCGGCGAGCAACACCGCAGCGGCCTTTGCCCTGGCCGCCATTCGGCATTCGAAGGGTTCCCCAGCGCAGCTGGAGCGAGGGGGGAGCTGAGAACCAAGCCTTGCGAGAGGACTTAATCCCGCCGCCCATGGCCAAGGTGCCTCGCCGCCACATAGCGGTTGCGGTTGCCAGATCGCCTGAGGTTGAGGTTCGCCCTGTGAATCTCGGCCTCAGTGGCGCGGGTGGCGTAGAGGGCGGTGCCGGTGTCGCGGTGCAGGAGCACGTAATCCCCTGTTGGCTCGCTGGCCTGAACGAGGGAAGACTCCGCCATGGCGCCGCAACGGCCTCGGGTGCTCGCCAGCAAAGCGGAACAGCGCTTCCGGTGCCAGAGCAGATCGGAGCGGGGCGCCGCGGGGTTCTTCTTGACCCAGTGATGGCCATGGCGCAGCAGCTCCCGCCGCCGCCAGCGGCCGAGGGTGGAGCGGCTGATCGAGAGGCTGCGGCAGAGAGCTGGGGTTTCCACCCAGGCGGGGCCGTGGGCATCGAGCTCGTGATGGCTCATGGCTGCCTCCCGAGCGCCAGCTCACAGCGGTGCAGGTGCCAGAGCAGGTGCGAGCGGCGGCAGCCGGGATTCTTGGGCACCAGATGGCGGCCAGGCTTGAGCAAGCCGCTGCGCTTGATCGCAAACAGCGTGGAGCGGCTGATCGCCAGCTGGGCGCAGAGCTCCTCGGTCGTGAGCCAGGGATTCGAGGGGGACATGGCAGCAGGGGCTGCCGGGGTGGGGCAGCGGGGGAGGCTACCCAAGGGGGGCAGAGCCATACCCGTGCGATCCATGGAGGGTCTGTGGGGTAAGCAAGCCCTGCCGATGACTTGTAGCGCGGGGTACAGGTGGTTAGCGAGTCCGTGAACCATGCTGATGGTGGTCAGCATTTGACGGTGTGGCTAGTCTTGGGCGAGGTTTTTAGCCAAGGTAACGATGGAGCCGACATGGTTCTCGGAAATGACGGGCTATGAGCTGGTGGTTCGCGGAACCTGCCAATAAAGAGTTAGCGGCAATCGTAATGTCTGCGGTGCTTTGTGATTTTTGCCAGTTGAGCCCGACGATTCAGAACAGCCATGTTGTTCCGAACTTCGTTGGGAAGCATATAAAGGCAAACAGCCCTTCCGGCTACCTCCTAAATACATGGATGGCGAAGCCTCAATACGACATCATTAAGGGGCCATATCTCTGCGCGAAATGTGACAATGAGACGTTCAGCTCGTGGGAAACTTTCTACTCAGCAAATATTTTTCGACGCCCGATTGAGGCATCGAGCGAGTGGGGTAGTGAGAGCACTATCCAATTCGCTCTGTCACTAGCATATCGATATGCTTTGCATTTTTTGCAGACGTCACCGATGCCCAGAAATCGACCTTACACTGAGCAATACAGGGCGCGATTGAAGGCCGCTCTGCAGAATCCTGCTGCTGTGGGGACTGATCTATACGTTTACCCATATGTGCACAAGGCCATTGAAAACTATTGTGGCTTGTCGCCAGGGGTTAACCACTTGCTTCAACTAGCCATCCACGGCGAGTGTCTGCCGCAGGAAGGTGATTTGCCCAATTCAATGTTGGTCATAATTCCGAATGCAATTTTTCTCTATTGCGATTCAGACCTTTCGGCATCTTGCGATAACGAAATACAGGGTCCAGTAACCTTAAGCGTAGGTAGCGCCTTTGACGCGAGGCGGGCGAATGGTGAAATGCCTATTTTCCTCAAGACAATACTCAATCGCCTTATTGGCCATGGTCAAAATCACCAGAAGCAGTTGGGTCGTTGGAAGACGCTCGCCTATGGCGCTGATAAATTTATAAATCCAAAAAAACTTTGCTATGTCGCGCACGAGCAAGACAAACAGCTAGCGGTGTGGCAACATGCAAACTGCCGCTAACAACTCAATGCAACGGGCGAAAAAACACGCTGCGCGTGTTTTTAGCCGCTGATTGCGGGCGTTCAGCCCATCTCACTAAACAACCACCGGCTCCAACACATCCAAAATCGCCATCATCTCCCCCTCCGGCTGCCGGAAGAGTGTGTCTCTTACGCCTGGATCAAGGCTGCAGAGTCTTTCGAGCAGCTGGGCGAGATGGGGTTCGAGTTGCGGGCAGATCGCCAGGACTGATCGGGGCAATGGGTCGTCCTGGGCGCTGGCGATCGGGCCGGTGATGCGTTGATGGACCTGCACCAGGCATTGCTGGGCGCGGCGGTAGAGGTCATTGCTGACGACGAGCACCGCCAGGGGATCGCGGCAGACGGGGCTGCAGAGGAACAGGCGCAGGGCCCGGTATTCGGCCCGCTCGATCTGTGCAGCGTCGCCATGAGCGGGTGGTGGTGATGCCGCAGGGCTCCCCTGTGGCTGCTGGGCCTGGGGCCTCCCTGGGCCTGGCCCCTTAGCCCGGTGGGGCTGGACGTCATGGTGCAGCTGGGGCAAGGCCCCCAGGGCCTCCTGAAGCCTGCGCTCAGCCCGCTCGCGCAGGGCCCCAGGTGGCAAGACGGCCAGCAGCTCTCTGGCCCGAGCCTCACAGCGCTGGAGCACCGACAGGTTGTCGGGGTCAGCGTTGAGGGGGGCCAAGAGCTGATCGAGTTCCCACTGGAGCCAGTGACGGGCCCGCTCGATGGGCAGGCGCAAGGCATTGGGGCCATGGCTGCGGATCAAGCCATCGGGATCGGTGCCGCTGGACAGCTCCACCACCGCCAGCTCCAGTCCTGAGCTGATCAATGCGGTGCGGAGTCCAGCGATCAACTTGCCGGTGGCCCGTCTCCCAGCCCCATCCCCATCAAAGACCACCAACAACCGCCGAGCCCCCCTGCGCTGCAACAGCTGCAATTGCTCCAGCGTCAGCGCGGTACCCATGGCCGCCACCGCCGTAGTGAACCCCGCCTGATGGAGCTGGATTACATCAAGGGGCCCCTCCACCAACAGGGCCTCGCCCGTGCTGTTGATGGCAGCGGCGGCCTGGTCGAGGCCAAACAGCAGCTGCGATTTCTGGAAGAGCAGATCGGCTGAGCTGTTGCGGTATTTGGGTTCCTCACCGTTGAGACTGCGGCCGGAGAAGCCGCAGCAGCGACCCATGCCATCGCGAATGGGGAGCATCAGCCGGCTGGCGTTGAGGCCAAGCCGCCAGGCGATAGCGGTTTCCGGGGAGATGCCCCGCTGCTCCAGATAGCTGGCGGCAGGGCCAGGAGCCTGCAGGTCGCTGAGCAGCGCCTGGTGGAACTCCTCCTCCTGCTGGCTGCGCCACTGCCGCAATCGCTGGCGTTCCTGGTGCTCAGCCTCGGCCCTGGCGGCGGCCTCGGGGTCCTGCTCCGGCAACGGAATGGCATAACGCCTGGCGAGCTCCTCCACCACCTCGCGGAAGCTGAGGCCCTGACGGTCTTCCAGCCAGGCGATCGGATCAGCCCCCTTGTTGCACACGAAGCAATGCACCCGGTTGCGCTCGGGGTTCACCGTCAGCGAGGGCCTGCGGTCCTGGTGCCAGGGGCAGGTGGCGAGGTACCCACTGCCGGAGCGCCGCAACTCCGAGAGGGGGAACAGATCGGTGATGCGGGCCTGGCTGCGCACCGCCTCAATCAGGGAGTCGGGAAGAGCGCTGGAGCGCTGGTGGGTGCCCGGCTGAGGATGACAGTTCGGGGCCTGTGGTGAGGGTTGATGGCGTCCAGAAGCAGCTGGACGTTGTGGGCGGCTGCCAGGGCCGCCTGCCGCCCTCTTGCCGGCCCCTGGAGCTCCATCGAGTGTTCCGCTCCTCCAAGACCCCCTCTGGGAAGCCACTCGCCCGGCACCCGGGCCCTTGCCACCGCTGATGGGGTTGCTCATGGAACCTCCACCCCCGGATAGAGCTGGCTCCCGCAGAAGGCGAGCCGGGCCTCGTCGGCCTCCAGGAAGCAATGGGCCCGGTCGATGCGGATCACCGTGCGCGATAGATCCAGATCGGACGGCTGGCCATGGCGGAACTTGCCGTGGTGCACTTCCAGCACCCCCTTGGCTGGTGGCGGGCCATCGCCGGGTTTGGGGCGATCGATCAGCCAAACCGCCGAGGCATAACGCTCCAGCTCCGAGGTGCCGGCCAGGTGGGAGACATCGGGGCCCGATGGCGATCCATAGGCACCGCGATTGAGCTGGGCGACGATCAGGATGTCGAGGTCGCAGCGACCCGCCAGGGCCTTGAGGGCCATCGCACGGGCGGCCAGTTCGGCGGTGGTGTTCGCCCCGTAGCCGGGGCTGGAGCCCATGGCGTGGAAGTGATCGAGCACCACCACCGAGAGATCGGGATGGGCGCTCTTGCTGTCCTCCACCAAGGCGCAGACGTCCTCGACGGTGGCGCCAAAGCGCGATTCGTAGAGCACCTCCCCCATCGGCTGGCCATTGGGCTGGCAGCCGGCCTCAAAGGAGGCGTGCCAGCGCTCAAGCCGTTCGAGGTCCTCACCGGCGATCAAGCGGCCCCGGCCCTCCAGGTCGCTGGTGGAATACAGGGGCGCGGCCATGCCCATCGCCCGGCGGCAGTAGTTGGCCATCAGCCTGGCCAGGATCGCCTCACGGGTGAGCTCACAGGAGAGCACCAGCAGCGAGGCGCCATTGCAGGCCAGCCCCATGGCGGCGGCGATCGCCACGGTGGTTTTGCCGATGCCGGAGCGGGCCGCCAGCACCCAGGTGCCCTCACCCTTGCCGGGAATGACGCCGCCTCGCATGTCGAGATCCAGCGACGGGATCCCGGTGGAGATCGGCTTGGGGCGCTGATCCAGTGGCATCGAGGCCAGTGCCACGCACAGGTGGGCGGTCTGGCGGGCGGAGAGCACCGGCTGGCTCTGGCGCAGCCGGCCGCAGGCGATGGCCTGGGCCTCGTTGAGCGCCTCACGGAAGCTCTGCAACTCGCTGGCGATGGTGTGATCCCGGCCCCGGCGGGCAATCAGGCGCTCGACGGCCGGATAGAAGAGCTGCCGGGCCTTGGCGGCCTGGAAGATGTCGCAGGCGATTGGGAAATCGAGGGCGGAGGCGGCCGTTCCCCACTCCAGAAGATCGGCGAGGGTTTCCTCGATGCCCTGCAAATTGCCCTGCCAGCGGCCGGCGAGGGCGCGCTCGCGCAGGCCATGGCGCAGCGCCTGGGCATTGATCGCCTGCACATCACGCTGTCCGCGGAAGATCGCATCGATCTCACCGGCCAGCAGGCGCAGCTCGGCACTGCTCCAGAGCACCTCCGGCACCGGTTCGTTGTAGCGAAGCCCGATGCGGCGCCGGAACAGTCCCCAGCGCTCGCGGTGATCGTCGGGGCCGCAGAGCACGGCGGCCAGGAGATCCTTCTCGTGGAGCAGCAGCTCACCGGCCGCCATGGGCGGCATTGGTGGCTCTGGGTTGGTCCCTGGAACCGGCAGGGGGCCATGGGGGGTCTCGATGTGATCGCCGCTGCGGATGGCGTGATCCACCCAGGCCGCAGGAGCAGCAGAGCTGCTCGGGGTTGGAGGGGCCTCCGGTGGGGGCAGGGGTTGGTTGCGGCTGCTGTCGCCTTGAGCGCCACAGTCGTGGTTCTGATGGCTGCCAGGGGGGCAGCCGGTGGCGGCTGCGCTGGAGGGGCCATGCGGCGCCCTGGCGCGGCCGGAAGGCCTGGGCGGGCCAGCGTGGCCTGACTTGGCCGAGGAGGTCTGCAGGGCTGGATCAGGGGAACGCATGGCCGTCGAGGGGATACGGGAAGCGATGGGCAGATGGATCAGCGAGACATCGGGGGGCCTGAAGGGGGACTGGGGGTTGGCTCGGGAGGGTCGGCGAACTGGAGGGCTCCCGCGCCGGGTGTTCCCTGGCCCTGGTGTTCGAGCAGGGCGGTGAGGCGGCGCCGTTCGGCGAGGGAGAGCTGCAGGGCCTCGATCTCCCGCAACAACCAGCTGGAGCCGCCCCAGCCAAAGAGCCGCTGGGCGCGCTGCACATCGCTTTCGGAGCCGGTTGCCTCCACCACTGCGCTGCCAGGGCCAGGGCCAGCCCCCGGCGGTGCGGAGCGCTCCGCCGCCTCACTCCAGGCAAAGACATGCCAGGCCTCGGGCCCCCCATCGCGCTCAGAGGCCGCCGCCCGGAACAGCAAATCGAAGAACTGGTGAGAAGGCCGGCGGCTGCCATCCGGCCGCAGCGGGTAGGTGCTGCGAAACCAGGGCGGCACATGCTCCAGGGCTTTGCGCAGGTGATCCTGCAGGGCCTGCTTGTTGCCGGCGTGGGCCAGGGCGCCCTTGAGCCTGGAGCGCCGCCCGGAGGTGAGGGTGAGGCTGCCGGGCCTGGGCCACTCGGCTGGTGCGGCGCTGCGGAAGGTGGCGAGCAGATCCGCCAGGAGGGCGTCGGCACCAACGGCTGCGGGCGCTGGCCCGGGCGGTTGCAGCGCTGCAGCGGCCTGCTCGGGCTCTGGAGCAGGGGCCAGTGTTTCTGGCTTTGAGCTTGAACCCGATCCAGGCCTTGAGGGCAGAGCAGAACCTGAGCCTGGCTTTGGCTGTGGCCTTGAACCAGGCCTTGAGGCTGGACAAGGCTCTGGCCTTGAGGCTGGAGAAGGCTCTGGCCTTGAGCCTGGCTTTGGCTCTGGATTTGGCTTTGAGCCGGGCTCTGAGCTGGATGGTCCAAGAGGCTCTGGCGGCTGTTGGGTCCCAGAGGGTTCCGAAGCCTTGTTTCCCGTCTGCTCTGGAGGAGGCGATGGGTTTGGGTTGGGGTTGCTCTTCTCTTCTCTTTTTTTCTCTTGAGTTTTTAATCCCTTTTCTAATGTTGTCGATCCCATCGACAGGGGGTTGTCGACGCCATCGACAGGGGGGTGGTGCTCTGATCGACAAGGGGGGTGTCGATCGGGTCGACAGGGTTGTCGATGGGATCGACAGGGTTGGTGCTCGGATCGACAGGGTTCGGCGCTGAGGCAACCGAGGCCATGAAGCTGCAGCACGGCCCCATGCGATGGCTCATGCTCGATCCGGATCGCTCCGATTGCCTCCAGGCGCCGCAGGTCAGCCTGCACCGTCTGGCGATGGATGCCCATCCGGCGGGCGTAGTCACTGGCCGAATAACGCAGCTCACTGGCAGGGGAGGCCTGCCACTCGATGTCGCCGTAAAGCAGGGCGATCCGCATCGCCGCGATGCCATCGACGCCGAGCCGCTGGCTCAAGGCCCGGATCAAGGTGCCGGGGATGTTCGGCGCCCAGCGCCTGGGGGCAACGGCTGCAGGGCTGTTGGTACGGCTCGCCACAGGCTGGTTGGAGGGGAGCGGAATCGGCCTAGGCATGGGCAACCACCGAGGAGCAATCCGATGAGCAACAGGCTAGTCAGGTCTCCTATGGCAATCAAGCCCAAGCCGCTTGCCGGTCAGGGGATGCCAAACCCAATCAAATAAGGCATAGTGTGTGAACTGCTACAAGCCTCCCCGTGCCCGCCGCCGCCACGCCTTGGCCCGCCTTCCTGCCGGAGGAGGGGTTGCTACAGATCTCCGGTGCGGAGCGCCGGGAGGCCGGCCGACTCCACTTCAGTGAGGCCCTGCTGTTCTTGCTGCGCCATGTGAGCCATCCGCAGCTGAGCGAGCTGGCGGACTGGGCCTGCAACGAGCCGGGCAACCTGCACACCTCCCAGATCTCGCACATGCGCAACAACAAGGTGCGAATGCTGGGCACCAAGGCGGTGGATGCCCTGGGGCGGATCAACCAGGCGGCCTGGGTGCATCGCCACCAGCCCCAGCTGCTGGCAAGGCTGGGAACGGCAGCACTGACCCCAAGGCTGGAGGGGATCCTGGCGGCGTACCAGCCGCTGATGGATCCAACCAGCCAGGCCCCGATTGGCGCGGGGGAGCTGATGGCGATCTACCTGGGCTACCTGCGCCTGCCGATCGAGATCCCCCGCACCCTCACCCCCGAGGAGGCGGAGCTGTTGTGCGGCCTGATCGGCGAGTGGCTCGACGGGCAGATCAGCCAGCGGGGCCTGGGCTTCCGCGAGGCGGCCCGGCGGCTGCAGGAGGCCTGGGAGGGCGAGCAGGCCGGAGCGGAGCGGCTGGTGCGGGTGATCGGCGGCATGGACGATTACAGCCCAAGGCAACTGACTGAGGAGTGGGAGCGGATCAGCGCCGCAGCCATCGAGGTGTTGGCCCTGGAGCAGGGGCCTTGGGAACTGGCTGATGCGTTGCTGGAGCTGGCGCGCGAGCAGAAGCGGCCCGTTGCGACGGTGACGCCCATCGCCAGGGCCCGGAGGCGGCGGTCAACGGCCAAGGAGCCCTCCAAGAGGGATTGAGCGTGTTGCCTCTATGGGGACGATGGCCGTCTTCCTATCCCGGATAGAGGCCAGTGGGTACTCAGCCGCTCTTCAGGGTCGACCATCCATTGCCTCAACCCCAGAAGCGCGACGCATAGCGGCTGAAAAACGCCAGACGGCTCGGAAATGGCTATGTCATCACTCGCTGCACGACCGGAACGGGATACTTGCCAGCCTGTACCTCCTCATCGCCCCCATACATGCGCAGCAAGAGGTAGAAGTTTTCGTTGGGGACCGGCAGGAAGTTTGTGTCTTCCGACTTGCCCTTCGTGTCATGGCTGAGATGAAGCGTGACGCTGCCATCGGCATTCGGTTTCACATGACGGTCGCCCCGGCTGTGACGGTGGCCGATATACGTAGCCACCTGGAACGGAATGCGGTCGGCAGTTCCAAGTCCGCGCGTGCCCAGGGCGTCACTGGCGTTGGTGAGTGTCGGAAGGACTTCCTTGAGCTTTGCGATCACATGCTGTTCGCTGATTTCCGCGGCGGCCAACTGCTCTGGTGTGAAGTCGACTTTCCCGGCACCGATGCCGGACGCCTCCAGTCCCTCAAGCCAGTGAGCGTCTGCGGTTGCCATGGTGCTGTCCGCCAACACGAAGTTCACCCTCTCCAGCCAAGAGTTTCCTGAGGCGGGGACAAATTCGCGGACTTTAGGTTTCGGTCCATTGCAGCCGAGGAACTCACTTAAGGTTCGGATGTTCCAGTCATCCACATAGGTCAGTGCCTTTTTCTCGTCCTCGACGCCGGTCGCCATCACCCGACCCATCAACTTGATGAAGTTGCTCTCGACTCTGACGACTTCAGCAACACCGTCCGGAACTTCGCCTTGCCAGTGCTGGTTGGCAAACATGAAGCGACCTCCCTTGGTTCCGCGTGTCCGCTTGCCCTCCATGGTCGTTGTGTAGTGCCCCATGTCCATGGTGTGGAGCACCCAGTAGCGACCGTCATCGTGATCGGGCACCGACACGATCACCGGCTCAGCGGCCACATCCAGCCAACCCATGAGGTGCAGGGTGTCATTGTTGATACTTACGTGCGCCGTGTATTTATCGTCCGCCAGATGGCGGATGATCTGAAAACGATTGGCCGGGCAATCTGGCTCTACCAGCGTTTTGTAGAGGTGCTTGTAGGCCTCATCGATGCCGTAGGCATACAGGTAGGCGCGGTCGGAGATGGCCTGGAGCTCGGGTGAAACTGCGCGAGATTGCATTGCGGTATGTCCTTGGCGTTGGGTCTGTGGGCTTGTGGTCAACCCGGGCTGCGGGACCGGCCTTACGGGTTGCCCCGCGGCCTTCCGAGCAGTTGCACTTCCGATCAACGTCAGATCTACCACCACAATGGAGCCCCGGTGGCTGGGTGCGGGTGTTCGCCAGTGCGGAGCAGGTGCGCAAGGAGCGTGCCGGAGTGGAGCAAGCCGCCACGGCTGGCCTGCTGATGGTCCACGGCACCCACCGGGGTGTGCTGCTGGTGGAGTTCCTCGAAGTTCCCTAGGGCTGAGCAGACACCGCAGGGCTCCGGTCGGCAGCGGCTGCTACCGCGTCCCTGGGCCTGCAGTCCTGGGCAGAGAGACTTCCGACAGGCGATGCCGATCGGCTCGACCCTGCGGCTGGTGTGCCGTGAGCTGGAGCCCTGACATGGGATGGGATGAGCAGCAGTCGCAAGCCTGCCATCAAGCTGATCAGCAAAGCCTGACAGGATTGCAGCCTGCACCATTGCCGATGTGAGTTGCAATTGGCACGATCGCGGCCATCACGGATTCGATCGCTTCTGGCGATCCATCCCCATGGCCAAGTCGTTCCCAGCGGCAACCGCCCCCGCCCACCATATCCCGGCTCACTCCCCGTCGCGAACAGCCCCCTCGGTGCGGGCCTGGCTGGATTCCTGCAGCCGCCACCAGCCCCTTTCGGAGCGGACGGTGCTCGAACTCGCCCGCCGCATCCACCGCTGGCAGCAGCATCCCGGTGGCCCTGATCACGCCCCTGACCCGATGCGCCGGAAGGCGTTGCGGGCCCGGGACCAGCTGGTGCTCCACAACCTCCGCCTGATCGGCCACACCTGGTGCCGCCATCGCTCCTCCTTGCCCCCTGAGGACGAGGGCACCGCCGATGCCTTCCAGGAGGCGGCCATCGCCCTGGTGCGGGCAGCCGAGAAGTACGACCCCAGCCGCGGCTATTGCTTCTCCACCTACGCCAGCTTCTGGGTGCGGCGCGGCTTTTCCGAGCACGAGCGGCGGGGGCGCCGGATGATCCGCCTGCCCCACGACAAGGCGGCCCTGGTGCTGCGGGCGCAGCGGCTTGCCAGGGAGCAGCAGACGCTCACCGGTTCGCTGCCCAGCCTGGCCTGGTTGGCGCAGCGCTGCGGGGCCCGGAATTCCCCTGTTGCCCCCGGGGTTCTGCAGGAGCTGCTGCTGATCTGGTGGCGCACGGCCACCGCTGAACTGGACCGCCCCGGCGGCGGGGCTGGTGATGACGGCGCTGGCGTGCCCTTGTTGGAGCGGATTGCCGCTCCCACTGATGGCATCGACGCAGAGCACTCCCTGTTGCTCCTGCTCCTGCAACGTCTCAAGCCGGAGCAACGGCGGTTGCTTTGGCACCGCTACCTGCGGGAGCATCCGCTCAACCCGCGCCAGATTCAGAAGGTGATGGGTCTCGAACCCGAACAGCAGCAGCGGCTGGAGGAGGAGGCGCTGGCGCTGTTGCGGCAGGCACCAAGGGAGTACGGAGCCCCGGGCAGGGGGCTGTGAGGCGGAGAAGCCAGAAATCTGCAGGAGGATGCCTAGGCCCATCCTGGTGGAGCAGTTTGCAGCTCACCCGTCACGCCACCGACAAACTCGAGACCTACGGGATTGACGGAGCTCGGCTGGAAAGCTGGCGAGCTGCATTGGACAGTGGAGACCCCTTCCTCGATGTGATCACAGGGGCCCTGGTGCTGGTCATTCACTGGGAGGAACGAACATGGATCGTGATCCTGAGCGAGGATGGGGACAGGGTCTTAACGACCTATCCGAGCGACGAACGCACCGTGATGAATCGCCGAGGAGGTGGCCGATGGATTTCTCCAAGAACCTGAGCGCCCAGCTCAAGTGGATGCAGCTTCTGCTCGATCCAGACTCCGGCGCGATCCTG
>JBBASH010000081.1:0-12496 GCA_040399305.1 Cyanobium sp.
CGATCGAGGCTGTGGCCGCCGATGGCGTGCAGAAGCGCAACATCACCCTCGAGTTCCGCCGCTCTACCCCGGAGGCAAACGTGAACAGCCGCGAGGCCGCCGTTCCCGAATGGTTCTGATCGATCCCGCTCCGAGCTCTTAGCCGTTGGCGATAACGGCAGCGCTGATCACGGGATCGGCAGTTCGCCAGGGTCAAACCTGAGCCGTACGTCGTTGCCATCCACCATCCAGGCTTTCTCCCCCTCATCGAGTGGTTCGAGGGCGTTCAGTTGGGCCATCACCACCTCGGCATCGGCCTCCGAAGGGTCATCCTCTTCGACCATCCGGCGTTCAAGCCGAGCCAGGGCGAGATCCAGCCGCACGGAACAGGCCAAAATGCCGAAGCCGGTGCCCCGGCGGCTCGCCAGCTCCAAGAAGGCCTGCCGCTGGTCTCGCTTGAGGAAGGTGGCATCCACCACCACGCAAAGACCGCCCGCCAGCGCGGCCTCGGCGGCCTCCAGCAACACCTTGCGGTAGAGCTGCTCGGTCACGGCGGCGGCATAGGGGTTGGCATCCTGCCCGGGCTCCGCTGGGCCCTCACTGCTCGGGCAGCCCCAGCGCCCGTGGAGCCTCAGCCGCTCGACATCGGAGCGCAGGTGGATCCAGCCCCAGCCCCGCAGCTGCCTGGCGGCGTGGCTCTTGCCGCTCCCGGAGATGCCGTGGGTGATCACCAGGGCGCATCGAGGCGGAGCCATGGCGAGGCGCGCCCGGTTCAGGTAGTTCCCCAGATCCGCTTCGAGCGGCTCAACCGCTGCTGGCGCCAGGTCCGGTTGCTGCAGGCGCAGGGCCGTGACCTTGGCGCGCACTAAGGCCCGGTAGGCCAGGTACCAGGGAAGCAGGGGCAGGGCGCCGTGGTCGCCCCCGGTTTCCAGCCAGCGGTTCAGCAGTTGCAGGGCCAGCTCGCCGTGGCAACGCTCCTGCAGATCCATCACCAGGAAGGCCAGATCGCTGATGGGGTCAATCCAGCGCAGGGGAGGGCTGAACTCCAGGCAGTCGAAGACCCGGATGCGCTCCTCCTGCAGAGCCATGTTGCCCAGGTGCAGATCACCGTGGCATTCGCGGATGCGGCCCCGTTGGCGCCGCGCTTCCAGCAGCGGCTGCAGGCGTGTGAGTTCCTGCCGAGTCCAGGATGTCATCGCCTCCCCATCGGCTGGGAAGCGGCCCAGCTGGGCCAGGGTTTCCAGGTTGGCCAAGGCCGGTTCAAGCACCCGCTCGGGGCTGCCCCAGGGATCGCCCGGTGAGGCCTGGGCGGCTCCGGCATGGAAGTGGGCGAGATCATCCGCCAGGCGATCGATCTGCTCCGGCGTCACCCTCCCCCTGCTCAGGGCTTCGGGCAGGAGATCCCGCTGCTGGAACTGGCGCATCTGCACCAAGGTTTCGATCACGGGGCCTTCGCCACCGAGGTGCGCCCGTTCCGGCGGCCCGTGCAGATCCCTCAGGCCGAGATAGAGATCCGCCGCCAGCCGCCGGTTCAGGCGCACCTCCTCCTCACAGCAGCGGCGCCGCAGTTCGGGGGTGCTGAAATCCACGAAACCGAGATTCACCGGTTTCTTGAGCTTGTAGGCGAAGTGGCCGGTGAGGAAGATCCAGGAGATGTGGGTCTCGATCAGCTCGACGGCGGCCACCGGATGGTCGTAGGCGGCCGGATCGAGCAAGGCCCGCACGAGGGGATTCATGGTGGTGCCTCCTTAGCGGGGCCGCCGCCTGCGGGTCATGCTCTGTTTCAAGCGCTCCATTTCCTTCGCGACGCTGCGGTAGGCAGAAACGGACTGGTGCGATGGCCCGTTCGATAGATGGTCATTGCCCATGCTGTTGAGTTTGATCATCTGCCACTGGGCAAGAAGATCGACGAACGTCCAGATCAGGTAGGGCACCAGTCCCAGGGCCGCGACCCGGGAGATCAGACACACCCATATGCTGAAGATCAGGAAGAGTATCCAGGCGAAGGCTCCGATCAGCGTGCCGATGCCGAGGCTGCGAATCCGGCAGGTGACCCACACGCTGGCCTCGTTCAGGAAGATCACCAGGAGATAGACGATCACCACGTTCCAGCTGCCCAGCAGGCTGTGAACCAACAGCAGCGAGAGGTACAGGCCGAGGTTGCAGGCCAGGCGGATGAGTGGGCTCCAGATGTGGAAGCTGAGCCAGCCAGGCCGGCGCAGTCCCTGCAACCAGGTGTAGTCCCTCTCGTTGGGATTGGTGAAAATGATGACCAGCCCGATCAGGAGGAGGATCACCAACCAGGCAGGCATGGTTGGACCACAGAGCTGGTCTCATTCAAGCCACCGCAGCCTCGATCCTGTTCAGTGCCGATGCGATTCCTGGTGATTCACCCCAGATTCACCCGCTGGTGCCAGGGCTTTCTCACCGGGAATTCAGGGGGATGGCGCGGCTGTCATGAAGGTGTCAGTTTTGGAGCCGGGCAGGGTGATGCAGTCCAGGGAGGGCTGAACGGCTGTGTCCTTCCTGTCCCTCTGAGTTCTGTCCCTCCTAGCCTTCGCTCAACACCCTGAGGCTGCGTCGATGGCTCCTCCGGATTCCACCCGGCCTCCCTGGCTGCAGTGGCTGATCCTGCTCATCTTTCTCTGGTCGTCCTGGCAACTGGCTGGCGTCTGGTTCCAGCGGCTCCACGGTTGAGGGGAGGGCTCGCGAGGGATCGGACCATCCTGACCATCCCTCCCAGCAGCAGGACCAGGGCCAGCAGCGCGAGCAGCGCCACCACCAGCACGCCGGTCAACTGCAGGAGACCCACGCCAAGCCGGCTTAGCCCGCCGATCACGTTGGCGATGGCGGTGCTGACCAGCAGCAGGGTGTCGAACCGCTCCGGAATGAGCATCAGGGAGGCGAGCAGCCCGCCGCCGGCGCCGCCGAGGCCTAGTCCAATGCCGAACTGCCTCCAGCGATCGGGGCGGCGGCGGCGCGGGGCGGGGCTGGGGACACCCCCGGGCCGCCGGGCCAGCCTCCGGGGGGGACCGGGCAGATCAAGCGTAAGGCGATCGGCCATGGAGTCGGGCTTCAGAGATCAAGAACGTGGCCGGCACCGCGCATCCAGCGCTCAAATTCCATCAGAACCAATTCGTTTGGGCAATCGATCAGGGAAAGTTCGTGGACGCTGCAGTCCCCCTGGCCGCCATGGTGGAGGGAGAGGAAGAAATTCTCGCCGCTGAGTCCGCAGACTTCCGGATCGCTCCGCACCACCACATCCAGGGCCGCGCCGAGGCGGGTCACACGGCGGCGTAGTTCGGACCAGGTGATCGTCGCCATGGCTTGAGGTCTCACGCCAGCAGAATTCAGTGTGATGGAGGTGGCTCCGGCGTCAAGCGCGGGGCAGTGGGTTTCAAGGCTGAGCCTGCCTGGGAGATGCCGGGGGAGCCACGAGACCGGCCTCCGGGGCCCGAGATGGTTGCCTGGCTGGTGGGGGCAGGAGCACGGCCAGGGCGGTGGCGAGGGCCAGCACCGCCACTCCGCCCACCGGGGCCGCGAGGCGGCGTTGGATCGGGATGCGACGGATCAGCTCGCCGGAGCGGAGGGGGCGGGGGGAAGCAACCGCCAGGGGCAGTTTCACGCGGGGATCGAGGCGCAACTGGTCGAGCACCCTCACCAGATCAGCCAGTTCGGCATCATCCAGCTCGAGATCGAGGCAGGGGTTGCCGCTCTGGCCGCTCACCAGGCGCAGGGTGTGGCCTGGTCCCGCGGCGCTGGGGCCGATCCAGATGGGGCCCGATTCCTCGCCGAATCCGCGCCGCAGCCCGCTCACCAGGTGCCGGGCGTAGGGCAGCACCGCCGCGATCAGGGCTTCCAGGTGGCTGCGCTGCCCCTCCAGTTCCGGCCGGCCGGCCCAGCGGAGGCTCCATCCGGTGAGGATGCCCAGCTCCTCGCCGGCATGGCCGGCGGAGAGGTCAGGCAGGCCTTCCACCCGCAGCTGACAGCTCTGTTGGTCGTAGACGAGGGATCTTTTCATCGGGGAGGCAACGACCATCGGATTCAGCTGGCGGCATCGAGCAGGCTGGCTCGCAGCCGTTCATAGCCTCCGGCCCCAGCCACCAGGGCCAGGGACTGCACCAGGTGGCGCCGCTCGCCGGCACCCTCTACCGGGTCGAGCAGCTTCTGCACCGAACTCCGGCGCGGGTTCATGCGCTCATTGAGCAGTTCCGCGAGCCGCCCCTCAAACAACCCCCAGCGCTGGGCCGTGAGGTCGGCGGGTTCAGCTGCCGACAGCAAGGTGCGCACCATCGGGTAGAGGCGATCGGCCATGCCGCAGAGAATCCGCATCAGGGCTTCCGCGTCATCGATGTCCAGGTCCCCCCGGCGGCAGGCACGGCGCATCGGGTTGTGGCAGCGGCGTTTCCAGAGCTCCACCCGATTCGGGAAGCGGCTCCCGAATCCGAGGCTGTCGCTGAGCCACACCAAGGCCTCGCCCCCATTGAGGTCGAGGGCTTCGAGGCACAGCAGCATCAGATCGAGCCGCTCGAGACCCCGCCGGGGCAGGACCCGGGAGCGCTCAACCGGCCCTGCGCTGGGGGCGGCGGTGATCGTGGTTGGAGGAGCGGATGCCAGGGCCATGGCTGCGATGATGCCAGCGGGCGGCCCCTTCCGTCATCCGGACGCGCCGGCTCCCATCCCGTCCGCCCCTCAGTCCACCTCTCCGTTCCCTCGAACAGCCTCTGATGAGCAGCGCATCCACGCCGAGCGAATCCGCCCAGCCGGAGCCGGTCCCGACCGGGGGGATCCCGGCGGCATCTCCCGGACGCGAGGCCCAGTGGGGGGATGATCCGGCGGAAGATCGGCAGATCATCCTGAGGAACTGGGTGCGGGACCATCCCGACTTTCCAAAGCCCGGCATCTTGTTTCGCTGCATGATGCCCTTGCTTCGGGATCCCCAGGCCTGGAAGGAGGTGGTGCGTCAGTTGGGGCAGGTCTGCAGCCGCCTTCAACCCGACCTGATCGTGGGCATCGAATCACGGGGCTTCATCGTGGGCACCTCGCTGGCCACGGCCCTTTCCCTGCCATTCGCGCCGGTGCGCAAGCCCGGCAAGCTTCCAGGCCTGGTTCACGGCATCGACTACAGCCTTGAATACGGCACGGATCGTCTGGAGATCCATCGGGATGGTTTTGAGAACAGTCCCCGGGTGCTGATCGTGGACGATCTGCTGGCTACCGGCGGAACCGCCGCAGCCACAGCCGAACTGGTGACCCTGGCCGGTGGCCAGCCCTGCGGCTTCGCGTTTGTGATCGAGTTGGCGGATCTGAACGGCCGCAGCAAACTGCCCGCCGGTGTCCCGGTGGAATCCCTGATCGTTTACCAGTGAGGGGCCGGCGGAGCGGCTCAGCCGTCGCTGTCCTGCCAGGCCAGCACGGCATCGAGCTGCTCCAGGCTGATCAGCCCGTAGCGCCACAGCACCACCGGCAGCGGGGCCTGTTCCAACTGCGACTGGCGAATGCCGAGGGCCAGGGCGCTCTCGCTGAGGCCGAGGCGGTGCCTGAGGAAGCGCAGCAGGGCGCCTGAGGGAACGGGCTGGGGCGTCGTACAGATCACCATGGCGTCAGGCTGGCAAGACCTCGCCCGGGCCGCAAGCGGGGCAGACCGTCGGTCATCACCCCCAGCACCTGGCGCCGCAGGGGGCGGGCCGCGGTCAGCAGCGCTAAGGCGCAGCTCCGCAGCGGCAGCAGCAGGGGATGCCGGTTGGAGTAGAGGCGCACGAGAAGGTCGGTGGCCATCAGCACCAGCACCACATCAGGCCAGCGGCGGCGACCGTAGGCCGCGGCGAGGCGGTGCGGGGGAATCAACCCTGTGGCGGCCCTGGAGGCCAGCCGGTGCAGCACGGCCACATCCCTCCAGCAGAGGTTCAGGCCCTGGCCGCCCACCGGATGGCAGCGGTGGCCGCTCTCGCCCACCAGCACCGTGTTGCCGCTGCTCAGGCGCCGCGCCAGCCGCAGGCCCACGGGGAAGGCCCGGGGCTGGTCCCGCAGGGCATCGGGTTCCAGCGGATCGGGGAGGACGGCCATGAGGCTGTCGAGAAAGGCCGATGGCGAAAGGGATTCGAGCTGGCGGCAGCGGCTTGACGGGGCGCTCCAGACCAGCTGGGTTCGGCCGTTTCCTAAGGGGAGCACCGCAAAGGGTCCCTCTGGACGCAGTAACTCCCAGGCCTGGTTGGGTTCGCTCCCCCGGAGCTCCACCTCCGCCGTGAGGCACTGCTGGCGGTAGTCCCAGCCCCAGCTGCCGATCCCCAGGGCCGTGCGGGTCGCGGAGGCGGGACCATCGGCGGCCACCACAAGCTGGGGGGGCGTGATGACGGCGTCGGGGGGGGACCCACCAAGGTGCAGGGTGATGGCGGGATGCTGCAGCAGCTTCTCGAGCAGATGCTCCATCAGGGGAGCGTGGCGGCCGATCCAGCCGATCGGCGCCACCGATCCGCTCTTGGCTGGCTGCGGTAGGTCATCCGGGAGGAAGGTGAGCCCCTGCTGCAGGGCCGCATCGAGCAGGCGGAGGCTGTGGAAGGGCACCAGTAGGGGCTCCACCCCTTCCCAGAGGCCAAGGTTCTCCAGCAGCCGACGGCTGGAGTGGGTGAAGGCATAGGCCCGCTGCCGGGCCGTGAGTTGGTCGGGCCTGAGGGCATCCTCCAGGGATACGGTCCAGCCGGCTTCGGCCAGGGCCAGGGCCGCCAGGCTGCCGGTGGGACCCGCGCCGATCACCCGGGCCTGGAGTGGGGGGCGCATCAGGGGGGGGAGGCAAAAGAAAGCCGCAGCAGAGTCTGCTGCGGCGGAGTGGGCTGCCGCGGAGTGAACCGCGCGCAACAGTCGATGGGAACCTGAGGTTGAAGAACCCGTAGGGGTTCAGCTGGCCGCAGGATTCCCCCAGATGGGATCAGCCGAGGCCGAGCAGACCCTTGGTGAAGGCTTCGCCGCCTAGGGCGAACTCGGTGGCGAGGAGGGCGATGAAGCCGAGCATGGCCATGCGGCCGTTGAGCTTTTCAGCGCGCTCGTGGAAGCCCCAGCCGCTCTCGCTGCTCACCACTTCCATGCGGGGTTCGGTGGCGAAGGCGTTCAGACGGCCACCGTCTTCGGTGGTCACGGTGGCGCCGGCGGCGGCGGCGGAGGCGGCAGCGGAGGAAGCCATGGGGGCGGTTTCGAAGTGTTACGGGAACTGTAACGCAATGTTGCGGGTTTGGGGCGCTTCGGTCGGCTCCGGGGCCGACGGTTCTCCGCTCCAAGATCGACGGTTCTCCGTAGCGCCCGCACGGCAGCGGTCTGGTGAATTCAACGCAGCCGCCGCAGGCACAGCTCCTCGAAAGCGGGTCGCAGCAGATAGGGGTACTCGCCCACCCACTCCTTGACCTGGGGCAACCAGCCATCGGTGATCGCCCCGATCCGGCTGAAATCGCGCCGCTCGCTCAGCACCAGGGTGCGCACCACCATGCCCCGCCGGATCGTCTGGTGGCGCTTCTCGAAGGGAAAGCGCAGCTGGCCCAGGTAGCCCTCCTCGTCCTCCAGTTCCAGGCAGAGCCAGGTGCGTTTGTCCTCCACCAGCTCCAGCCGCCCCTCTCGGTTGGCTTGTTCCCGCCGGCTCTCCACCACCTCGCGGGTGAACAGATCCGCCACCCTTCCCTCAAAGAGCGCGGCCGCCGGATAGCGGCGCAGGGTGGCGTTGCGCTGGCCGGCCTCCAGGATCGGTCCCCACAGCAGATAGAGGAGGAACACCACCCCCACCACCAGCATCACCGGCCCGAGCTTGCTGGAGAAAAACAGGGTCTGGCTGATCAGCAGGGTGAGCACCCCCCCGATCACCGAGATCAGCACCCGCTGCAGCAGCTTGCGGGGCTCGCGGCTGCAGGCATTGAACTGGGGACCGGTGGCCACCGCTGGAATCAGGCGTTCCAGCTCACCGGGTCGCAGGGGAATCAGCATGGCGCCAGTGTCCCGCGCTGGCGGCTCAGAGCAACCGCTCCAGGCCGTACACCAGCCCTTCCAGCAGGCGCACCCGCCGCACCGTGTGGAGCACGCCGGGCATGTAAGCGGAGCGATCAATCGTGTCGTGGCGCAGGGTGTAGGTCTCACCGGGGCCGCCGAACATCACTTCCTGGTGGGCCACCAGGCCCGGCAACCGAATCGAATGGAGCCGCAGGCCGCTCTCGCGCCGCCCGCCGCGGCAGCCTGCCAGGGTTTCGTGCTCCTCCACCTGGGTTGGGTTGAAGGCCTTGCCGAGCTCCTCAATGAGCTCGGCCGTTTTGATGCAGGTGCCGCTCGGGGCATCGGCCTTGAGGTTGTGGTGCAGTTCGGTGAGCTCGGCGTAGTCGTAGAAGCGAGCCGCCGCCGCCGCCGCCTGCTGCAGCAGCACCATGCCCACCGAGAAGTTGGGGATCACGGCGCCGCCCACCGAGGCTTTGGCGGCAAATTCGGCCAGATCGGCCAGCTGCTCCGGCGAAAGACCGGTGGTGCCAATCACCGGATGCACGCCGTAGGCGATCGCGCCGCGGGCGTGCTCGTAGACCACGCTGGGGTGGGTGAAATCCACCAACACCGCGCCGCCGCCGGGACCGGCGTTGCGCACCGCCTGGCTCGCCTGGCACAGGGTGCCCTCGAAATCGGCGGTGATCGCCACCTCCAGCTCGCCCAAGCCCAGCTCCAGGCCCACATCGGCGCCCTCCTTGCCGGGCGTGGTGTCGATGGCGCCCACCAGGATGCAATCGGCGGCATCGCGTACCGCCTTCACCACCTCGGCACCCATCCGGCCCAGGGCGCCGGCCACCACCACCGTCAGCGGGGCGGCGGCGGGATCGGAGGCAAGGGGTGAGGGGGTGCTCGTCATGGGAAGGGACCGCAGCCGGTCGGGAGGGTTCAGGCCGCTGGCGGGGGGCGGCCACAGCCGATGCTGCTGAGCCTATGGGGTGGTTGCTCCGGGGCCCTGTCTGGAGTGCGCGGTGCTGACTTGGTAGGCCATCCTGCAGGGGCTGCCCAGGTCGGCCGACCCGCGCTCTTGGCCTCGGTCCCGCGCCCGCCAGCTCCAATCCCTTCTTTCTGGCGTGAAGTCGGCTACTCGGCCGACCCAGGCGGTCGGCTGTTCCCGCCGAGCGGGTTTGTCGATGGTTGCTGGCGGAACGTTCCGTTGGTGTGGTCGCGCCTGTCTCGGGGTCGGGCCGCCCTTGAGAGGGCTGAATCTCCAGGTCTGGTCGCGCCGTCCTTGGGGGCCTTCCGAGGCGGCCTGGCCCTGGCTCTGGACCCCGCCCCACCGGCATCAGGATGGCCAGGCCTTGACGACCCCGGCCATGGAGCTGTCCCCCCTGGTCACCGCCCTGCTGGCCGTGGCCGTGGTGATCACGGTGGCCCAGCTGCTGGGGCAGCTGGCCGATCGCCTCGGCCAGCCCCGGGTGTTGGGCGACATCGTGGGCGGCATCCTGCTTGGGCCCAGCCTGCTGGGGGCGCTGCAGCCCCAGCTTTCGGCCTGGTTGTTCAGCCCGGCGGTGCGCACCCAGCTCAATCTGCTCGGGCAGCTGGGCCTGGTGCTGTTCATGTTTCTGGTGGGGCTGGAGCTCAACCCCCGGCTCCTGCAGGGCCGCATTCCGCTGGCCAGCCGGGTGACCACGGTGGGGGTGCTGCTGCCGCTGCTGCTGGGGCTTGCCCTGGCCTACGGATTTGAGGGCTGGCAGCCGGATCTGCTGCCGGGCGACCACAGCGTGGCCGGGGCCCTGTTCATGGGCACGGCCATGGCGATCACCGCCTTTCCGGTGCTGGCGCGAATCCTGGCGGAGCGCAACCTGATGGGCCAGCCCCTGGGGGCCCTGGCGATCACGGCGGCCGCCCTCGACGACGTGGTGGGCTGGAGCCTGCTGGCGGCGGTGGTGGCCTTCAGCCGCTCCGGTTCCGCCCTGGGGGCCTTGCCCACCCTGGTCGGCACGGCCCTTTACGCCACGGTGCTGCTGCTGGCCACCGCCCCCCTGCGCCGGTGGATGGAGCGCCGCCATCGCCGCGGTGAGGCCCCCGGCGAACTGCTCCAGACCGGGGTGTTCAGCGGCGCCCTGCTCAGCGGCGTGGCCACCGAGCTGATCGGGGTGCATGTGATCTTCGGGGCCTTCCTCTGGGGCCTGGCGATGCCCCGCAACGAGGCCCTGCACCGTTGGCTCGCCCTGCGCCTGGAAACGGTGGTGCTGCGGCTGCTGTTGCCGCTCTTTTTTGCCATGAGCGGCCTGAACACCCGCATCGGCAGCCTCAACACCCCCCAGCTGCTCCTGGCGGCCCTGCTGGTGCTGGTGGTGGCGGTGGCCGGCAAATTCCTCGGCACCTGGGTCGTGGCCCGGGCCAGCGGCGTGCCGCCGCGGGAGGCCCAGGCCCTGGGCTGGCTGATGAACACCCGCGGCCTCACCGAGCTGGTGGTGCTCAACGTGGGCTTCTCCCTGGGGGTGATCACCCCCGAGCTGTTCACCATGGGGGTGCTGATGGCCCTGATCACCACGGCGATGGCCGGGCCGCTGCTGGCCCGCTTGGGCTACGGCCGGGTGGCCAGCGCGCCGCAACCTCTCCTGTAACGCCTTTGCGCTTCCGGTCGCACAGGTCGGTGTTGCTTCGTAGGCTCCTTCACATTGCTCAATCCTCGGCTCGTATGTTCACGCAGGTCCGTTCCGCCAATCGCCGGGTCACCCCTGCTAATGGGACCGCCGCCGATGGAAGGGCTGTGATGAAGGCGGTGTACGTGGTGCTCGAGCCCCAGTACCAGAACGCCCTCACCACCGCCGCCCAGGCGATCAATGACCACAACGGCGCCCTGGCGATCGAGCTGAGCGGCTACCTGATTGAGGAGCTGCGCGACCCGCAGAACTACGCCGATTTCTGCGCCGACGTGGCGGCGGCCGATGTGTTCATCGCCTCGCTGATCTTCATCGAGGACCTGGCCCAGAAGGTGGTGGAGGCCGTGGCGCCCCACCGGGACCGGCTCAAGGCGGCGGTGGTGTTCCCCTCGATGCCCGAGGTGATGCGCCTCAACAAGCTGGGCACCTTCTCGATGGCCCAGCTCGGCCAGAGCAAGAGCGCCATCGCCCAGTTCATGAAGAAGCGCAAGGAGAAGGGCGGCTCCTCGGCCGGCTTCCAGGACGCGATGCTCAAGCTCCTCAACACCCTGCCGGCGGTGCTCAAGTACCTGCCGGTGGAGAAGGCGCAGGATGCCCGCTCCTTCATGCTCAGCTTCCAGTACTGGCTGGGGGGAACGCCGGACAACCTGCGCAACTTCCTGTTGATGCTGGCCGACAAATACGTCTTTCCCCGCAGCGAAGGGGACAGGCCCGAGCTGCAGGTGGCCGACCCTGTGGTGTTCCCCGATCTGGGCATCTGGCACCCCCTGGCGCCGGGGATGTTCGAAGACCTCAAGGAGTACCTCAACTGGAGCTCTAGCCGTAGTGATCTCTCCGAGAAGGCCCGCAAGGGTCCGGTGATCGGCCTGGTCTTGCAGCGCAGCCACATCGTGACCGGTGATGAGGCCCACTACGTGGCGGTGATCCAGGAGCTGGAATACCGCGGCGCCACCGTGATTCCTGTGTTCTGCGGCGGCCTGGATTTCTCCAAGCCGGTGAATGCCTTCTTCTACGACCCCCTCAACCCCGAGGTGCCCCTGGTGGATGGGGTGGTGAGCCTCACCGGCTTTGCCCTGGTGGGCGGCCCGGCCCGCCAGGACCACCCCAAGGCGATCGAGTCGCTGAAGCGCCTCAACTGCCCCTACATGGTGGCTCTGCCCCTGGTGTTCCAGACCACCCAGGAATGGGAGGAGAGCGACCTGGGCCTGCACCCGGTGCAGGTGGCCCTGCAGATTGCCATCCCAGAACTCGATGGCGCCATCGAGCCGATCGTGCTCTCTGGCCGCGACGACGCCACGGGCAAGGCCCACACCCTTCAGGACCGGGTGGATGCCATCGCCGAGCGGGCGATCCGCTGGGCCTCCTTGCGGATCAAGCCCCGCGCCGAGAAAAAGCTGGCGATCACCGTGTTCAGCTTCCCCCCCGACAAGGGCAACGTCGGCACGGCCGCCTATCTCGATGTGTTCGGCTCGATCTTCCGGGTGCTCGAGGAGATGAAGCTCAAGGGCTACACCGTGGACGACATGCCCCGCACGCCCAAGGCGCTGATGGAGGCGGTGCTCACCGATCCCGAGGCCCTGCAGGGAGCCCCTGAGCTGGCGATTGCCCATCGCATGAGCGTGGCCGAATACGAGCGGCTCACCCCCTATTCCCACCGCCTCGAGGAAAACTGGGGCAAGCCCCCCGGCAACTTGAACAGCGACGGCACCAACCTGCTGATCTACGGCCGCCACTTCGGCAACGTGTTTGTGGGGGTGCAGCCCACCTTCGGCTACGAAGGCGACCCGATGCGGCTGCTCTATTCCCGCAGCGCCAGCCCTCACCACGGCTTCGCCGCTTACTACACCTATCTCGAGAAGGTGTGGGGCGCCGATGCGGTGCTGCATTTCGGCACCCAC
>JBBASH010000082.1:0-12392 GCA_040399305.1 Cyanobium sp.
TGGGCTTGGTGGCCCTGGTCTTGGCCGACTCCTTCGCTAGTGAAGAGGATGCCTTCCGGGTTGTCCGGGCCGGTTTTGCAGCGGACTTCGCTTTGGTGGTTCGCTTCACCGCAGCGGTGGGTGCGGCTGTTTCTGGGGAAGACCCCAGGGCCTCGGAACTGGTTGCCTTGCTGGGCCGGGTGGAGCTTCGCCGGGAGACCTTGGCGGCGGCGCCTGCAGAGCGGCTCCTGGCGGTCTTGGAGGCGCTGTCGCTGGAGCTGGCGTCGGCGTCCGTTGCGATTGGCGCAACGCGGTTGGCGTTGGCACCGCGGCGCACCGACGCCCCCCGGGTTCTGCCGGCCGACCTGCGGGAAGAGGTGGCTGGGGCCACCACCCGGGTGCGATGGGAGAGCACCAAGGCCCACTCCTCATCGCTGAGGTTGGCCGGTTTGGCGCCGTGGGCATGGGCCACCCGCGCCGCCTTTTCGATGTCGGCGATCAGATTGCTCCAGGAGGTGGCGAAGCGCTTGTCGGACTGGGACTTGGCGCCACTTTCGACCAGCGTCTCGATCACCCCGGCCGCCGACACCTTCTTGCGACGCCGGTTAAAGATCTCCTTCTGGAGCTGGGCTATCAGGGCATCGGCCTTGTCGCTGAGCTGGATCGTGAGCTGAGACATTCTTGGGAATCGTCTATCTCATCAGTAGCACTACAGACTCGCAACGGCAACAGCATGGGGGGGTGCATGCGGGGAGGGTGGGGCGACGTCTTGAGCGGCGTTGCGCTCGGCGGCTTGGAGGCAGGGGACTGGGTTTCGCGATTGGTCTCCTTGATGGCGCATCCGTGGGGATGGCGCACTCCGTGGGGTGCCCAATGGTGCGAGGAACTTTCAGACGAACCGTGCCGTCAAGCTCTCCACCAGAGAGCGCAGGGGCTCCTCTCCATCCACCTCGCCCGCTTCGCTGACCCTCAGGCTGGAGCCCAGCGCCACCGCATCCACCCCGGCTTCCAGCCAGGGGAGCACATCCCCGGCGGCGAGGCCGCCGGCGGCGATGCAGAAGGGAAGGGAGGCCCCCAGGGGAGGGGCGAGGCGCCGCCAGTAGCTCGCTCCTAGGGGTGCGGCGGGAAAGAGCTTCACCAGCGCGCAGCCCCAGGCACGGGCCTGATGCACCTCGGTCGGCGTCATCACACCGGGCACCAGCACCAGATCCGGCCCGGCCCGCTCCACCAGATCGCGCTCCAGCACCGGCGACACCGCATAGGAGAAGCCTGCCCTGCGGGCCTCTTCGAGGGCAGCAGCGCTGCAGAGGGAGGCGGCCCCGAGCCGAAGGTCGGGGAAGGCCTGGATCAGCTCACGGCACTCGCCCACCCAGGCAGGATCTGCTCGCCAGGCCAGCTCCACATGGTGAACCCCCAGGGCCGCCAGTGCGGTGATCGCACGGAAGGCCTGCTGAGGGTTCGAGGGCCTGAGCACCACCAGCAGGGGCTGGTGGCGCAGCGAGGTGATCAGGTCGGTGGTGGCGTCAGACGTAGGCCGCCACCTTGACATCGCGGGTCAGGAGCAGTTCCTGGAGTTCCTCAGCATCCACCGTCTCCTTCTCGACGAGGATTTCGGCGAGTTCGTCGAGCACTGGACGGTTGGCCACCAGCACCTCGGTGGCACGGCGGTAGGCCTCATCGACCAATTGCGACACTTCTTCGTCGATGGCGGCGGCGGTGTCTTCGGAGAAGTCGCGCTCGGCGGCGATGTCGCGGCCAAGGAACATGCCGCCCTGGCTTCGGCCAAGGGCCACGGGGCCGAGGCGATCGCTCATGCCGAAGCGGGTGACCATCTGGCGTGCAACCCGCGCCACCTGCTGGAGATCGTTAGAGGCACCGGTGGTGACCTCATCTTCGCCGTAGACGATCTCCTCGGCGACGCGGCCACCGAGGGCCACGGCCATCTGATTTTGGAGGTAGGAGCGGGAGTAGAGGCCCGATTCCATCCGCTCTTCGCTGGGGGTGAAGAAGGTGAGACCACCGGCCTGGCCCCGGGGAATGATGCTGATCTTCTGAACCGGGTCGTAGTCGGGCATCAGGGCGCCCACAAGGGCATGGCCGGCTTCGTGGAAGGCCACCAGGCGTTTGCGCTTCTCGCTCATCACCCGGTCCTTCTTCTCGGGTCCGGCCATCACTCGCTCAATAGCGTCATTCACCTCATCCATGGCGATCTCGGTGAGCTGACGGCGGGCGGCCAGGATGGCGGCCTCGTTGAGCAGGTTGGCCAGGTCGGCGCCGGTGAAGCCTGGGGTGCGACGCGCCACCTTGTCGAGGTCGACATCGGCGGCGAGGGTCTTGCCGCGGGCGTGCACCTTGAGGATCTGGAGCCTTCCCTGGTAGTCGGGGCGATCCACCACCACCTGGCGATCGAAGCGACCGGGCCGCATCAGCGCCGAATCGAGCACGTCGGGCCGGTTGGTGGCGGCCACGATGATGATGCCGGTGTTGCCCTCGAAGCCGTCCATCTCGGTGAGCAGCTGGTTGAGGGTCTGCTCGCGTTCGTCGTTGCCGCCCCCGAGGCCTGCGCCCCGCTGACGGCCGACGGCATCGATCTCATCGATGAACACGATGCAGGGAGCACTCTTCTTGGCTTGCTCGAACAAGTCGCGAACCCGGCTGGCGCCGACGCCCACGAACATCTCCACGAACTCCGAGCCTGAGATCGAGAAGAAGGGCACACCGGCCTCGCCGGCCACGGCCTTGGCGAGCAGGGTCTTGCCGGTGCCCGGAGGGCCTACCAGCAGCACCCCCTTGGGAATCTTGGCGCCGACGGCGGTGAAGCGATCGGGATTCTTGAGGAAATCCACCACTTCGGTGAGCTCAAGCTTGGCCCCTTCAATGCCGGCTACATCGCCGAAGGTCACCTGGGTTTGGGGTTCCATCTGAACGCGGGCCTTGCTCTTGCCGAAGTTCATGGCGGGATTGCCGCCGCCGCCCTGGGCCCGCCGCAGCAGGAAGAACAGGCCCCCGAGCAGGATCAGGGGGAAGAGCAGGCTGCCCACCGCCTGCTGCCAGGCCGCCGGTTCGCGGTTCGGCTGCACGGCGATGTCCACGTTGTGGTCCGTGAGGATCTTGAGCAGGTCCTTGTCGGGGGCGAGGTTCACCACGGCCCGCTGACCATCGTTCTCGACGACCTGGGCGGTGCCGCGGTCGGGGGAGATGAGGACCCGCGAGATCTCGTTCGACTGAACGGCCTCCACGAAGTCGCTGTAGCGGAGGGTTCGGGGGGCTCCCGCCGGATCGGGGCGTTCCAGGAAGGCGGTTCCCAGGGCGATGAAGACGATCACCAGCAGGACATAAAGCCCCGCATTGCGCCAGCGTTTCTTCAAGGCCGAGCCTCCAGGTGAGACAGTAGTTAAGGAATGTTAACCGCAGGCCTCGTGGCCCTGTTCAGTCTGGCCCACGAATGGCCCGGCGGGGCCCTCAGGCCGCGGCCCGCAGCACCTCCACCACGCTGCGGAAGGCGAACCACTCGGGAATCTCTTCGCCACCCCGCAGCATCGCCCGGAACTGGGTGCCGCTGAGCTTGCGCACATGCAGGCCGCGGGCCTCGGCGTGCTCGGCGGTCACGTAGCCCTCCTCCTCGGTGTAGACGAGGTTGAGGGAGGGCACCGTTTCCATGCCGAGTTCGGGGGCGTTGTCGCGGGCGAAATCCTGGGCCTCGTAGGCGCCGTAGAAGTCGTCGCCAGTGAGGCTCGACTTACAGCCGGCCATGTCGCGGCCAATGATGAAGTGGGTGCAGCCGTAGTTCTTGCGGATGATCATGTGCTGGAGCGCCTCGCGCGGACCCGCCATGTGCATCGAATAGGGCAGGTAGGCCCAGCGGATGCGGGGGTTGTTCACCTCCGAGGCGAGCCGTTCGTAGGTCTGGAAGCGCACCTCACCGGCGATGTCGTCGTCCTGGGTGGGGCCGCAGGTGGGGTGCACCAGCACCACGCCGCCCTTGCTCACGTTGGTGGCCTCGAGGGCGCGGGTGAACAGTTCGTAGTGGGCGCGGTGGATCGGATTGCGGCACTGGAAGGCCACCACGTCCTCGCCGATGGGCAGGGTGGAGCGCACCTCGGCGGGAGTGCGGCAGGGGAAGACCCGCCGGGGCAGTTCGAGGCCCTGCACCCGGCCGCCGAGATAGAAGCGGCCCCGCTCGGTGGCGATCATGCGCACGGCGGGGTGCTCCAGGGAGGTGGTGCCGTAGCAACCCTTGGCCTCCTTCACCTTGTCGGGTTCCCAGCGGCTCTCCACCGTGAGCACGGCCAGGTCCTGGCCTTGGTAGGTGAGCAGCAGCCGGTCGCCCATGGCGATGCTGGCGTCGTCGGTGTCGAACACGATCGGCAGGCCGAACAGCAGGCCGCTGCTGGTGCGGTGGTTGGCCACCACCGCCTCGTAGTCCTCCTGGTGCATGAAGCCGCGCAGGGGCGAGAAGCCGCCCACCACCAGCAGTTCCACATCGCAGGCATTGCGGTCGCTGCAGGCCACCACCCGATCCACCCCGGTGCGCACCGTCTCCCGCTGGTCGGCGGGAACCATCAGATCCACCAGGGAGCCTCCGTGGGGCTGGATGAGACCGGGCGCGGCGATCGTCATGGCCGGAGAGGCAGGCAGGGAGGGGTGATTCTCCCAGACGGTGGCCGCTGGATAGGCCGCGGCCTGCAAGGGCTGCTGGACCCCTGCTTCGGGCCCCATCTTTCTCCAGGGGATTCGCGCGCCTCCTGGGGAAGCCACCGCGCCGTGGGGAACGGCCATAAAAAAGGCCCCCCTGAGGGAGCCTGAGGCTGGTTTGGAGAACCGATCCTCGACTGGAGAACCGATCAAGGCTTCGAACGATCCATCGACTCTCGGGTGAGGCGTTTTCGGCGGTTGTGAACCATCCGAGAGCTCCCGAATTCCGAGGGCTGGCGGATCAGGCCTTCTCAAGGCGGCCGTAGAGCTCACCGGTGATTTTCACGTCCACGGCGGCCTTGGTGCCCATGTCCGTGTCGGAGGGCTGGATGGCGACGAACACGCCGGCGAACTCACCGGTTTCGGAGTCGATCTTGGTGATCGAGAAATCCATGGTGCCGGTGCCATCCACGTACTGCTTAATCGTTTCCTTGCGGAGCTTCTCGTCGTCACCGGCGGGCACCAGACCCACGGCGCTGCTGTAGCCGGTGGTGAGGCCGCGGCCCTTGGGGTCAAGGAAGTTGCTGGTGCGGTAGCTCGGGGCGCGATAGGGGCCGCTGAAGTCGGTGCTGGTGGTGAAGGCGTTGCCATTGGCGGTGGCCACCAGCTCCTTGCTGGAGAAGGTGAAGGGCACCTCCTCACCACCGGGCAGCAGCACGGTGACGGGCTGGAAGTCGATGCCGCCCAGTTCGGTGAAGGTGAGCTGGTCGCCATTCACCTTGAGCTCGCCATACACCTGGTCGAGGCTGGAGGTGTAGCGGGTGAGGATCTTGCCGGCTACGAACTGGGCCTCTTGGCGCTTGTTCGCCGGCTCACCCTTCACGAACACCTCGGAGGGGTGCAGGCAGATCTCCCGCAGCTGGTAGCGGGCCGAGGGGTCGAGGCTGATGGTGCCCCGCGCGGAATCGGGAAGGGTGGGGCAAGAGTTGGCCTTACCGGTGTTAACGATGTCGTCGTAGGTGGTGTTCGACCGGTCGAGGGCCTTGGCGCCGCCGCTGCATGCGGTGACCAGGGTCAGACACAACGCCAGCACGAGGGCCAGCAGGGGACGGAAACGCATGGGGGAAACGCCGCAGAGACGGACAAGGACTGGGCTGGCCGGGATCCTACCGGTGCAAAACGCCCACTCCTGATAGCTTGCAGCGGCTCTCAACAACCTGTATGAGAGGCGCATGACCCCCGAGCCGCCCACCACCCCCTTCCACAACCCCGCCGCCGCCGAGGCGCCCTCCGGTGGCTCCGGGCCTGCCACGGGCTTTACGGCGGGCGATCAGGAGCTCAGGGTTCTGCTGGCCTTGGCCGAAGGCCTCGAAGGCGATCCGGCCGCCCTGCTGGATCTGTTGCGGCGGCTTGAGAAGCTGCACCGCACTATTCAAGACGGCGCTTTCCGCAACAGCCTCCCCGAAGATCGCAACCGCCTCTATCAACTGCTGGAGTCAATGGAGGACAGCGGCGGCTGGCCTTACATACCTCGCCTGCAACTGCGCACCTTCATGGATCTGTTGCAACGGGAGGCTCCCCGCGCGACGGGGCCGCAGGGGGAGCAGCCCCAGGCCGCCTGATCGATTCCCGGCCGCCCTTCTTCGGGTGAACTTGATGCCTATTGCCTGTCGATGGCTGGGTTGATGGCTGTCTGATGCCTTGGCCTAGGTCTGGGCTTCGCTGCATCGGAGCGTCTCCACCCACGGTTCGGGTTTCAGCAGGATCCCTCAGCTTTCGGATGTTTGCGACTCGCCTAGAGACGCCCCCAGACCCGAGAGCAACCGGTGGGCGATGGCCAGCTTGGAGGCGGGCTCCAGCCGGCTTTCTTCGGGGCCCGGACCCAGCAGCCAGCCGGTATTGGTAGCGCTGGCGAAGCCCGCGCCAGGGCTGTCGATCGGATTGGCGAACAGCAGATCGCAGCCTTTGCGGGCGAATTTGGCGCGAACCGGCTGCAGATCCGTGCCGCTGTAGGCCGCAAAGCCGAGAATGCGTTGACCAGGGGGCCGGCGGGCCACCAGGCCGGCCAGCAGGTCCGGCACCGTTTCCCAGCCGCCGCTGAGGGCCGCCTCCAGCTCCTGCTTGGAGAGCTTGTCGGCTCGGGGGGCGGCCCGGCGATGGTCGGCCACCGCTGCAGCCATGGCGATGGCGTGGGCCTGGGGCTGCAGCCGGGCCAGGGCCGCCTCCAGCTCGCTTGCGGTGGTGATCGGATGGCAGCGCAACCCTTCCAGCAGCGCGGCTGGCGCCGTGAGCGGACCATGCACCAGGTCCACCTCGGCCCCCCGCAGCAGGGCGGCCTGGGCGAGGCAAAGGCCCATCAAGCCGGTGCTGGGGTTGGTGAGGCAGCGGGCCGGATCGAGGGGCTCTCGGGTGGGGCCGGCGCTCACCAGTAGACGGCGGCCGAGCCAATCGCGCCGCCAGCCCCAGACGGCGAGGGATTCGAGGCCCAGCAGGAGCCGTTCGGGTTCGGCCATGCGGCCATCGCCGATCCGGTCGCAGGCCAGCAGGCCGCTGGCGGGGGGCAGGGGCACCACCCGCTCCCAGCCCTGCAGGGCCTGCCAGTTGGCCGCCACACCGGGGGAGCCCCACATGGCGGTGTTCATCGCCGGCGCCACCAACACCGGCGCCTCACAGGCCAGCAGCACGGAGGCCACCAAGGTGTCGCCCAGGCCATGGACCCAGCGCCCCAGGGTGGTGGCACTCAGGGGCGCGAGCAGCACCAACTCGGCCCACTCGGCCAGCTCCACATGGAGGGGGCGGGGGGCGGCGGGGCTCCAGGGGTCGTCGTCGCCGTGGCAGGGGTGGCGGCTGAGGCTGGCCAGGGCCACCGGACTCACCAGCCGCGCCGCCGACGGCGTGACAGCACAGCGCACCAAGGCGCCGCGCTTCACCAGGGCACTCACCAGCTGGGGCAGCTTCACCGCAGCGATACTGCCGCTGATCAGCACCAGCACGCGGCGGCCCGCCAGGGGATCGGCGGGACTGCTGGGATCAGCCGAGGGGTGCAAGGGGATCAGCGGGTGGGGGTAAGGGGATCATTCCTCGTCGAAGGGTTCCTGATCCACCAGGTGCACGTAGGGGCGGGCCAGCTCGGGGCGGTGGATGGCCAGGGCCCTTAAAAGGTGCCAGTCGCCGAGGCCCGCGAAGGGGGAGGGGTAGTCGTCGTCTTCCAGGCGGCGGGCCAGTTCGGCGGTGGCGGCCTCATCGAAGGCCTCCAGCCGCTCGGGCGTGATCGGCTCACCGCGACCGTCGAGGGGAGGGGTGCCGGCATCAGCCATGGAATCGCTCACGGGGGGATCCGCGCACGGGGGTTTGCTGGTGATAATGGCGGGCGACGGGGAATTAGCTCAGCTGGTAGAGCGCTGCGATCGCACCGCAGAGGTCAGGGGTTCGAGTCCCCTATTCTCCATCATCTTAAATTTGGCCGGATTCCCCCTGCACCGCGACTGAGCGAGGACTCCTGGCTGCGCCTCCAAGCCATCGATGTCCTGAACGATCTGGTCGTGCAGCCCACCCCGATCGCAGACCAATGGCAGGCGATGCACCCCGTTCAACGGCAGCCGCCTCTACCGGCTGCTGGCCTAAGTGGAGGCCTCTGGCTGATCCCGTGGTGAGGCGCTAGATGATCGCGTCCCTGCTGACTTGGTAAAGGCCGAGGGCGATTCAGCCCCCCGAAAACCGCACCGTGGCGCGGGGTTGGAAGGGTTGCTGGAGGCGGGCGCAGGATTCGATAAAGGCCACCAGCACCGTGACCAGCAGGATGAACTGGCGCTGGTCGGCATCGAGACCGCCCTGGGCTTCGAGGATCGCCTCCAGCGGGGGCCAGAGGGGGTTGGCGCGGGCTTCCGTGTAGGCGGGAGCGAGGCGTTTGCGGTGGTGGGGGGCGGCGAGGTTGGTGTCGTCGGCGGAGTGGGCGAAGTCGTTGCGCACGCCACGCAGGGCATGGAGCGCCTTCGCCACGGCCGGATCGATCAGGGCAAGCCGGGAGGCCAGGCTGATCTTGGCGGCGAAACTGCCGAGGGAGCGCTCGGGGCGGAAGAGGGCGTCGTCTTGATCGGGATTCGGGGCCATCACGGCCTTGAGCAGGCGCTCCAAGGCCAGGTCGATGCGGGCAATGCCCACCAGCACCACGCCCCGGCCTCGCTCGGCCATCATCTGCAGCACCACACTCCTGGCCTGTTCCGCAGCGGTATGGACGAGCGAATCAGGGCTCATGCTTGCTGGCCTGATCGCGCAGATCTTCGTAGAGGTTGGTGTGGTTCAGCAGGATGTCTTTCAGGCCGGCGCGCGCCTCGGGCGAATTCAGCGCTTGGCTGCTCATGATCTGATGGGCATCGAGGGCGCCGATGATCGCGTCCATCAGTTCGCGATCCAGATCCGGTGAGCTGCCGAACTGCTGCTTGCTGTTGGCCGCTGCCTGCTGGCGCAGGGTGATGGATTGCCGCAACCGGGTGGGGAGAATCTGAGTGGCATAGATCACCTCCTCAGCGGGCTGAACACCGCTGAAGATCTGATTCAGCTTTTCGATGATCTCCGCCAGCTGCGCCTTCTGCTTCTCCTGCACCCCGCCACCGCCTGGGGCCATGCCGGGGATGGGAATGCTTTCCCCCTGCTTCAGATCGAGCTTCTTGCTGCCAAGGTCACGAATATGGTGGTGGGTGAGCACCAGCTTGGAGAGATCCACCGTGTTGATCTCCCGCTCGAATTCCAGCAGCGGCAGCAGGGCTTTGTAGAACATCGCCCGCTTCTCCAATCCGGTGTTGGCGTAATCGAAGATCTGCGACAGGAAGGTGTAGAACCGGCCATAGGTGCCGATGTCGCTGCGGAACAGCGTGAGGGCATCCAGTTCATCCTTGGCACGCTTGCTGGCCTCGCCGTCGTTGATTTCTTCGGCCTGGCGATAGGCGAGCCTGGCCTCCTTGTGCAGCGTCATCAATCGCTGGGCCACTGGTTCGATGGCGCCGAACAAGTGTTTTTGGCGCACCTTGTCGCTGTGAGCATCCTCCAGCAGCACCTTCACCACCCGCTCGATCTCGAACTCGTCGTAGTGGCCCTGGGCATCGAGCTTGGTCTTGAGGTCGAGGATCAGGTTGGGATCGGTGGCCTCGGCCAGCTCGGCGGTGGCGTAGTAGGTCTTGAAGGCCGCCAGGATGTCATTCGGTTCGTTCACGAAATCCACCACATAGGTGGTGTCTTTACCGAGATGGCAGCGGTTCAGACGTGAGAGGGTCTGGACAGCCTGGATGCCATCCAGACGACGATCCACATACATGCCGCAGAGCAGCGGCTGATCAAAACCGGTCTGGAACTTGTTGGCTACCAGCAGGATCTGGTAGTCGGTGCCCTTGAAGGCTTCGCGGATGTCGCCCTTGAGGCCGGGATTGAGGATCTGGCTGTGCTCCGTGAAGCCATCGGGGCCAATCTCGGGGTCGTTCACCTCACCGCTGAAGGCCACCAAGGTGCCGAGCGGATAGCCCTGCTCCTTGATGTATTTGTCGATGGCGAGCTTCCAGCGCACGGCCTCCTTGCGGGAGCCCACCACCACCATTGCCTTGGCCTTGCCCTCCAGCAGCGGCCCGACGAACTGGCGGAAGTGCTCCACCACGATCTGCACCTTCTGGGCGATGTTGTGGGGGTGGAGTTTCACCCAACCCATCAGCTTCTTGAGGGCGGCGCTGCGCTCCACCTCCTCCGTGGAGAGGCTGTGGCCGTCCTGGGCGAGCTGGAAGGCCACCTTGTAGGAGGTGTAGTTCTGCAGCACATCGAGGATGAAGCCCTCCTCGATTGCCTGGCGCATGGAATACACGTGGAAGGGCGCCGGCAGGTTGCCGGGGCCGGCGGGCTCGTTGAGATTGGGCCGCCTGCCGAAGAGTTCCAGCGTTTTGGCTTTCGGCGTGGCCGTGAAAGCCACGTAGGTGATGCCGGCCTCCCGGGTGCGGGCACCCATCTGGGCTGCCAGAAGGGTTTCGATGTCGAGCTCGCCGCCATCGGCCAGATCGGCCACCTCAGCGGCGGAGAGCACCTGCTTGAGCTTGTCGGCCGCGGCGCCGGTCTGGGAGCTGTGGGCCTCATCGGCGATCACCGCGAAGCGCTTGCCGCTGGTGGCGGTGAGCTCCTGCATCTTCTTGATCAGGGCCGGGAAGGTCTGAATCGTGCAGACCACGATCTTCTTGTCGCCCGAAAGCGCTGCGGCGAGCTGCTCGCTCTTGATGCCCTTCTCGCTGGTGATGGACGCCACCACGCCTTTGCGCCGCTCGAAGTTCTCCAGGGTTTCCTGCAGCTGGGTGTCGATCACGCTGCGGTCGCTCACCACCAGCACCGTGTCGAAGACCTTGCGGTCGGCTCCGTCGTGCAGATCGGCGAGCAGGTGGGCGCTCCAGCCGATCGAGGCGGTCTTGCCGGAGCCGGCCGAGTGCTGGATCAGATAGCGCAGGCCGGGGCCTTCCTCGAGCACGGCCTTGAGCAGCAGCCGGGTGACGGCCAGCTGGTGGTAGCGGGGAAACACGAGCCGGCGGATCTGCTTCTTCTTGTCGCGCTCGGCGATGCAGTAGCGGCCAAGGATCTCGAGCCAGCGGTGGCGCTCCCACACCTCCTCCCAGAGATAGGCGGTGGCATGGCCGGCGCTGAGCGGATTGCCGGCGCCGCAGTTGGGGCCTCCCGGATCGGAGCCGCGGTTGAAGGGCAGGAACTGGGTGCGGGGCCCCTCCAGGCGCGTGGTCATCTGCACCTCGCGGTTGCTCACGGCGAAGTGCACCAGGGCGCCGCTGGGGAAAGAGAGCAGCGGCTCGGGCGCCTGGCCGGCGGGCCTGGGGTCGCGGTCGGTTTTGTACTGCCAGATGGCATCCTCGATCCGCTGGGTGTTGTCGGTCTTGAGCTCCACGGTGGCCACCGGGATGCCGTTCACAAACAACACCAGATCGAGGCAGTTCTGGTTGCGGGTGGAGTAGCGCACCTGCCGCACCACCCGCAGGCGGTTGGCGTTGTAGCGGGCCAGGATCTGTGGATTGAGCCCAAAGGCCGGCTTGAACTCGGCGAGTTTGAGGGCCTTGGGCAGGCCGAGCACCTCCACGCCCTGGCGCAGGAGATCGAGAGTGCCGAGCTGATCGAGCTGCCGCCGCACGCGCTCCAGCAGCGTGGCGCTGGCCTTGGCGCCGTGGTTTTTCTGCAGCACCTCCCAGGCTTCCGGCTGGGTCTCCTGCACCCAGGCGATCAGATCGGGCGGATAGAGCGCGAGCTGGCGGTCGTAGGCGTCGGCGCTGCCTTCTTCGTAGATCCAACCGTTGGCGGCGAGGTGCTCGCAGATCTCGCGCTCAAAGGCGACTTCGTGGTGGAGGCTCATCGGCTCAGCAGCTGCGGAAGGGCCACCTTTCGGGGTGCAGCTTAGGCCGTGGGGTTAGGCCAGATCCGGTAACTATGCAGTTATTGCATCATCAGGAATCGAGTATCCGCTCCGAAGCGCCATTGCTGATCACGCCAAGTGATGCGGCGATGGCAAGAACGGCTTCTGGAGTACATCTGTGCTGAGGCTGCTCTCCCGGAGCGAAGAACCATGCCGATGCTCATATCACCTCCACAAGACACCGCAGCCCCGGTGCCCTGGCGAGGCGGGCATCGGCGGTGACCAGGGGCGCATCGAGCTGCTCGGCCAGGGCCACATAGAGGGCGTCATAGGCGGAGAGGTTGGTGCGCAGCTCCCAGGCCCGGGGCCAGAGCGAGCGGCTGGGGTGGCGGCGCAGGCC
>JBBASH010000083.1:0-11825 GCA_040399305.1 Cyanobium sp.
CTCGGAGCTCCCCAGACTGCTCCAGTTTCTTTGCCAGCACACTGGCTAGGGTGTCCTCGCTGAGCCTGTCAGCTAGCCCTTCGGTGATCATGCTCCACCGGTGTCGGAACGTGTGGAGGCCACGATCACCCAGCCGCTCAAGCTTGGCCAAGTCCTCAATCGTGTACATGAACTCCAGCTGACGGTTGGTCTTGAAGAACTCCAGAATCATGCACATGATCTGTCGTCCTTTTCAGCATGGATCCACGCAGCGATGCAGCCAGATCCGCACGTTCTATCTCGATCCGGAGTCCGGCAAGAACGCCCGCAGCTACCAGACAGCTGTGCCGCTGGCGGTGGCCACGGGCTTGAACATCAGCATCGACACAGCCTCCCGCGAGAACTCCTTCCGCTCCGGCCGCCACATCCTCACCGACCCTTCCTTTGATGGCCGGCGAGTGGTGCTCTTCTGGGAACACCGGCGGCTGCCGGAGCTGGCCGCCGGCCTGGGCTGGCCAACGATGGCGCCGATCGGCAACGACGACTTTGACCAGCTGATCGCGTTGCGCTACCGGCCCGCCGAACCGCGGCCGGAGGTGACCCATTACAGCCAGTCCCGGTTGCTGGCCGGCCAGCAGCGCTGTGAACCGCCGCCGGCACCACCACCGTCAACGCACCCTGGGCCGCGCCCGGAAGCACGCCCTGGCCCGCCCTGACCCCAGCGCCGGACCCGCCGGGCAAGCGCTGCCGGAACCTGCCTCACCCCACGCCACCCCTCGCCGATCGCCTGCCGCCATGGCCGCGTCCACCCCTCGCCGCTGCCCGCCCCTCGATGGGATCCGGAGGATGACCGCCCTCCTTCCCGCCCTGGCCCTGCTGCAGGGCACCCTGGTCGCCCCACGGCCCGCCCTGGCCGGGCCGGCCGACCAAGCCCCCGGCATCGCCGCCGGGCTAAGGCTCGATCGGCCCGCCCTGGGCCGCGTCACCGGCACGCCTCCGGCGCCGGGCAGCCGGGAGGAGGCCGGCGACCTGGCGATCCTGCTCTGGCTGCAGCGCTTCCGCACGCCGGAGATGGTGGCGGCCACCTGGCTGCTGCTGGATCGCAACCTCAGCACCTTCAGCAGCGCTGTCGGCGCAGAGCTCGGCACCGCCACGCCGGCGCTCAAGGCCGGGCTGGAGTCCTTCATGGCCCCCGTGAGCGCGGCCTACAGGGAGATCAAGCAGCAGCGAGCCCGCGTCCGTCCCTACCTCGCGCACCCTGAGCTGCGCCCCTGCCTGCCGCCGGAGGCCACCGGCTCCTTCCCCTCCGGCCACGCCGTGTGGTTCCGGACCACCGCCGAACTTCTGGCCGACCTGATGCCGGAGCGCCGGCAACGTCTGGAACTGGTGGGCCACCAGGGCGGTGCCAACCGGGTGTACTGCGGGGTCCACTACCCCTCCGATGTGGAGGCCAGCCAGCGCCTCGGGGCGGAGGCGGCTCGGCAGATCATCGCCAGCCCCCAGTGGCGCGCCTTCCGGGAGGATCCCTCCCTGCAGCAGGAACTGGTGCGGCTGCGCGCCACGGAGCAGAAAGCGCTGCCACCGTTGGTGCGTTGAACGGGCCCCGAGCATGATCATCCTCGGTATCGACCCCGGCCTGGCCCGCGTGGGCTACGGCGTGATCGAGGTGGAGGAGCGGGCGCCCTGGCGGCCGGGGGAACCCCGGGCCGAGCCGGGGGTTCAGCGCCTGCTGGACTGCGGCATGATCCGCACCGATCCCGGCCGCAGCGAGGGCGATCGGATGGTGGAGATCGCCGCCGACCTGCGCTGGCTGATCCGCCGCTGGCGCCCCGAATTGGCGGCGGTGGAAAAGTTCTTCTTCTACCGCTCCAGCACCACGATCGCGGTGGTTCAAGCCCGCGGCGTGGTGATCATGACCCTGGCGCGCTTCGCCATCCCGGTGGTGGAGTTTCCGCCGATGCAGATCAAGCTGGCCCTGGCCGGCCATGGTCACGCCGAAAAGGATGAGGTGCTGGCGGCGGTGATGCGGGAACTGAACCTGGAGGATCCCCCCCGGCCCGACGACGCCGCCGACGCCCTGGCGGTGGCCCTCACCGGCTGGTTCCAACGATGAGCGGCGCGGGACGAACGACAGCCGGCGAGGCCGAAGGGCCGCCACCACCGCTGGACAAGCAAGCGCTCCGGCGCCACTTCCGCCGCCTGCGGGCGGCGGCCCTGGCCGCTGCCGAGCCCCTGATCCTGGCGGCGGCGCGGCGGGATCTGCCCCAGATGCTGCCGGCGGGGCAGCATCTGGGGCTCTACTGGCCCCTGCCGGGCGAGCCCGACCTGCGGCCCCTGGCCCCGGCCCACCCTCATCTGGCCCTTCCCGCCGTGGCTGGGGAACCGGCCCGGCTGCTGTACCGGGCCTGGCGGCCTGGCGCCCCCCTCGCCCCGGACCGCTACGGCATTCCGGCCCCCGCGGCCCCGCTTGAGAACGCGCCTGAGCAACAGCCCGAAGCGCCGCCGCCACCGCCGGTTTCGGGTCGGGAGCTCTCCCCCCACGCTCTCGGGGTGCTGCTGGTGCCGGCCCTGGCCTTCGATCCCCAGAGCGGCATCCGCCTGGGCTATGGCGGCGGCTGGTACGACCGACTGCGGGCCGATCCGGCGTGGGCCGCCGTGCCGGCCCTGGCGGTGCTGCCTTCCGCCTGCCTCACGGGGCCCCTGCCGCGGGACCCGTGGGATGTGCCCTTCCAGGGCTGGCTCGATGAGCAGGGGGTGCACAGCCGGGATGGCCGCCCCGCTGGCGACCTGGTGAATGGCCAGGCGGCTCCCAACGACCTGTAACGCATCGCAGCAGCTTTCTCACCGCGGCCGGGGATTTGCCAAGATCAGCGGGATACGTCCCTGCGTTTCCTTGGAACCTCTCCGCACCACCCCTTGGAACGCAGGGCCATACGCAGTCCACCGCGCCTCCCGTCTCTCGCCGGATCAGTGCGGCAATTCCGCCACCCCCAAGGCCCTCACCGCCTCCGAACGGGTGATCGCCGCAGAACTCCAGGCCCGTGGTGAAGCCTGCGATGCCCTCTCGATGATGGTGAGTTCGGTGGCCAGAATGGTGCAGGCCAGCCGTTGCAGCGAGAATCGCTGGAATGCCGGCTGACCCCTGCTCCGGCCTCCCCCTCCACCCGTCCACCATGCGCCGCCCACGCCTTCCGGTTCTGCTCGGAGCTGCAACCCTGGTTCTCGCCCCAGGCCTGGTGCGGGCCCATGCCATCCAGACCGACCTCACGGTGGTGGGGCATTCCCACAGCCACCTGGAGGCCAGCCTTCCAGCCGCGGGCAGCAAGCTTGAACTGGCCAGCCACTTTTCCACGGGCCTGCCCGCCGGCGATGCCAGCGTGCGCTTGATTCCGGCCCAGGGGGGAACCCCGATTGAGCTGGGCCGCACCAATGCGGATGGCCGTCTGGCCTTCGCCCTGCCCGCCGGCACCGGGCGGGATGCCGAAATCCAGGTGGATGCCGGCGCCGGTCACCGCGACTGGATCGAACTCTCCGAGCTGGGCCGTCCGCCCCGTCAGGCTGCCCTGCCCTGGGGCGCGCTGCCCGGCACCCTGCTCACCCTGGCTCCGATCGCCGGCTTGGGGCTGCTCGGTGGCCTCCTCGGTGGCCTGGCCCGCCTCAACCGCCCACGCGGTTGAAGGGCTCCTCCGGCATGGCGAGCACCGGCAGCCCAGCGCTTGATCGCATCGTGGAGCGGCTGGGGAGCGCCGCAGACCCCAAACGCCGCTATGAATACGTGCTCTGGCTGGCCAAGCGCCTCGAGCCCCTGCCGGATGAGCTGCGCAGCGAGGAGCGCAAGGTGCGCGGCTGCGTGTCGCAGGTGTATGTGGTGGGCGACCTGGTGGAGGGCAAGCTCCACTGGCAGGGTGATTCCGATGCCCAGATCACCAAGGGGCTGCTGGCGCTGCTGATCGAGGGCCTGGAGGGCCTCACGCCCAATCAGGTTGTGGCGATCGATCCGGCCTTCATCGCCGCCACTGGCCTGCAGGCGAGCCTCACCCCCTCGCGGGCCAATGGCTTCCTCAACATCCTCCGGGCCATGCAGGCCCAGGCGGCAGCCTTCGAGGCTGGGCGATGGGCTTCGGAGCAGGCCAGGGGCGAGCCGGGCGGCGGCGGCGAGGGATCGCCCGGGGGCGGCGGCAAGGGTTAAAGGGGCTGGGCTCCGCTCTGGGGGCTGGCCTCGGGGAGTGCGCTGCATGGCGCCGATCCCGCCGCGGGCCGAAGGCACTGCCGGCCGATTTCTAGGATCAGTGGATTGCGGGATTAGGCCCCATGGCGATCGGTGTTGGCCTGCTGGGGCTGGGAACGGTGGGGGCGGGCGTGGCCGCGATCCTCACGGGTCCGGAGGGCCGCCATCCCCTGGTGGCTGAACTGGCACTGCGCCGAGTGGCGGTGCGCGATCTCAAGCGGCCCCGCCCCCTGGAGCTCGATCCGCAGCTGCTCACCACCAGCCCCGAGGCGGTGATCGACGACCCCGCCGTGGAGATCGTGGTGGAGGTGATGGGCGGCCTGGAGCCGGCCCGCAGCCTGATCCTGCGGGCGATTGCGGCCGGTAAGCCGGTGGTGACTGCCAACAAGGCGGTGATCGCCCGCTACGGCGAGGAGATTGCCGCGGCCGCCGCCGAGCAAGGCGTGTATGTGCTGATTGAGGCGGCGGTGGGCGGCGGCATCCCGATCATCGAGCCGCTGAAGCAATCGCTCGGAGGCAACCGCATCCAGCGGGTGAGCGGCATCATCAATGGCACCACCAATTACATCCTCAGCCGCATGGCCGATGAGGGCGCCGCCTATGGCGACGTGCTCGCCGATGCCCAGCGGCTGGGTTATGCCGAGGCCGATCCGGCCGCCGATGTGCAGGGCGGCGATGCCGCCGACAAGATCGCGATCCTGGCTGGCCTGGCCTACGGAGCTCCGGTGCCCAGGGCCGGTATTGCCACCGAGGGCATCGATCGCCTCCAGGCCCGCGATGTGGCCTATGCGGCCCAGCTGGGCTACGTGGTGAAGCTGCTGGCGGTGGCCCAGCGGGAGGGGGAGGGCGAGCCGCTGCCGCTTGATGTGCGCGTGCATCCCACCCTGCTGCCGAAACACCACCCGCTGGCGGGGGTGCATGGGGTGAACAACGCGATCCTGGTGGAGGGCGATCCGGTGGGCAGGGTGATGTTCTATGGCCCGGGCGCCGGTGCCGGCCCCACGGCCTCGGCGGTGGTGGCCGACATCCTCAACATCGCCGGCATCCGCAGGGCCACCGGCTCCCAGGCCGGCGCCCCCCTCGACCCCCTGCTGGCGGCGAGCAGCTGGAGGCGCTGCACGCTGGTGGATGGTTCAGGCACCAGCCATCGCAACTACGTGCGCCTGCAGACCCGCGATGAGGCCGGCGTGATCGGCCGGATCGGCACCTGCTTCGGGGAGATGGGGGTATCGATCCAATCGATCGTGCAGTTCGAAGGCCGCGAAGGGGAGGCAGGCGGCGACGCCGAGATCGTGGTGATCACCCACGAGGTGCGCGAATCGGCCTTCCGATCCGCCCTGGCGGCGATCGAGGCCTTGGAGGAGGTGCGCACGGTGGCGGCCTGCCTGCGCACGCTCTGAATAAAAAAAATGCCCCCGCCAAAAGACGGGGCAATCAGTGATCTCCGAAAGGCGAGATCAGGCGTGAGAGGCAGAGAGAGCCTCAGACCCGCTTTGCGGCCAACAGGCGGCTGCGAAGTCGACGGGAGAAGCCGAAGGCGGCACCGGCACCAAGGAGGGGCAGGGGGCCGGGGACCTCGTCGAAGGGTTCGCGAGAAAAGTCCTGGCGGTAGCTGTTCTTGATGTTCTCAAGAGTATCCTTATCGCCAACAGTCCATGAATCAATGACACGAACCCCGGGAGCACCAAGGGACTCCCTAAATGGGTTACTAGGCAACCCATTTGTCGAAGTAAGCGTAACAGTATCGCTCGTGATTGGATTAAAAACCTCCTTCGTCACAGTCGTGGTGGTGCCATCAATATCATGGACTACAGTGCTGTCAAGACTGACGTCCTTCAAGGTGTAACCAGCGCCCACGTCTGCAGCAATGAAGTACTCAAAGCTGCCGGCGCGCGGCCCAATCAAGTTGGGAACAAAGTCAATGTTTAAACTGAAGATGTCATTCTGATAGGGAAAATCCTCAGGACCAATCCCAATCTTAGACCACTCAAACTTTAATGAGCCACCATCAGGGTTCGATGTATAGTCATTAGTGTCAATAAGACCCTGTGGATTGCCAATCGTAAACGTCTTGTCTTGGCACTGAAACTTATCTCCTTCCACCAGATTCTTGAAGAGGATCGAGAAAGGGTTGGAGCTGCCACCTGTTCGGCAAGCATCATAAGTTGCAGCCTTAGAGTCGCCAGCCAAAAGGAGCGAGGCTGAGCCTGCTGCCATCACGGCAAAGCTTCCTAACCGCGCAAGCATTCGAGAATGAAAAAGTCTTGGCATGATGGGAAAATGTTGGTCCCCGATAGCTTAAAAAGAAACAACTAGAAGCAACGACGTAATCAGAAGCATGCTTGATGTACATGCGAAGCGCATCTGTTACTCCAGGAATTAATTAGTGGCAATTGCTTCAATGTGCGGCACGGAGAGCAGGATGCTCCGAGATCAGCACCGATCGCATCGGGCCTAGCTCAAACGCCTTGATCTCGGTATCCGCACAAACATTCCGAACCGCTCGCCACGAACGTCGGGTCCGCGATGCACTAGGAATGCTTAAGAAAACAAGGGGGTCGTCCCCCACCGGCCCTCCCGCCCATCAACCCCCATGGACCTCCAGCAGGGCACCTGCATCCTTCTTGAGCCTGAAGCCGTCGGTGACCTGGCGATCGAGGGCCTGGACTCCGCCTCCCTCTCCATCCGCCAAGCAGGGGCCGACCAGGGCCAGGCAGAGCTGATGTTTCAGGTGATCGGCGTGGACCACAGCGGCGATCGCTGCTGGTTGCGGCGCTGGCCCCTGGCGCGCCATGGCTCCCCGGTGTTCGAAATCTCGCTTCACCAGCTCGAGGCCAGGAGGCACCACAGGCCTTCAGCGGCGGTCCGCGCCGGCGGCGAGGCCTGAGGGGCGGGATCTCCGGCACTAGCGACCGAGACTCAAACAACGACGGAGACGACGGCTGTAGCCGAAAGCCATGCCAGCACCGCAGAGCGGCAGGGGGGCAGGCACTCGTTCCGGAGGATCATTGGTAAAGATCTCGAACCCATTGTGGATGCTGCCCAGCCTGCCGCTATTCAGTGTGAATTGACCCAGCAGCGTGATTGATTTGAGCGGATCGGGCTCGCGGTACAAGCTCACCGGGGAAGCATCGCTGGCATTGAGGCTCAGGTTGGCTTCTGGGATCTGTTGCACCAGGGTGATCGCCGCAGGTTCGCTGGGCGGATTCGCAGGTGGAGGGGTGATCGCCAGGCGGGCGCTGAGGAAATAATCGGTGTCGAAGGGGTCAATCGAGAGCTGGTAGTTGAACGCACCGCTGAGGGGAGAGCCTGTGCTGGGGATCTCCAATGGGGGGATGAAGCTCACATCCACCGCCATGAACTCATCGGAATTGATGAGGGCGAAATCGATCGTGCCCGCACCCTGGCTGGGCAAGGTGAGGATGCGTAGGTAGAACCGATCGATCAGTACAAAGGAGAAAGCGGGATCGCTGCAGTCGGGCAGTGCCGCAGGCCGACTGGCGGGATCGCCAAACCAGCAGCTGTTGGCGGCCATGGCTGGGGCGGTGGGTAGGAAGACAAAGGCGCTGAGCAGCAGGGCAGCAACCAGAACGTGGTGCTGCCTGGGCCGGGCTTGGGTACAGGGCGCAAGCTTCGCCATGCTGGGAGCTGCTGGGGGAGTGTGGCTTTGTTCAATTAAATGTAGCCAAGCAACTGGAAAGAAGTTGTAAGGCTGATCTAACACGACCCATGACCGAATCAGAGTGAAGCTCATTGCATCGTGATCGCGGCAGTAGCAATTCAGCTCATGGGGTTGACGCCTCCGGCCTCTTTGCACTGTGCCTGCTACTCGCCGTGGCAGGCCAGCTAGGCGGCTTCATCTGGCATCGAGCCTGCAGCGGATCGCATCGCCAATGCAACGAAAATGGCGGAGCCAGCTGTGATTATTTCGGTAAAGTCATCTTCCCTGTTTGACTCTGTGTTTCGCTTGGCCTAAGTCCTTCAGTGTCTTTCGGGATTGATGCACAGGCTGATGCCATGAAAAGCTCCCTCCAGGCCATGGCATTGCCGGCCCTTTTTCGCCGCTGGCGTTCGCTCGACAATCGCGATCTTTGGCTTCTGCTCGTTGGCTTGATCGCACTTGATTTGCTGCTAATCAGCCTGCTCACCCAGCCTGTTGATGAGGTGCTGAATGTGGTGCTGGTGTTTGGCGGGGCCGTGTTGGTGTTCCATGCCCCCCCCGCCGGCTGGCAGCCCCGGCCGGGGCGCATCGGACGCTGGGTTGGCGTGGCTCTGCTGGTGGCGGCGCTGTGGCGCGGCCACCGCATCATCAGCTCGGATTTCATCTCCAGCCTTCTGCCTCTGCTGGCGGGAATGGGCCTGGCCTTGCTGGCGGCGCCGCTGGGCAAGCTGCGTTCCTTCCTGCCTTCACTTTCGGTGCTGGCGCTGTTGCCAGTGATGCGCGCTGTGGATTGGCTGACGCCTCTAGGCCCGCTGTCAGTGGCGACCGCCTGGCTCACCCAGCTGATGCTCACACTGTGCGGCTTCACGGCAGCGCAGGTTGGCACCAAAGTGACAATGCCAGGCGGAGGGGTCAATGTGGCTGACGCCTGCGCAGGATTGAGCATCATTTTGCAGCTGCTGCTGGTGGCTGTGATCTTCGCGCTGGCGTTTCCGATGCGCCATCGCTGGCAGAACGGCCTGATGATCGTGGTGGCTCCTTTGCTGGCGATGATCGTGAACGGGATGCGGATCACGCTGTTGGCGTTGATTAATGTGAGCGACCTGCCAAATCGGAGCTGGTGGTTTGATTTATTTCATAAGAACCTCGGCTCAATGCTGTTCAGCGGTATTGGCATGCAGATCTTTGTCTGTTTCTACGTGTACTGGATGGCACGGCAGGTGGCACGGCTGGGGGCGGGGGCCCGATGAGTTCTCCCTTCCTGCCAGCAGCAGCCCAGGAACAGGGCAGCCTTGCCATGCGGCGCCTGCTAATGGGGCTGGCCCTGCTGACCTTGGTTGCCACCGCAGTGAAAGTGGTGGGCCTCTCGGCTTCCATGCCAACAGCGGAGGCGCCCTCCAGCTTGACTCTGGCGGGCTACCGCATCAGCCCCCTGCCGAGCGCCGCGCCGCGGCATGGCCGCAACATCAGCCTCGGCACGATGCGCCAGTTCCGCCTGGTGCCGCTTTCGAGTGAGCCGGCGCTGACGTTGAGCTTGCTGCCCGTGCGCAGCCGCATGGGCAGGGACCTCAACCTGGAAGCCATTGGGGATGCGACTCCCAGCCTGGCCCTCAAAGACAAGCGCATCGTGTATCAAGAGATTGCCAGTGCAGCAAGGCCAGCGCAGCAGGCCGACGCGATGTACTTGGGGCGCGGACCCAAAGACGCTGCTGGCAGTACCACCCGGCTGCAGACCTGCCTCACCCCATCGGGTCTGGCGGCGGTTGAGGCCCACATGCTGGACGGGGAGATGAAGGCCTCCGGCAAGGCCGTCGTGCCAAAGCTGGATCTGCTGCGCGTCATCGGCCTGCAGCAGGCCCGCTATGAGTGCCTGACGGTGCAGTTGGAGAGTGGAACTACTGGTGGTGGAAAGGGTGGCAGCGGAAGTGCAGATCGCCAGCGGCAGCTGGAGACGGTGTGGAGGAATCTGCGGGTGGTGTTGGTGAGGGGTGAGGGAGCCTGAGGAGGGTTCCTGAAACGATTGCATTAAATTGCATAAAAAAAGCCCCCACCAGTGGCGGGGGCCTTGTGATCCGAGCAGGGATCCTCAACCCATCGAGAAGGTCTTCAGCTGGGAGGAGAATTTCCGCAGCTTGCGGAGGGAGCCGAAGGCGGCAGCCACGCCGAGAAGAGGCAGGGGGGCGGGGACGTCGGTTTGGGTGTAGTTATTCTGAATAGCGTCTATGGTGGTATTGGAGCCTGCTGGGATAGTCCACTCATCCCGCACATAGATGGTGCTGCCGCCGATCAGGCCCGAGGCGACCAGGGTTCCCGCAACCGGTGGTAGTTCGTTGTTAGTGAGCTTGAGAAGGAGGGTACTGAATGAAGCGTCTGAGTAGATGCTTTTTGTGACTTCAAATGGGCCAACAGGAACGGCAGGGATTTGGCTCAGCAATGAGCTGAGTTGAGCGTCTTCGAATTGGTAATCAGGATCTGTGATTTCAATCTTATAGTCAAGAAAACCTGTTGGATTTAATGATGCTGTACGATCAAGTGAGAAGTCAAGATCAAGCTCCCATTTTGGCCCGGCCTGCATGGTGAATGCAATCGTGTCGTCAGGAAGCAGGCCGCTCCAGTCCAGAAGCGTGAGCAACTTGTCTTCTGGATACAGGCCACTACCAGGCCGAGCTACTGGAGTAGGTGTGGTAGCGCCTGGAGCAGGTGCTTTTTCACATGCTGCGCCACCCAGTGTTGGCGCTATGGTGCAAATGTACCCAAGTGGGCCATGAAGATCCCAAGCCGCCTGCGCCGAGCCAGCGCCGAGGGTGGAGAGAGCAGCGCCGCCCAGCAGGCCGGCGGTGAGGAGGGTCTTGGAGAGCGTGCTGGCACGCCGCTTGTGGATGGCTTTGAGCATGGTAATGGAGGGTGGAGGCTAATGAAAATGGGCAGAACCAGAGGAGCCATGCTTCCAGCTGCAAGAACAAGAAGGGCTCCATGGATAGCTGCGTGCTAAACCGTAATGCGATTTTTAGAGGTGGGGAATCAGCACCTTGTTGCAAGCATCAGAAAAACCTATGGGCAATGAATCATCGCTGCCTCTATGTGCACAAGCTGCGCCATCACCGCTGCATCCACGCCAAGGCTCGCCGCGCAGCGTGCCGCGATGAAACAAATTTGCCGCCTCGGTTGCCTGGCTTTTCTGGCCCCCGTATAGCGATTCACTCACAACAATCACTCACAACCAAGTCCTTCGGCCCGATCGTGGCTCCAGGTCCGCTGGCGCCCCACCCCACGCCGCCTCCAGCCCCCGCCGCCGAGAATTCCGCCCACCGACCCCCTTGAATGGGGCCGATTCGAGCATCCGGGCTTGCCTCCCGCCACCAGTCCAATCGTGCCCGCCGCATCCCCACCGCCCTGGTCGCCACCGCCCTGGTCGCCAGCGCCCGCGATGGGTCGGAGGGTCCGACTCCGAGGCTGGGGGGGAGCGGCGCAGCGGCCGCCGTCCTTGCCAGCGGCGGTGCTCCGCAGGGAGGCAGGCTTGCTGGCCGGCCTCTTAGCCCTCGCCTCCCTCACCAGCGCCTGCGCTCCGCCCCATGCCGCCGGCACCTTGATTGTGGCGAGCAAGGCGCGCATCGATTCGCTCGATCCGGCCCAGGCCTCGCGCTCCGGCCAGATGCAGGTGCTCAGCGCCCTGGGCGATCCCCTCTATGCCGTTGCCGCCGATGGATCGATCGAGCCGCGGCTGGCCAGCGGGCCGCCGGTGCTCAGTGCTGATGGGCTGCGGGCCCGCATCCCCCTGCGCAAGGGCGTGCGCTTCCACGACGGCACCCCCTTTGATGCCGCCGCGATGGTGTTCTCGCTGCAGCGCTTCATGGCGATCGGCACCCTCGGCTACCAATTCAGCGACCGCGTGAAAGCGGTCCGGGCCAGCGGCAGCCATGAAATCGAACTGGAGCTCAAGGCCCCCTTCAGCCCCCT
>JBBASH010000084.1:0-11226 GCA_040399305.1 Cyanobium sp.
TGATGGTTTGTGGGGTTTGATCGCTGAGGCTGAGGGTGAGCGAAGCGGTAAAGGTGATGCCATCGGTACTGAGACGGGTCTGGTTATCGGCAGCCGCAACAACAATGCTGACCGGGGCTGTGGGGGTGGTGTTCAGGGTGAGCGTGTAGGTGTCTGTGGTGGCACCTTGCTCATTCACGCTCGTGCTTCCAGCCGACTCTGAAATCGAGATTCCCGGCAGAGGATTGATCGAGACCTGCACATCATCGATCGCAAGAGCGTGATCGCTGCCGGTATGGTCTGGGTCCGACCAGCGCAGCCAGATCTCCTGGCCCGCAGCAAGCGACAAACCACTCAGAGTGCCCGAGAGAAAGGTGCGGCCGGTGCTGAGGTTTCCGTCACGCGCACCAGCGGTGCCGCCCGTGACAGGACTGGTGAAATCAAGTGGATTGAAGTCTGTCCAGGTTCCGGCGTTCAGACTTGATGCACCCAGTTGATACTGGAAATCGACAGTCTGTGCTGCCGCTGCACTGTTTCGCCACTGCTCGCCAGCATAATTGATGTAGAGCGTGCTGATCGTGCTGCCCGTGTCGTTGAAGAAGCGCGCCCCCCAGAGAAAGCTGCCGGCAGCGGCATTGCCCGAGCCCACGGAACCGAGGGCGCGATCGGTGCTGCTCGTTGTGCCATAGCTATATAGATTGCCGCTGGTGCTGCTGCCATCATTGGCAACGATTGAAGTTCCAGTTCCGGTTCTTGAGGTGTACCAACCACTCAATGTTGATCCGTTCGTCCAGGTGGTGTTGCCAGAGCTGATCAGGGAGTTGAAGTTTTGGCTGTAAGCGCTGCTCAAGGAAAGGGCACCCACAGGCAGGGTGTAGACCGGGGTGCCCAAGGTGAGCCATTCACCGCGAAACTTCTTGAAGTTGTTCTGATTCAGCTCTTTGGCTGCGGTGCCATTGTTGTAGAAGTCTGTGTCGCCATTGTCCACCAACAGTTGAATCTGGCTGCTGCTGCTCAGGTTGGTGGGTAGATCTACTATCGATTCAAAGCTGCCACCTGCAAGCAAGGAGGTGAGATCCGCCGAGCGCAATACCGGCGCATCCGCTCCATTGCCGCTCCAGGTGTAGAGACGGAAATCCTTGGGGGCAGTGCCTGTGGCCGTATCCGTTGGTCCAGCGATGATCAGATAATCACCACCAGAACTGCGCTTAATTTCCCGAATACCACGGCCGCCGAGATCGAGTTCGATGGGAGCGCCAATGCTGGCGGTTGTTGCCAAACCGGTCACCAGATCTGCAAAGTTTGTGATCGGCGCGATCAAGGCCCTGGTACGGCTTGAGGTGGGAACCTCGGGAGCACGGAAAGCCACGTAGGCCGTTGTGCCGTTGGGTGCGATCGTTAACCCTTCGATGTTGAAACCACTGCCATCGGCCACCTCAGGGATGACACCCGGGGCTGCACTGGCCGTGAAGTTGTAACCGTTGGCATCCCCCCAGCTGATCAGATTGGGCTTGAGGTTGTCATAGCGGCCGACATAACTCAGGCTGGTGGTTGCCCCGCTGCCTGACACATCCGTGGCGAAGAGGCGATTGCGATTGGGGCGATCAGCACCGCTGCTGGAGTTACTGAGGGAACCAAGCCAATAGATGCGGTTGCCCACGCGCAGTGAAGCCTCAAGATCAACCTCACGCGGCACCCCAGCCGAGGTATCAGTGAGACCGAGGGAGGAGGTGAAGTCAAACCCAGCAATCGGCAAACCTGAATTGCTGCGGTCATACAACCGCAGCACCTGGTTTTCATCATCCGCCACCAGCATGAACTGGCTGTCGATCGCGATGGCCGTGGAGGCATCACTGGTGCCCGTGAAGAAGCGCGTGCTGCTGGGAGAAACCGGTGCAGCGGAGGCTGCGTAGTTGATCACATAGGCAGCACTATTGATACCATCACTCACGTTCAGCGTGATATCCGCAAAACCAACCCCGCTGGGGCTGATCTTCAGATTGCGGCTGGCACCTGAGCCACTGAGATTGAGATTGCTGGTGCTCACCACACTGCTATTGCTACTGCTCACCGTCACCGTGAGGCTGTTGACATCGGTATCAGCATCAGCAATCTCAAAATCGATCCCAATAGTTTTGGCGGGATCTGTCGGGTCATTGATCACACCGCTCGCGGCGCCACTGCCGGCTGCAGGAAGATTCAGAAACGGGGTGGTGCTGGCAGCCTCTTGAATCGAAGGCGCAGCTGTGGCGAAGTCGTTGTCAGTGATGGTGACGGTAGCCAGTGCATTGCCCAGGCTGTAAGTGCTGCTGCTTGTCAGTGTCAGGGCGATGGTCTCTGGGCCTTCCACCAGCAGATCATCCACTGGCGTGATGGTGAGGTCGACAAACGATTGTCCGGCTGATATCGTTACCGAGCCGTTGAGAACTGGCGTGTAATCAGAACCGCTGGCCTGCCCACTACCGCTGGCAACGGTATAGTTAACCACCAGAGTATTGGTGACCGCCCCAGTTCGGGCAATGCGGAACACACCAGGATTCAAGCCCGCTTCGACAGCACTGTCATCGGTGCTTCCGATCGACACCGCCGGCAGGGTTGAATTGGTTGTTGTACCTGGAGAGCCCGTTTCGGCGCCATTGAAGGAGAAGGAGGCCCCATTCACCCCAGCCGCACTCAGGCTGGCAACAGGGGAGGCGCCAGACTTGTTGTCGAAACTTGCTGTGGCTGAGGCAGAGCCGAAGTTGACACTGGTAACCACATTGCCAGCGGCATCAAACATATTCACCGCATCTCCAGAGGCACTTAGCCCTACTGCTGAACCGCCATAGAAGCCGTAATGGAAGCCGCTCGGCGGGGTGGCAGTTCCAAACCAAGCTTTGGAGAAGTTGGCGAGGATGGTGGCGTCATTGGAGCCGGATGCATCACTCTCTAAAAAGATCACCGAACTGCCGGCGGCAATGGTGCTTAAGCCACGCAGGGCGACAGAGTTTGCGAATTGGTTGCTGTTATCATCCATTTTCCAGCCAGCAAGGCTCACAGCACTGGCACTGTTGTTGCTCAGCTCAAACCAATCTGCTTGGTAGATGCTGCTGCTGCCTGTGGGGTTGATCTCGGTGATTGGGATCTCATTATCGGCGATCGTTATCGTTTGGCTGATGCTGCTGCCGAGGCTGATTCCTGTCGAGGGATTGCTAAGCGTAAGGGTGGCGGTTTCACTGGCTTCAAACAGAGCGTCATCGGCAATGGTGAAGGTCACTGACCCCGTTGTCTGACCGTTGCTGATCGTAATCAGACTATTGCTCAGAATATAGTCGGCTGCTGTGATATTGCTCCCGGAAACTCCTACTTCCACCGTCTGGCTGCCCACCACAGCAGCTGATGCAGTGGCTGTTACCGTAATAATTGTTTGACCAGTTTCCGAGCCAGCGGCAGCACTCAGCGAAAGCGTCACGGGCGGAGGGCTGTCATTGTCCGTGAGGGTGATCGTTTGCGCAACAGGGCTGCCGAGGGTAATACCACTGGACGGGCTGCTGATCGTGAGGATGGCGGTCTCTGTGCCTTCGACCAGAGCATCACCCACCACCGTGAAGGTCACCGACCCGCTCGTGCTGCCACCGGCAATGGTGATGGTGCTGTTGCTGAGGCTGTAATCCCCTGCGGTGATGCCAGAGCCTGTGACAGCCAGCGCAACTGTTTGGTTGCTGGCAACAGCACTCGAAGCTGTTGCCGTAACGGTGATGATGGTTTGTCCAGCTTCTGAGCCTGTGGTACTGCTCAGTGAAAGGCTGACCGTAGGTGCAGCAGGGGCTGATGCAAGGGTCGAGAGATCAACCCGCGTGGTGTTACGAGCTGTGAAATTCGCTGCTGTGCTGAGTGCCGAGATCGACTGCGAGTAAACGTTTGCCGCATTTGTGAAAATCGCATTATCTAAGTTGCCGACATTGAGAACCTGCCCATTTGTGATGGTGGGAATGTTGGAGTTGCTTGCATCGCCTGAGCCATAGGGGGCCACGCCAAAGCCGATGAATGCGATCAGATCCGGCATTCCTGTGAGGTGCGTTCCGCTGCTGACGCGATAGGCGGTGAGAGAGTCCCCGCTGGCCGAAAATGTGAAATTGCTCGTGGCATTGCTGCCGTTTGCGAGCAGGGCTACGGAACCAGATGAGCCGCCCCCATTGAGTGAGACTGAAGGATTAGAACTATCACCAGCGTTAAACAGGATAACGGTACCCGCGGCGATCCCTCCCGCTGGTGCCGTGTATTGAACAAAGCCCTCGGTTGCGCGAAAGTATAGCGATGCTGCACCACTTACCCCAGTGATACCTCCATCGGTTATATAAAAGCTATCTCCAGCCGCGATGGCATTCAGCGTAAGAATGGCAAACTGATCAGGATTGGTTGCATTGACGCCTACAAAAGCGATGTCGCCAGCATTGATAGCCATACAGTTTTTTGTCAGGAAGGTTGCAAATGCTTGTGTTTTGTGGGTGCTTCTTGGATCGCCAACTCCCTAAGAGCACGTTATGCAAAATGACGGCTCTTGTGACATTGAAGCCTATCTACTGGGACCCTTACCCTAAGACTACTTCCGGTGGTGAGGTTTATGGGGAGCTCATCAACAGGTTAAGAAAACGGCCGAGCCTGAGTTAGAGGGCTGCTCGATTAACAGTTCGGCCGCATCAGATAGCACTCCACTGGAGTGGGTGGAGTATGTGATGCTGTTGCTTGCTAAGGACCCTCTGGTCAACGACCCCGAAATATAGTCTCAAGCTGCAATTTGTTCGGACTGAATCATATTTTGGGGGAACTGAGGCTGGATTGGCCTGATTTCACCTTCTTTGAGGCCCAATATTGCCCATGTGCGGCTGTCTTCTCTTCAATGGGCACACTACTGGCAGCCATAGTTCACGGGTACGCAAACCACTTGTCCATGCGTCTACACAACTCTGGCGTACCTGTCGGACTCACGCTGGCAAAAGCCAGTAGCTCCGCGGCGACCAGTGCCACCAGCCCCCGCCCTGCCAGCTACTGGCCCCTATGCCCCCTGGACCCAGCACCCCACCCTGACCGCCCTGGGTCCCTCCCTCCAGATCACCGCCGACTGCTGGGCCCTGCTCGCCGCCCCCGACGGCACCAGCCGCAAGGAGCACTACCTCCCCAAGGGTGAACGGGAGCCTGAGACCGCCTACCGCAAGCGCCTCGATGCCGCCCGCCCCTCTGGCTTCTTCCGCGACGCTCTGCGCACCTACGCCGGCATGCTCTCTAGAGGCAGCTGGATCAGCCTCCCGGCCAGCCTGAGCTCGGTGCTCACAGACGTGGACGGCCGAGGTACGGACCTGGGCGTCTTCCTCGCTGCTGCTGACTTACTGGTCCTTTGCGACGGCGCCGCCCTGGTGCTGGTGCTCCCCCCTGAGCACAGCTGGCCTTCAGAAGGGGACAGGCAGGAGGCCCTGCGCCGCGGTGATCGGCTGTCCCTGCCCCGCCTACAGCTGGTGCCACGTGCCAACTGCCTCAACTGGGAGCTACCCGTTTCCTACGGCCTGCCGGGTCGGATCGTGTGGCGGGAGCCGGTGAACAGGCCGATCAGTCCTGAGCCGGCCGGCACCGAAGCAGCGGTGGCCGAGCAGATCAACGCCCTGCTGGGCGATGCCGACGCCCCCGACCGCTGGCAATACCGCAGCCTGTCGCTCCTGACATCCGGAGATGCCGCCACTGGCCTTCAGCTGGCCCACCATCCGGTCTGTGCCGACCCGCAGGCCACCAGCGGCTGGCGCTGCGAGGAGCCCGTAGTCACCACCTTCGAGGGCATCACCCGATTGCCGGCCTGCTGGTACACCTCGGATGGCTCGGCCTTCGGGGAGGGGGACCTGCCGCACCTGGGACTGGCCCACCAGTACCTCAACCACTTCCGCTGCAAGAGCGAATACGAGGAACTCCTCTCCCGCACGGCGCTTCCGGTTGGCGTGCGCAAGGGGATGGTGGACGCCATGGGCAACAGCCAGGCCGGGCCGGTGGTGCTGGGCCCGAACACCTGCATGGACCTGCCCTCTGACGCCTCCTTCGAGTTCGTCGAGATCCGGGCCCGCTCCCTGGCGGAGCACCGGGCCTGGCTGCAGATCCTCGATGACACCATGCGCCGCGATGCCCTGATCCCGTCGCAGAACCGCGGTGCCGCCCGCACCGAGATGGAGATCAGCCTCACCGCTTCTCAGCGCTATGCGCTGCTGCAGGCGATGGCGATCCAAAAGGCCTCGCTGTTCTCCACCCTTCTTCAGCACTGGTGCGCACTGACGGGCGAGCAACTCACCCCCGGTGCCGGTCTACAGGTGACGGTGAGCGCGCTGACGCCACCGATCCAGCCGCAGCCCCAGGTGAAGGAATGGATCGAGCTCTACGACAAGGGCGTGATCTCTAGAGAGGAGCTGCGCCACCAGCTGGCCCTGGCCACGGCCAACGCCATCAGCAGCCCGACGCTGGATGACAGCCCGGCCACCAGGGCGGGAGAGAACAGTCCTCCCCCAGTAGCCCTACGGCAAGAGGCAACAAAGGCCGCCCCTACCGCTGCATGAGCCAGACCCCGACCAACTCGCCCTTCCGCTGGCGGGCTGTTGACCTGGAGGCGATCCGCATCGCCCTCTCCATCCCGGCGTTGATGCCGGCGATCCGGGCCATCAGCGATGCCATGGCGGATCTGGAGCAGCTCTACCCCGATGCCATCCCGACCGCCCGGCGGGAGCTGGATGCCATCGGTGCCATTGATGCAGAACTTTCGGGGCTGGGCCCGGAGCAACTGCAGGCGCCGATCGAGACCCGCCGCAAGGCCGTGTCCCCGGATGCCCTGGCGGAGGACGGAACGCTCCCGGTGAAGAAGGCGGACGTGATCGAGTTCGACACCGAGCTCCTGAGAGAGGAGGTCACGACCCGCTACGGCGAGGGCCTCTCGATCGAGGCGGCCCTCCGCCGCCAGCGGGGCAGCCATGCCCAGGCCCTGCTGCTGATGCTTCCTTCACTGGCGGGCTGGAGCCGCGACACCCAGTTGAGCGGCCAGGGCAGTGGGTTCACCGCCGCGCTGCAGCGGGGTTGAACCGTGACCAGCACCTCAAGCGCGGGGGCTTTGCCCCCTTCGGCGTTACAGCCATACGCCAACGCCCGCATCCTGCTGTTCTCCAACGCCATCCCCGGCGTGCTCGATTCCGAGCGCACAGGGAGGTTCGTCTTCGAGGGGTTCCTCAAGCGGCTGCGAGGGATCTCCAGCAAGAAGAACTCACCCGGCGTCGACACGGGGGACTTCACCTACGAGGGCTATCTCACCCGCGGGTCCGTGCTGCCGCTGACGCCATCCCAACCCTGGGACTGGCTGGCGGCAACCATCAGTTGGAGCACCAGCGGCATCCGGCCCGTCTCTGCCACAACCCCGGCGCTGCTCTCCCCCTGTTTCGGGGCGGTGTGGCTCGGGCCGCTCTCCGAGCTGCGCTCCCCCGGCCGGCTCCCCTCCCCCAGCCGGGGGCAGCTGGCCGCCTTCTCGGTCACCGAATTCGGAGGCCTCTACGGCGCCGGCGGCATCGGCTCGTTGACCCAGACCCTACTGGGCGAACGGATCCAGGCCTCCCTCAAGCCCAACAGGGTGGTGGTCGTCGGCACCGGCGACAGCCTCAACGTGCTGGCCGAGCGCCACGGCACCACCGTGACCACCCTGCGGGGCCTCAACCCCACCATCACCAACCGCCCGTCCGATCAACTGCCCATGGGGAGCTGGCTGTTCATCCCCAAGCGCCGCGCTGCCGCCAACGCCGACACCAGCACCACCAGCCTGCCGGCTGGCTTTTACACGCCAGAAACCCTGGCCACCTATCTGGGGGTGTCGCTCTCGACCATCTACAGCTGGAACTCCATCGGCTACGGGCCTCCCTTCGTGAAGCTGGGCAACCTGGTCCGCTACACCTACGAGGACGTGGAGATCTGGCTGGCCAGGCAGTTGGAGCTCTCGCGGGGGTGAGCCCTAAAGGCGATGCGGCCGCTTGGCCGTATCGATCAGCAGGTTGTGCAGCAGCTCTGTGCTGCTGATCAGCAGGTGGGCCATCCAGGTGCCCGTCAGCTTCGGTTCGGCGACGAGATCGCCGCGGCACTGCCTGATGGCCTGCTCGATCTCCGCCAGCTCCCGGTCGATGTTGCGGACCATTGCCTCGGTGCTCTCGCGCGGTGTCGGCTGCGGCGGGATCTGCATGGGCTCCACTCTGGCGGTCGCCATCAGCCAAAGCGGTAGTGCTTGCGCACCGGGGCGTGCACCTCCCAGGTGCAGCTCAGCCCGGCATCAAACACCACCAGATCACCGACTCCAAAGCGCACCGGCTCGCCGCCATCGGGAGTGACGGTGACGTCGCCCTCCAACAGCAGGCAGGTCTCCTGTTCGTCGTAGCTCCAGGGGAAGGTGCTCACCCCACAGCCCCAGGTCGGCCAGCTCTTCACGCCCAGGCTCTGCAGTTCCGCCGGATCCGGGTTGGACGTGACCGTGATGCCGGCTGCCATGGCTGTCTATGCAAGGACCGGGGTCATTGTCGGCCGGCAGGGATGGCAATAGCCGGTGAGCACAGCCCGGACGGGGTGCTCCTCCACGACAGCCGCGATGGGTCATGGCCACCTCCACTGCTTCTTCCAATTCCAGCCCTGCCGCATCCAGCGGCCAGGGTGCTGACGACAACTACGCCTTCCAGTCCGGCGCCGATGGCGGTGCTGATCCCCAGGGTGGCGACCACCTCCCCGGCGATCCGCCCACCCTGGCTCAGCCCCCTGCTGCTGCAACGCCTCCCAGCGACACCGGAACCGACGACAGTCGGTCCTCCGATCCGCTCAAGGCCGAACGCCGCAAGAACAACCAGCTGGAAAAGGAGATCCGCACCCTCCGCCAGCAGCTCAACCGCTTCTCCGAGATCAACCCCGAGGAATACTCCCGCCTCCAAGAAGCCGAACGCCAGAAGCAGGTGCTCGAGGAGCGCATGGAACTGCGCGAACGCCAGATGGAGGAGGCCTCTGCCCAGAAGGTGGCCGCCGTCGCATCAGAGCGCGATGAGGCCAAGCAGCAGGTCCTTCAGCTCCGCAAGGACCGCCTATTGGAGCGGGCCTTCTCCCAGGCCGAGGGCCGCAATGGAGGTGACGCCCGCGGAACCTTCTTCGACATCTTCAAGGGGCAGCTGGGCACGTGCTTCCGCCTCGCCACTGGCGGCGATGGCAAGGACGTGCTCGAACCCCTCGACGGCCAGGGCAAACCGCTGCTCGGTGATGACGGCCGTCCGATGACCACGACCGAGTTTCTCGATCAGATGCGCGTGCATCCCGTCTATGGCTTCCTGTTCCAGCAGCGGGGCCCCGCGGGGATGCAGGCCGCTGGCGGACTGACGGTGTCGGGCATCGGCAGCAACGGCGAACCGATCAATCCCCAGGCGATGTCGGCTTCTGAGCTCTACCGCGCTTCCTTTGCGGTGAACGGCCGCGGGGCTCGTCGTTGAAGGCTGGGCAACTCATGGCACGGCGACATCGTGGCATCTATGCCTGACACCTGTTCCGGGAAATGGGGTATGTAATTGCTGCTCCTCGTCGTGCCCTTGGGTTTATCTAATTCTTCTGATCAGGGTGCGCAGCGTTCGCTGCAACCGTTAGTTTTCTGGCTGCGCCACACTACTCGCATTTACTTCACCTTTTCGCGGGCGGGTAGATGACCTTCCAATCCTGCTTCATGTCCACAACCGTCCAACCATTTGCCCGTGCTTCGTCGAGGCCTTTGTCCAAGCGCCCAATGCTGGAGTTACGGTCGTAGGCCCATTCGCGCTCCGCATCCGTATGGTGCACGAAGAGGGCGAAGCGTGCACCCTTTCCTGCCGTCGTCCACTGCAGCATCTGCAGGTCACCGTCGGAGTTGCCGAATGCGGCAATGGGGCGACGGCCGATGCGCGAGTTTATGCCTATGGGCTTTCCTTCTTTGTCGTCAATGAAGTTCAACTCCGAGAGGCGAACGAGTATAGGATTGCCGTTGCGAATCTCAAACCTGGTCTTGATGCTGCTGCCGACGACCTGCTCGGGTGGGATTCCATAGACCTTCTCTACCCACGGGCGCATGAACTCGATGCCACCCCCAGAGACGATGAACGTTTTGAAGCCTTGCCCGCGCAAGTAGTCGAGGACTTCGAGCATTGGCTGATAGACCATCTCGGTATATGGCCTGGCCGTCTTGGGATGTTTCGCGATTGCGATCCAATCCTTCACGAGCTTCTCGAACTCCTCGGTGGTCATTCCTGCGTGGGTAGCCATGACGATGTCGAGCATTGCGTGTTCGCCGCCTGCGAGTGCACCTTTCACATCCCCCTTAAGTAGCGAGGCAAAGGGTTCCTTCTCCTTCCATTCGGGATGCTGCGGGGCGAGCGCCTTGACGCGGTCCAGCGCGAATAAGAGCTGGAAATACATCGGTTGCTCCGCCCACAGCGTGCCGTCATTGTCGAACGTGGCAATGCGCTCGTTGGGCGGCACGAAGTCAGGCGAATCTTTCTTCGTTACCTTCACGACGAATTCGATGATGGACTTCTTCGCCTTGCCGTAGTTCCAGGATGGAAGTGGATCAGCACTCTGAGCAGTTGCTCCACCACCAAAGGTCAGGACGAAGCCGAAGGTGAGAACAGAAAATAGCGCTCTTTTCATTACCATTAGATCTGCTTAGGGGTGATGCTTCAAAGCCAGCTAACTCTTTGTCTGGCAGTCTCGGGAATTACGGCTCTGCGGCCACTGATTTCTGTGATCCACCTTGAGATCGCATGATCAATGCTTGGAAACTCCTCAGCCGCCATAAACCTCGCAAAATCCACCTCAAATTAGAGGTGGTTCACGGTTGTGTCAACCACTTATTCAGTTCGCTACACAACCTCCATTGAGCCCAAGCCCGCGAACACCATGCATTAGCCGCTATCAACCTTAAAAAGGGGGAGGAGGCGACACGAAAAAAATCAAGAAATCTCCTCGTATTCAGCGTTTCAAAATCAGCTCCCTGCAACTCCCTGCAGTAGCCCGCAGCTCCTCGCAGAAGAATGCAGAATTGGGGGGTATTCCCCCTGTTCCCGGCAGCGGCACAGAGGGCCTCGGAAATTTTTCAGATTCAGGAAAGCTCAATGCAGTCATTGCGTAAAAGTTGCGTTATTCCGCGGTATCGCTCAGAATGACTGCTAGGAATTAGTTCATTCGTATTGACTCCCCCCCCCCCCCCCC
>JBBASH010000085.1:0-11127 GCA_040399305.1 Cyanobium sp.
CGCCAGCCCCGACGACGTTGTGAACTTCTTGGTGCGCCGGGAAGACAATCCCAACAGCGTGGTGAACTGCATCGCCTTTGCCCGCGAAAATGCCCGCCAGATCCGCGATGTGCTCACCACCGAGATGTGGGAGCACCTCAACGCCACCTACTGGAGCCTGCAGGAAGCCAGCTTCTGGGAGCAACCCCCCCAAGAGCAGCTCCGCGACATCCGCTCCGCCTGCCAGCTCTTCTACGGCATCACCGACGCCACCCTCAGCCGCGACCTCTCCTGGCAGTTCAGCCGGCTGGGCAGGCTGCTGGAGCGGGCCGACAAGACAACGCGCATCCTGGACGTGAAGTATTTCCTGCTGCTGCCTACCCCCGAAGAAGTGGGCGGCGTGCTCGATGAACTGCAGTGGATCGCCCTGCTGCGCACCGCCGGCGCCTATCAAATGTTCCGCCAGTCGCAGCAGCGGGCAATCGCTCCGGAGGCGGTGGCCGGCTTCCTGCTGCTCAATCCGGTGTTCCCCCGCTCGGTGCGTTATTGCCTTGAGCGGATCAGCGAAACCCTGAAGATCGTGCGCAGCAACGCCGTGCCCGGCGCCCCGGATGAGCTGGAGTGCCTCAGCGGCCTCACCCTGGCCCGTTGGAGCTTCACCCGGATCGAGGAGCTGATCGCCAACGGCCTCCATGAGGCGATCGACCAGCTCCAGCAGGATCTCAACCAGCTCCACACCCTGATCGAGCAGCGCTACTTCATCGCGCCCGCCCCGGAAGACCCGGAAGCCCCCGAAGCCCCCGAAGATCCCTCCCACTCGGAGGCGGCATGCGTGCCCGCATAACCCACACCCTCAGCTATCGCTACAGCGCCCCGGTTCTGCTCGGCGAGCACCGCTTCTGCCTCCAGCCCCGCGGCCACGGTTTCCAGCGCCTGCGGAGCTTCGAGTGCCGCATCACCCCCGAGCCCGACCAGCTCTATGCCCTGGTGGCGGCCAGCGGCGATGAGATCATGCGGGCCCGCTTCAACGGCAGCACCAACACCTTCCTGGTGCAAGCGATCAGCGAGGTGGAAACCAGCACGGCACCGGGGCTGGACACCTGCCTAGCCGCCAACGAACCCCAGCTCCCCTATCCGGTGGGGCGTCTCAACGGCGACCTGATGGGCGCGATCGAGGGCTGGCTTCCTAATGGCCAGCACGATCCGGCCGCGGTGGATCTGGCCCAGGAGGCCCTGATGGGCAGCGATCAGCGGGCGCTGCTCTTCCTTGATCAGCTCCTGGAGATCATCCAGGACCGGGTGAAGTACACCCAGCGCCATGTAGGCCCCGCCTGGCCGGCTGGCCGCACCCTCAAGGAACGGGTCGGCTCCTGCCGCGACCTGGCGATGCTGATGATCGAGGCCTGCCGCTGCGTGGGCCTGCCCGCCCGGTTCGTGAGCGGCTATCACCTGGTGGAACCGCCTCCGAAGCGCTACGACCTGCACGCCTGGGCGGAGATCTATCTGCCCGGTGCCGGCTGGCGGGGCTTCGATCCCAGCGGCAAGGGCCATACCGACGACCGCTACATCATCCTGGCCACCTCCTCCAATCCCAACCTCACCGCAGCCGTGAACGGCACCTTCTCCGGCTCCTCCAAGGTGGAGAGCGCGTTCAGCTGGAGCATCGTGCCCGAGATCCTCGGCTGAGCCTGCAATCCAGGAGATCGCCCAGAGTTCTCTCCCTGGTCGCGATCCCGAGGATCAAGCCCGGTTGAGCGGGAAGTGAAAAGGCAAGTTCCAAGGGAAACGGTTTCGCCCCAAGGATGGGCTTCGATCGCCGCCGACCCTGCCAAAGCGTTCAAACCGAACCGGAAGCCCCCATAAAGCTGGTGCAGCCGGTATCCATTGGTGCAGCAAGCCCCCCCGTTCCGCAGGATGAAGGCCCCAACCCCCGATCAGCCCGGCAGCGCCATGGATGCCTCCTCCACCGCCACCAGCCTTTCGCCCCATGGGAAGGGTCTGCTGGGCGCGATGCGCCACCACCTGTTCTCCTCCCAGGCCAAATCCCCCTCCCTGGCCACCCGCCACGACCATTACCTCTGCCTGGCCCTGGCGGTGCGCGACCGCTTGCTGCAGAACTGGGTCGACACCGCCGAGACCTACACCCGCGCCCACGTGCGCACCGCCACCTATCTCTCGGCGGAATACCTGCTCGGGCCCCACCTGGAGAACAACCTGGTGAACCTCGGCATCCACGCCGAGGCCCAGGAAGCCTGCCGGGCCCTCGGGCTCTCCCTGGAGGAACTGATCGCGGAGGAGCCGGAGCCCGGCCTGGGCAACGGCGGTCTGGGCCGGCTGGCGGCCTGCTTCCAGGAATCGATGGCCACCCTGGAGCTCCCCGCGATCGGCTACGGCATCCGCTACGAATTCGGGATCTTCCGCCAGCAAATCGGCCCGGAGGGCCAGCAGGAGAGCACCGACCCCTGGCTGGCCCGCGGCAACCCCTGGGAGGTGATCCGGCCGGAATGGAGCTACCCCGTGGAGATCGGCGGCCACACCGTGATCGGCGTGGCCTACGACACCCCGATCCTCGGCTGCGGCGTGCACACCGCCAACACCCTGCGGCTCTGGAGTGCCCAGGCGCCGGATGCCTTTGATTTCGCCTCCTTCAACGCCGGCGACTACACCCGCGCCGTGCTGCAGAAGGTGCAATCGGAAACCCTCTCCAAGGTGCTCTATCCCAACGATGAGATGGAGCAAGGCAAGCGGCTGCGGCTCAGCCAGCAGATCTTCTTCGTGTCCTGCTCCCTGCAGGACATGTTCCGCATTCTCAATGGCCAGGGCATGGCCCCCACCGAGTTCCACCACAAGTTCGCGGTGCAGCTCAACGACACCCACCCCGCCATCGCCGTGGCGGAACTGATGCGGCTGCTGATCGATGAGCACGGCGTCGACTGGGACACGGCCTGGAGCATCACCACCGCAGCGATCAGCTACACCAACCACACCCTGCTCCCCGAGGCCCTCGAAGCCTGGGGCCTGGAGCTCTTCGGCCAGCTGCTGCCGCGCCAGCTCGAGATCATCTACGAGATCAACGCTCGCTTCCTGCGCATGGTGCGGATCCGCTATCCGGGTCAACCCGAGCTGCTGGAGCGCCTCTCCTTGATCCAGGAAGGTGGCCAGCGCAAGGTGCGCATGGCCCACCTCGCGGTGGTGGGCAGCCACCAGGTGAACGGGGTGGCCGAACTGCACAGCAAGCTGCTGGTGGAGAACGTGTTCCACGACTTCGCCGCCCTCTGGCCCGACCGCTTCACCAACGTGACCAACGGCGTGACCCCGCGCCGCTGGCTGGCGGTGGCCAACCCCGGCCTGGCCGCCCTGCTGGATGAGAGCATCGGCACCACCTGGCGCCGCGACCTCGACCAGCTGCGGCGCCTCGAACCCCTCGCCCACGATGGCGCCTTCCTCGAGCGCTGGCAGGAGGTGCGGGAACAGAGCAAGCAGCGTCTGGCCGCCACGATCCGCCACGACACCGATGTGCTGGTGGACCCCGCCTCCCTCTTCGATGTGCAGGTGAAGCGGATCCATGAATACAAGCGCCAGCACCTGGCCGCCCTCCAGATCGTGGAGCGCTACCTACGCCTCCGCAACGGCGAGGACCTGCCGCCCCGCACCGTGATCTTCGGCGGCAAGGCGGCCCCCGGCTACCACATGGCCAAGTTGATCATCCGACTGATTGTGGGCATCGCCGGGATCGTGAACATCGATCCGGCCATGCGTGGCCGGCTGCGGGTGGTGTTCCTGCCCAACTTCAGCGTGAAGCTCGGCCAGCGGATCTACCCCGCGGTGGACCTCTCCGAGCAGATCTCCACCGCCGGCATGGAGGCCTCCGGCACCGGCAACATGAAGATGGCCCTCAATGGCGCCCTCACGATCGGCACCCTCGATGGCGCCAACATCGAAATCCGCGAGCGGGTGGGCGAGGACAACTTCTTCCTGTTCGGCCACACCGCCGACCAGCTGGCCGAGATCAACCGCAACGGCTATCACCCCCTGCCCTGGCTGGAAAACGACCCGATCGCCAAGGAGGCGATCGACCTGATCGGCTCGGGCCACTTCAGTGAAGGCGACCGGGACCTCTTCCACCCCCTGCTCGCCAACCTCTGCAGCCACGATCCCTTCCGGGTGATGGCCGACATCGGTGATTACCGCCGCGCCCAGAACGCCGTGGATGAGGCCTGGCAGGATCCCCGGCGCTGGAGCACGATGTCGGCGCTGAACACCGCCCGCTGCGGCTTCTTCAGCAGCGACCGCTCGATCCAGGACTACGCGGAGCGCATCTGGAAAGTGACCCCCGTGCCGGTGCAAGCTGGCCAGGTGCTGGCGAGCCCCACCGGCTGATCCGGTCTGGGCCCCCGGATGCAAGGGATCGGCGATCCGCCGAGCCCTCCCGGCCCAGTCGCCCCTCCCCTAGCGGGGGCCCGCTGACTGGTCCTGCACCGTTCGGGTCCCATTCCCGCCGATCCGTCCACCGCGCTCCCCGACCGTGCCCACCACCCTGCCAGTGCCCCCGATGGGGGAAGCCTCCAGCGCCTCCGACACCCCGGCGTGGATGGGGCGGGTGGCCGGGGAGGTGGACCGGCGGCTTGGGGCCGCCGGCATCCGGCTCACCCTGGGGGGCGAGCCCACCTACGTGCCGCTCGAGCCGAGTGGCGCTGAATGGAGCGTGGCGGCCGATGGCCCCACCAAGCTGCCGATGGCCCGGGCCATGGCTCGGGAGCTGCAGCGCACCGCCTGGCCCGGCAGCACCCTCCTCTACTGCCCCGGCAAGCGCTACGAGGGGGAGGTGAACCCGCGCTGGGCCCTGCGCCTGTTCACCGGTCTTGATGGCCAGCCGGCGGTGCGGTGGCCCGCAGCGGACGGCGAAAATCTCCCGAGGGCTGTGCTTGCCCCCGCCGACGGTCCCGCATGGCTGGCCCAGTTGGCCGGGCTGCTGGGGGTGACCCTGGAACCGCTGGAGCTCCGCGATCCGCTGGATTCCGCCCGGCGAGTGTGGGCCGTGCCCCTCAGCGCCGCCGAGCCCGATCCAGACCTCCCCACGGCGCCGATCCAGTGGCTGCCGGCCGCCTGGCCCCTGGAGGAGACCCTCCGCCAGCTGAGTGGTGCCCCCGGCCCTGCGGGCCTGCGGCTGCCGCTGGAGCACTTCCCGGAAGGGGTGCCCCGCCAGGTGCTCACCCTGGAAACCGATGGCGAGGGCTGGGAGCTGTTTCTGCCACCCCTCACCCGCCGCCCCCTCACCGCCCTGCTGCAGGCCGTGGCCGACAGCCTCGCGGGCCTCGCGCTGCCGCAGTTGAGCGGCATGCTGCCGGTGGACTGGGAAGGTCACTGGCAGATGCTCGGTCTCACCGCCGATCCGGGCGTGCTGGAGATCAACCTGCCGATCTGCCACGGCTGGGCCGACTACGACCGCTGGCTGCGGCTGCTGGAGCGGGCCGGCGAACGGGTGGGGCTGCGCAGCTGGAAGCAGGACCTCGATGGCCGGCAGGAGGGCACCGGCGGCGGCAACCACCTCCTCTGGGGCGGCCCCAGCCTGGAGGAGCATCCCTTCTTCCGGCGGCCCGGCTGGCTGGCCGGCATCCTGCGCTACTGGCAGCACCATCCGGCCCTCGCTTACCTGTTCAGCGGCGCCTGCGTGGGTCCGGCCTCCCAGGCGCCAAGGCCCGATGAGGCCGCCGGCGACAGCTTCGATCTGGAACTGGCCTACCGGTGCCTCGAGCAGGCCGATGACGGCAGCAGCCCGGGCGAACCCGGCTCCGACCAGCGGGGCGTGATCGGGGAAACCCTGCGTCACCTCCACGCCGACCGCAGCGGCAACAACCACCGCAGCGAGATCAGCTTCGACAAGTTCTGGAACCCCGGCGCCCCCGCCGGCTGCCTGGGGCTGGTGGAGTTCCGGGCGCTGGAAAGCATGCCGGGCGTGCAATGGAGCAGCGCCGTGGCCCTGCTCTGGAGCGCCCTGGCCACCCACCTGCTCGAACCCCGCCACCGCCCCACCACCCTGCGGGACTGGGGCAGCGAGCTGCACGACCGGATGCTGCTCCCCAGTGCCCTCTGGGCCGATCTGGAGGCGGTACTGGCCGAGCTGGCCGCCGATGGCCTGGCCCTCGATCCGGACCCCTTCCGGGAGATCTGGGACTGGCGCTTCCCGCCGCTGCTGCGCTGGCAGGAGGGCGCGGCGGTGCTGGAGGTGCGTCCGGCCCTGGAGCCCTGGCCGCTGATCTGTGATTTCCCCCGCGAGGGGGGCTTCACCAGCCGCTTTGTGGATGGCTCGCTGCGCCGCTTCGAGATCACCGCCAACGTGGCCTTCCGGCAGCAGTGGCGGCTGGGACTCTCGGGGCGTCCCCTGGATCTGACCACCGATGGCTCACCCCTGGCCGTGCGCTACCGGCTGCAGCGCCTCTATCCCTGCCTGCATCCAGCCATCGCCCCCCACCTGCCCCTGGTGCTCAGCCTGCACGGCGAGGGCGCGGGCCTGGCCTTCCAGCTCAACCCGGAGGGCACGGCCTTCCTCGCCGCATCCGAGGCTGCTGCCGACCCTCAGGGTGAGCCCTGGTGGGGCCGCCGCTGGAGCGACGACACCACGATCGACCTGCGCCTGGGCTGATCCGGCCGGCCGCGGCCGCCGAGGACCTACCAGCTCACGCCGTGGAGCTTCGGGAGCGGCGCGGTGCGGGAGGTGACGGCGAACAGCCTGGGGATGCGGCTGCTGTTGTAGACGCGGAATTCGCGCACGATGCTGGCCCCCTCCTCGCGCACCGCCTGGTTCAGCACCAGGGAGCCATCGGGGTCGGACACGGAACGGTGGAAGGTGCCCGGGGGGATGCGGAGGATGTCGCCGCCGCTCTCGAGCCGCACGATGTGGAACGGATAGTTCCAGCCCAGGTTCACCAGGTAGAAGGTGCGGCCGCCATCCATGGCGAGGAGGTTGTCTTCCTGGTGGGGATGCAGATAGAACTGCCAGGCCCCGGAAGCGGGATCATTCGGGGGGCTGATGGCCGGACCGGCATGCACCACCATGTCGCGGGCATTGGAGCCGGGCACGGTGATGTCAAAAAAACGAACGGAGGGGGTATCGCGGAATTTCTCATAGGGGATCATCTCGAACATCGGCGCCGGTCTGGGGGAACGGTGCGGTTCGGGGAGCTCCGGGAGACCGGCGGCCAGGTTGGGCGAGGGAACGGTGGCGGTCATGGCGAAGGCGCAACGGGGCGCTACCGGTAGCTGATCGACTAGTGAACCGAAACCGCCCTGCTGCAGGTAGTGAAAGCCGATACCAAAAGCCGGTTTCCGCAGGCCACTTCCCCCGCTGGCAGTCCGCAAAGGCGTTGCTTGAATGCAGCCACGACCAGCAACGGGCCTTGCGACCCTCCCGCTCCGAACCGCCTCCTCCCCGTTCCCTCCCCTTGCCGAGATCGATGGCGCACCTCCTTTCCAGCCCCTTGTCCACCCCCGTTCGGCGCCTTCTTGCCGCAGCGCCACTCCTGCTCAGCCTCAGTGCGCCTCTGGCGGTCGGCCAAGCCGTCCAGGCGCAGGGACAGCCGGGTGCCTCCCGGGCCGCCGGCCGGCCCACGGTGTCGGTGCCGGACTTCAAGAACAATGTGACCCCCAGCACCTGGTGGTGGCAGGGGCCGGTGGCCACCGACCTGGCCCACGCCCTGGCCAATGAGCTGCAGGCCACCGGGGAGCTGCAGGTGGTGGAACGCCAGAACGTGGGCGCCGTGCTCTCCGAGCAGGAGATGGCCGAGCTGGGGCTGGTGCGCAAGGGCCCCAACGCAGCGCGCAAGGGCCAGCTCACCGGGGCGCGCTACATCGTGCTCGGCACCGTGACCTCCTTCGACTCCATCGTGGGAGAGAAGGGATCCTCCAGCAACTTCGGCCTGCTGGGCTTCGGCAACAACAAGCAGCAGCTGGAAACCCAGGACTACGTCGCCATCGATGTGCGCGTGGTGGACAGCACCACCGGCGAGGTGGTTGGCGCCCGCACCGTGGAAGGCCGCGCCTCCAACGTGGCAGCGGCCCAGCAGAAGGGGGTGAGCCTGCTGCCGGCGGCAGCCGGTGCCCTGCTCCTCTTCCCCAACATGGGCCGCACCGGCCAGGTGCTCACCGGCGCCGCCGGCACCCTCAACTTCGGCAACTCCTCCTCGGAAATGCAGCGCACGCCGCCCGCGAAGGCCCTGCGCGCCGCCCTGATCAATGCCTCCGACTACGTGGCCTGCGTGCTGGCACCCCGGGGCAACTGCCTGGCCCGCTTCGCGGCCCAGGATCAGCAGCGGCGCGATCGCACCGGCGGCGTGCTGCGGCTGGAGTAATGGACAGCTGAGACGGGGCAAGGGAATGGGAGCTCCGATCAGGGCCAGCAGCCTGGAGGTCAGGAAATGGGCTACCGATGGATCGGGGAATGGGCCCAGGGCGGTCGGGGCATGTCCGGCATCAGGGACGGACTCCCGATCAAAACGGAATCGGCATCTGGGCGGCGGCGGGCTCCGGGGCACAGGCCTCCACCCGCTGGGCCACCACCTCCCCCACCACCACGATCGAAGGCGGCCCGAAACCCTCGGCCTCCACCCGGTCGGCCAGCTCGGCGAGGGTGGCGATCAGCAGCCTCTGGCCCTGCACTGTTCCCTGCTGGATCACCGCGGCGGGGGTGGCGGGATCGAGGCCGCCAGCCACTAGTTCCTGGCCGATGCGGCGCAGGTTGTGCAGGCCCATGTAGATCACTAGCCCATCGGAGCTGCGGGCCAAGCCGCGCCAGTCGACACCGGGGCGAGCCTTATCAATCTCCTCATGGCCGGTCACGAACGTGACGCTCGAGCCAGCGCGGCGATGGGTGACGGGGATGCCGGCGTAGGCCGGGGCCGCGATGCCGGCGGTGACACCGGGCACCACCTCCACCGGGATGCCCTGGCGGGCCAGGTGGGCCGCCTCCTCGCCGCCGCGGCCAAACAGGAAGGGATCACCACCCTTGAGCCGCACCACCGTGCGGTGGCGAGCGGCCAGCTGCGCCAGCAGGGCGTTGGTGCTGGGCTGGGGCACCGAGTGGTGACCGCGGCGCTTACCCACAAAATGCCGTTCGCAGTGCGCCGGCACCAGATCGAGCAGGGCCTTGGGCACCAGGGAGTCGTGCACGAGGGCATCGCAGCTGCGCAGCAGGCGATGGGCCTTAAGGGTGAGCAGTTCAGGATCGCCAGGGCCGGCCCCCACCAGGTAGACGGTGCCGGGGGAGGAACGGCCTGGCAACGCTGAGTCGGGAGCTTCCAAATCGCTGGGCGACGGGTGGGTCATGGCAAGGCCTCCAGGGCGTTCAGCAGGGCGCTGCGGCAGCGCTCCTGGGCCAGCAGGGGCGGCCCGCACAAGCCCAGGCGGACCACGATGAGCCGGTTGGCGGCCAGGGGCAGGGCGGAGCCGTCGATGGCCAGGGGAGGCTCCTCGTTCTCCACCGAACTGTATGGAGCCGTCCGGCCACAGACCCCGCAGCGGCGGCCGAGGCGGTTCAGGTAGCCCCGGGCCCTTGAACCTCCAGGGGGTGGTGCAGCAGCACCGGGCTGGCGATGGCGGTCAGGGCGCCGGAGCGTTCACTCCCCCTTGCGGTACACCAACACCGGCAGCGAACTGTGCACCAACACCCGCTGGGTTTCACTGCCCAGCAGCAGCCCCGCCAGGCCGCGGCGGCCATGGGAGGCCATGAAGATCAGGTCGCAACCCTCGGCAGCCGCCGTTTGCAGGATCGCTTCGTGGATCACCGGATTGGCAGCAGCCACGGTGGCACAGGCCACACCCGCCTCCTCGGCCACGGCCCGGGCGCGGGCCAGCACCGACACGGTGTAATCCTCTTCGGCGCGGCTGAATTGGTCGGCGACTGAGGGATCGAGGCTCAGGGCTTCGCCATAGAGACCCGCCTCAGGGCGCACCATGAAGCTCTCCTGGGCATGCACGAAGGTGATGCGGGCGCCGGCCTCCCTGGCGAAGCTCACGGCCCGGCGGATCGTGCCGTCGGCCAGATCGGAGCCATCGGTGGGCACCAGCAGGTGGCGAAACATGGACGGCACGGATGGCGAGACCTGCTCCATGTTGGCGCCGGAGGGGCCACTGCCGGCACCGCCAACCGTCCGCCGCCGCCGTTCAGCCAGCCGGGACTGCGGGTCAGCACTGCCGCGGTGGAGCACAGCCCACTCCTCCCAACGGAACCCTCACCCCCCGCGCAGCTCGCGCCGCATCCAGCTGATCCAGTCGGCCGAGATCTGCTTGGGGCAAGCCGCCTCGCATTCCAGGTGGCTGCTGCAGCCCCCGAAGCCCTCGGCCGCCATCTGGTTCACCATCGCCCGAGCCCGCTGAGCCCGCTCCGGCTGGCCCTGGGGCAACTGGCCCAGGTGGGCCAGCTTGGCCGCCACGAACAGGCTGGCCGAGGCATTGCGGCAGCTGGCCACGCAGGCGGCGCAGCCGATGCAGGTGGCGGTGTCGAAGGCGCTGGCGGCCTGGTCGCGGCCGATCAGGATGGCGTTGGCCTCCGGGGCGCTGCCGGTGTTCACCGAGCAGTAGCCGCCGGCGGCGATGATCCGGTCGAAGGCGCTGCGATCGACGCTGAGATCCGCCACCAGGGGCAGGGCGCGGGCCCGCCAGGGCTCCAACACCAGGGTGTCGCCGTCGCGGAAGCGGCGCAGGTAGAGCTGGCAGACGCTGGTGGCCGCCTGGGGACCGTGGGCCTGGCCGTTGACCAGGAAGCCGCAAGAGCCGCAGATGCCCTCGCGGCAGTCGTGCTCGAAGCTGATCGGCCGCTGGCCGGCCCGAAGCAGGCGCTCGTTGAGCACATCGAGGGCCTCCAGCAGCGACAGATCGGTGCTGAGCTGCTCAAGCCGGTGGCTCTCGAAGCCGCCTTGCAGCCCGGTCCCGGCCTGGCGCCACACCCGCAGGGTGAGGCTGATCGTGGCGGGAGCGGGGGCGGTCTGGAGGCTCATGGCAGGGCGTGGGCGGTGGGCGGAGCGGCGAGGCGGGGCAGATTGAAAGGGGGTAAACGCGGTGAGGCGGGTGGGATCGGCGGAAGGGGGTGGGGCCTGGAGCGGGAGGGCCTGGCGGGCGGGGTTGTTGGAGGGCGTACGGGGCGCGTAGCCGGGC
>JBBASH010000086.1:0-11107 GCA_040399305.1 Cyanobium sp.
GTGGAGGATTAGGCAGGCTCTTGATGGCCGGATCCGATTGTCTTGCGCTTGTCACATTCGCATGCCGCAGTCAGGGTCCTTCGTCAAAATGAGCACGCTTTGCCCTTTCTCCCTGCAACTGCATGGCCCTCAGAGTTCCCATTTCCAGGCAGTTTCTTGCCGAATTCATCGGCACCTTCTGGCTCGTGCTCGGTGGCTGCGGCAGTGCCGTGCTGGCAGCCGTCTTCCCCTATGACAACGCCGCCGCGAATCCGCTTGGTCTCGGCTTCCTCGGCGTTGCCCTCGCCTTTGGTCTCACCCTGCTGACCGCCGCCTACGCGATCGGTCACATCTCCGGATGCCACATCAACCCGGCCGTGACCTTCGGTCTGTGGTCGGCTGGCAAGTTCCCCGGCTCGAAGGTGCTCCCCTACGTGGTGGCCCAGGTTCTGGGAGCTCTCACCGCTGGTGGCCTGATCTACGGCATCGCCGGTGGCCGTGAAGGCTTCACCCTCAGTGGCAGCAATCCTTTGGCCACCAACGGCTGGGGTGCCCACTCCCCCGGTGGTTATGGCTTCTGGGCCGCTCTGCTCACCGAGCTTGTGCTCACCTTCATCTTCCTGCTGATCATCCTGGGCACCACCGACCGCCTGGCCCCCATCGGCTTCGCCGGTGTGCCGATTGGTCTGTCCCTCACCCTGATCCACCTGATCAGCATCCCCGTCACCAACACCTCGGTGAACCCCGCCCGCAGCACCGGCGTGGCCCTCTGGGCCGGTGGTGAGGCCGTGGGTCAGCTGTGGCTGTTCTGGCTGGCTCCCATCGTGGGCGCCCTGCTGGCTGGCTGGGTCCACAGCAACGTGTTCGACTCCGACGTGGAGGGCTGATCGCGATCGGCGGTTCGCGCCGGGTTCATCCGCTTCGCGAGATCGCCCCATCGATCCATCAGGGCCCCTCGGGGCCCTTTTTCATGGGGCTTTTCCTTGGGCCTGCCAGGGATTTCATGGGATGAACAAGCAGGGCCGCCTCGTTCTTGAAGGGCCCTTCCGGGCCGCCCTCTCAGGTGGCTAACAAGTTCTGCAGGGCCTCCAGCAGGGCCTCGAGGTCGGAGGGACTGGTTGTGATGTGGGTGCAGGCCCGGAGGCAGGCCGGATCCGGCAGGTTGCGGATCCAGATGCCCCGTTCCCCGAGGCGTTGCACCAGGGTGGCCGGATCCTGCCCTTCCACCTGGAAGCTCACCAGGCCGGCGGGAGGGGGCTCGCTGAGGAGCGGCCGCACGCTGGGGATCCTTCCTAGGCCTTTCCAGAGTTGGCCACTGCGCTGGCGGATCAGCTCCAGTCGCTGCTGGTCGCTGCCTTCGGCCTCCAGCAGGGCCAGGGAGCTGGAGAGGCCCGCGAACAGGGGCGTACAGGAGGTGGCCACCTCGAAGCGGCGGCCATCGCTGTGGAAGCTCGCCGTGCCAGCGGATTCGTCCGCCAGGGTGCGCCAGCCGATCAGGGTGGGGCGGGCCTGCTCCAGCAGGCGCTCGGAGAGGGCCACCACCCCGAGGCCCTCGGGACCGCAGCACCACTTGTGGCCGGTGCAGGCGTAGATGTCGGCGGCGGCGGCCGCTTCGGCCACGGGCAGGCTGCCGAGGGATTGGGCCCCATCCACCAGCAGCCAGGGCTGGTTGGGATGCTGGGCCAGCCGGGCCGCCACGGCGGCGATCGGCATCACCTGGCCGGTGTTCCAGAGCAGGTGGGAGAGCACCACCAGGCGGGTGCGGGGGGTGAGGCTCCGCTCCAGGGCCTCGAGCACGCTGGTGTGGGCCGCCTCGCTGCTCGCTCGGGCGTCCGCCACGGTGAAGCTGGCCAGGGCCAGCCCCTTACGCTGGGCCAGCTCCCGGCAGGCGGCCACCACGCCGGGGTGTTCGGCATCGCTGATCAGCAGCTCATCGCCCGCCTGCCAGGGCAGGCCCCAGAGGGGGAGCACGCAGCCGCTGGTCACGTTCTCGGTGAAGGCCAGCCGCTCCGGCGCCACGCCGCACCAGCTGGCCAGACGCTGCCGCAGGCTCGCCACCGTGCCCCCCACGTAGGGCCACACGCTGGTGGTGAAGGGTCCGAGCTCCTGGATGGTGCGCCAGCTGGCCTGGATCGCCTCCAGGGATGGGGTGGGTAGGGGGCCTTGGCCGCCGTAGTTGAAATACACCTTGCTGGCCAGGGCCGGCATCCGGCCGCGCAGGCCCTCGGCGCTGGTGGGATCCAGATGGGGGCAGGGCGGCTGGCTCAAGGTGGGGAGGGGCGGGAGTTCCGGAAGCATGGCAGCGGTCGCGGAGGCCGCCACCGGCTTCTGCTGGCTCAGGATCCGGGCTCGGCGGGGCCCGATTCGGCTCGCTCTGAGGAGGCGGAGGGATCCAGGGGCGGCGGATCGCCGCGATGGCGCCTGCGCGAGCCCTGGATCTCGCCGGCCTGCCGGAGGATGCGCAGCGCTTCTCGCACCTTGCGCTCCTCTTGTAGGCGCTGGAGATCGGCGGCATCCTCCCGCTGCTTCTGGTTGTTCGACACCAGATCGTCGCGGGCCCGGAGCCAGGAGTTCTGCAGTTGCTGCAGCAGGGAGCCCTTGTTGGGATCGTTCATGGAGGCACCGCTATAGGCCATCAGGAGCAGCAGAGCCTGCAGGAGGTTCCTGAGCATCGGGGGGATCTGCTCCTGCAGGCCCCGCAGGAGGCGCTGGCGGAGGCTGGCGGAGCGGTTGGCGAGGGCGGCGTCGAGGGAGGCGAGGATGCGGCGGCGATCCAGGGGGGCGAGGGCGGGCTCCACATCAGCCCGTGGCTGAATGCCAAGCCTGGCTTTAATCCCGGACGCTGGAGCAGCCTGGCCGTTTTCCCCTGTGGCTTGCACGGCTGGCGCCGCCCCCGGTTCGGCCAGAAGCCGCTCTAGATCGCGGCGGGAAGGGAGAACGTCGGGGCGCTGCTTGATCTCCCGCTGCACCGAGCGCAGCTGGCTGAGGTTGGTGATCACGGCCTGTTCCGGGCCGAGCAAGGCCCAGCCCGTGCTGGCCAGCTGGAGGGGCAGCAGCAGCAGCAGGCCGAGGCACACCGGGCCGGCGAGGCGGCGGCTGCGGATCAGCCAGGTCCAGATCAGGTCGCTGTCGGGATAGCGGCGGCCGCTGATCAGCAGCAGACAGATGCCCACCAAGGGCAGCACGCCCAGGTTCACCAGGGCGTGGATCACCCCCAGCAGCCAGTGGGGATCGGAGAGATGCAGGGGATAGGCCGCCGACGCCACGCCGCTGAGAAAGGTCCCGTAGAGCGCGAGGACCGTGTAGGCGAAGATCTGGCTGCTGCCGGACTGGTCGCGATGCAGGCTGGGGTCGGCATCAGCCATGGGTGGGCTCCCGGGTTGCCGGGGTGGTGCCGGGGCGGTGCCGCCCAGAGTGATGCCCAAAGGAATGCCGCCCGCGGCGGAGCCTTAGAGAACCTGACCCACCAGCACTGCCGCCAGGGCGGAGAAGACGGTGATGCCGAGGGCGGTGAAGGGATCCTGTCCCTGGGCCACCGCCAGACTCGTGACCACTCCGGCGCCGAGGCAGGCCACCGCGATTTGGCCGGTGATTTCGCCGCGGGGGCTCGGGGTGGGGGTCACGCATCTGGTGCATCTGGCGGGAAGCTACCGGCGGTGGCGGGCTCGGAACACGGCGGCCGGCGGAGTTGTTACCGGTTGTTCGGGAACTTCATGCTTCTGTTACATCAGCTCTCCAGGCCGGAGCCGGGGCGCCGGGGGGCCCGGCTTAGACGTTGCTGCTGGAGATGGTGTTGGAGATCCGGCTGGAGACCGCAGTGGTGGGCAGACCGGACACCAACGGCCCCCCCAGGAGGGATCCGTAGTGGTTGAGGGCGCGCTGGTGCTGGTGCCGCGAGCGTTGTTCGGCCAGGCTCAGCACCTTGCCGGTGGCGGGATGGAGGGCTGGGGGCTGCTTGGAGGCCGTGAGGGTGCGGCGGCGGAGACGGCGGGAATAGAGCAGGACGGCGCTTGAACCGGTGATGGGCAGGGGGGCGGGGACTTCTTGGAAATTATCCATCGTGAAGATAGGATTAGCTCCCGAGTTGTCTGAAAAGATTGAGAAGGTGAGTGAGGCACCCGGCGGCAGATCTGCAAATGCATACTCATCTGAGTAATCAGTGGAGAACGTATAGGTCGAGACTGGGCCACTCCCCGCGGTATCAAAAGTGCCCGCGCTGACCGTCATTGTAATGGTCGAAGAAGTTACCGTTTGCTGGTCAAAGGACCACTTGAAGGTTAAAGGTAATGCCAAAGGGTTGGAGTTTCTGACCAATGTTAATGATGTTGTGTTCGGAGCTGGCGACGGGTCAGGGTTGTAAAAGTCCAGTCCAGAGCCAACGAGAGTGAAGCCATTGTCGTTGACACCATCAAGGCATGCTTGCTCCCTGAGTGGACTTGGTGTGCAGGCAGTGTATTGCCCAGCTGGAGGGGTTTCGGCAGGATTTGTGTTGACAAACGTCCATTGATTGGGATCGAAAACTGTTGTCAGACCTGCGGCCTGCGCCGAGCCCACCCCTGCAAAGCCCAGCGGCAGCAAGGCGATCACGGCGAATCGAGCCAATCTCGAAAGCGGCCGACCCCTGCAGGCCCTTTCAAGGGAAGTCATGGTACGAGCCAATGAAGGCGGATTCAATGCGTGAACTGCATAGTAACGTAATGTTTCGCAAATGTGCGGCGAATCGGCATCAGGCTCCCCGCGCTCGGCGGGGATTTTTTGGCCTGCGACTCAGGAGCGAACCCTTCCCTGGGCTTCAGCCGAAGAGATAGTTGGGGTTGCTGCTCGAGATCTGTCCGGGAGTTCCCGTTGCTCCTGTGAAGCTGTCAAGCCCGGAGTTGATGGTAAGGAAGAGATGATTTGGGCTGGTTGGATCGGTGTTGGCGGCCACCATCAACACGGTTTTGCGGCTGGTGAGGGTGTTCCCGATCGTGAACAACACCGCATCGCCGCTGACGATCGCCTGATTGCCTGCAGTGCTGCGATCTTTGTCTGCAAACAGGGAGGTGATCGCTGCTTGTGGGCTCGCCAGGGTTCCCAAGCTTTCCACTGTTCGAGCCGCATTCCAGAAGCTGGTCGGCAGGCCATTGGGGAGCTTGATCTTGTCCACACCGAGCTGGAAGGCGGTGATCTGGTCCATGCTTGCCCGGGTCGACTCACTCAAGCTGGTGTACTGGAACACATCGGCTCCGGCTCCGCCAACAAGGATGTCGGCTCCAAGGCTGCCGATCAGGGTGTCGTTGCCATCGCCGCCGTCCAGGCGATCGTTGCCGGCGTTGCCCGTGAGAACGTCGTTGCCGGCAAGCCCGGAGAGGGTGTCGTTGCCGCTGCCCCCGAAGATGAGGTCGGCAGTGGCGGTTCCGGCAACGGTTTGGTTGGTGCTCAGGCTGGCGTTACCGAGCGAACCCTGATCGGAGATGGTCACGGTGGCGACGCCGTTGGTGCCACTCACCGTGTAGCTGCTGGTGGCGGAAGGCGTGAGCGCCACATAGAAGAACTCGCTGGCTTCCTGGAATACATCGCTGTTGATCGTGATCGGCAGAGTGACGCTGGTTGCGTTGGAGGGGATCACGATGCTGCCGCTCACCTTCCCGTAGTCCGCGTCTGCTGTGGCGGTTGCCGTCAGGAGGTTTGAGCCGGCGATGGAGGAGGCGCTCTCGTAATAGACCCTGATCGGCGAACTGGACGCCTGACTCACCGTGACGATGAGATTGACCACCAGCGAGCCGCTGGCGGGTTCGGTGACCGCGGCGCTAGCGATAGACACCACGGGCACCAGCAAGGAGGCGGCCACATCGTTGTCGATGAGGCTGACGCCGGCACTGAATATCTGGGGCAGATTCCAGCCATCGGGCTTGAGCATCGTGACATTGATGCTGCGGCTGGTGTTGACCAGGCTGTTGTTGAGCGTGGGCAGGGTGAGCGTGGTGGTGGTGGCGTTCGCCGCGAAGGTCACGCTGCCGCGGCCGATGTTTGGGTCGAAGCCGCTGGGGTAGGCGTAATCGGTGTTGGCGACGGCGGAGCCGCTGAGCGTGTAGTTGAGGGTGAGAGCCGGCAGCGATCCGCCCGTGGTGGCCGGGGTGCGGCTGAAGGTGAACACGGTTGAAGTGGCGCTGTAGCTGCCATCGGGGCCGTTGTCTTCGGCGCCAGCGGTGGTGGCGGCCACCGCAAGCGTGCCCAAGCTGACCGGAGCGGCAGCGGTGATGGTGAGCTCGCCGTTGGTGGTGTCGGCGGTTTTGCTGGTGCCATCCGAGCTGATGGTTTCAGAGAGCACGTTGTAGGGGGTTCCCGAGCTGAAGCTGCCCAGGGTGCCGGAGGTCACCGGAATCGTGCCGTCGAGCTTGAGCGACCAGACGCCGCTGCTGACCAGGACATTGTCGTAAACAGCGCCATTCACGCTCACGCACAGCCGCTCGCCGGCCCGCAGGTTGGCGCTGCCCGTGAGGGTGGGTGTGGTGCTGGTGGTGGTCAGCGGGTTCACGCTGGGCGCCGCCGGGGCTGCGGCGGCGATGGTGATGGTATTCGAGCCGCTCACCCCATTGCCGGCGAGATCGCTCACCGTGGCGGTGGCTGGGTAGGCCACGCCGTTGATGAAGGCGGCCAGGCTGCCGGTCGTTGGCGTTGCGGTGGCGAGATTGAGCGACCAGGCGCCGTTGATCACCGGCACGTTGCTGTAGGTGGCGCCATTCACGATCAGAGTCAGCGCTAGGCCGTTGGGCAGGCTGCCGGTCAGGCGGGTGCCGAGGCCGTCGTTGACGAAGCCGCTGATGGTGGGGGGGGTGGTGCTGGTGGAGGTGAGGGCGCTCACCGTGGGAACGGTGTCGCTGGGCGGCTGGGTGTCCTTGGTGAAGCTGGTGCTGGTGGTGGTGGGATTGCCGGCCGGATCGCTGACGCTGGCGCTGATCGCCACGCTGCCCTCCGCGAGCGCGCTGACCTGGGCGGAGCTGAGCGTGAGGCTCCACGTGTTGCCGTTCACCGTGGCACTGCGGTTCACGCCGCCCACGGACACGGTGACCGGTTGGCCAGAAGCGCCGGAGCTGGTGCCACTGATCAGCAGGGAGCCGGCGGCTTCGTTCCTGTTCACGTAGCCATCGCCACTGATCGGGGTCGTGATCGTGAGGGTGGGGGCATCGATGTCCTTGATGAAGCTGCCGGTGGCGGGGGTGGCGGTGCCGGCGGCGTTGCTCACGGCGGCGCGCACGCTGATCGTGCCTTGCGGCAGGGCGCCCAGGGTGGTGGCGGGCACCGTCACGCTCCAGACGCCTGCGCTGGCGGTGGTGGTGAAGGTGGCGGCGGTGGTGCTGCCGGCCAGCAGGGTCACGGTCACGGTCTGGCCATTGGCGCTGGTGACGGCGCCGGAAAGGGTGAGGGGCGCAGCGAGCTGGCTGAGGTTGAGGTAGCCAGTCGCGGTCGGAGCGTTGAGGGTGATCGTGGGGTTGGCCGCGGTGATCGTGATGGTGCTGGTGGCCGGTGCTGAAAGGTTGTTGAGAGCGCCGCCGTCGTTCGCAACCCAGCTGATCGTGCGGCTGGCGGAGCTGACGGTGGAATTGTTGGATGTGGCGCTGTAGCTCACCGAGCGCAGGGCGGCTTGGTACTGCGCCACGGTGGCCGTGCCGCTCAGGCTGAGGACGCCGGTGGCGGCGTTGTAGGTGCTGCTGATGCCGTTTTGGTTCGAGCAGCTGAGCCAATCAACCGCGCTGAAGCCGGCGCTGATCGCGACGGTGGCGCCGGTCAGGCTGCCGCTGTCGATGTCGCTGACCGTGATCGCGGCATTGAGCACAACCGGGCTGCCATTTTCGGTGTAGCCGACGCTGTTGCCACCGCTCACAACAGGGGCGTCGTTGATCGGGCTGACGTTGAAGCTGAGGCTGGCTGCAGCGGAGGTGTCCACACCACCGTTACTGGTGCCGCCGTTGTCACGCACCTGGAAGGAGAAGCTGGCGTAGGCGTTGCCGTTGGCGTTGGCCGCGGGGGTGAAGACCAGGCCGGCGCTGCCGGCCACCAGGCTGCTCGCCGCAATCACAGCACCGGCGTTCACGGCGATGCCATTGAGGGTGAGGCTGCCGGCGGTGGGCAGGCTGTTGATCAGCACTGCGCTGAGGCTGTAGCCCTCCTGGGGATCGGAGAAGCCGAAATCGGTGGCCAGCAGGGTGCGGGCTGTGTCCTCATTGATCGTGAGGGTGGAGGAGGTGGCGCTGGGCGCGTCGTTGACGTTGGTCATCAGGGCCTGCACCGGCAGTTTGGCGGTGGTGCTGATGCCGTCGCTGGCGCAGAGGTAATAGAAGGGCGCCAGTTCCGTGCCGTTGTGCACGAACTGCACCTGGCCGGCGCTGAGCTGGGCGTAGGTGAAGGAGGTGATGGCGTTGTTGGCGCCGGGCTTGGTGCTGAGCTGGAAGTAACCCTGGGCGATCGCCGGGTCAAAGGCACTGCTGCCGGATGACTGGTTGGTTGACACTCCGAAGATCAGCGCGCTCAGGCCATCGGCGTCGGAGGCCTCGATCTCATTGGCCGAGGCGATGCTGGTGGCAAGGGGGATGGTGTCGGTGGCACCTTCGAGGAGCGCAATCATGTTGCGCAGCAGCACCGGCGCGTTGTCGTTCAGGTTGGTCACGCTGATCGTCACTGCCTGGCTGCTGCTGGTGAGGCTGCTGTCGTTGGCCGTCACCGTGAGGTCGTAGACGTTGTTGGCGCCGTTGTCGGCGGGGTTCTCGAAGTCCGGCGCAGTCTTGAAGGCCACGGCGCCGGTGAGGCTGTTGATGGTGAACAGGTTGGCGTCGGCGCCGCCGCTGATCGCGTAGGTAAGGCTGCTGCCCTCGGGATCACTGCCGATCACGGTGTAGGCGGCGCCGCTGCCGTTTTCGGCGAAGGACACGGCGGCCGCTGACGTGATCGAGGGGCCGTCATTGCCGCCGTTGATCGTGATCGTGAGGGTGTTGGAGCTGGTGCTGCCGGCGGTGTCGCGGGCGGTGTAGGTGAAGGTGTCGGTGAGGCTGCCGCCGGGCGAGAGGGCATTCACGGCGGCGTTGCTGTTGTTCACCGCATAGCTGTAGGTGCCGTCGGCGTTGAGGGTGAGGGCACCGTAGGTGCCGGCCAGGGCGGAGCCGAGCGTGCCGCTGGTGCCGGACCCGAGCAGCGAACCGGTGCGAACGGCGGACACCGTCTTGGTGTCCTTCACGGTCACCAGATCGGCCGCATCCAGATCGGTGTCGTTGTTGAGCACGTTGCCGCTGGGGTTGCTGCCGGCGATCGCGTTGGCGATGCCGGAGGCCTCAAGGGCGGTGGCGGTGTCGGCCACGGCCACGATCGGATCATTCACCGGGCTCACGTTGATGTCGAGCGTGTCGACATCGGCCGGGAACTGGAACTGGGGAATGCCGTTGATGGTGGCGGGATTGTTAACGGTGCTGATCAGGATGCGGCCGTAGGTGCTGCTGCCGGCCACGGCTTGGTCGCCGTTGGCGTTGGCGGCAGGTGTGTAGACGAGGGTGGCGAGGCTGGCGTTGATCTGGGCCACCGTGCCGCGCAGGCTGAGGCTGGAGCTGCTGCCGCTCACCGTGGCGCCGCCGCTGAGGCTCTGGTTCAGCGTGAGGCTGCCCTGGTAGCCGCTGGCGATTGCCACGGTGGTGGTGATGTCGTTGGCCACGGTGGCGGCGTTGCCATCGGAGCCGGTGGCGGCGGGGAAGGCGATCGCCAGGCCGGAGGTGAAGCTCAGGGTGGTGTCTTCATTGATGCGCTGCTCGGCCGGCATGGTGTTGGCGGGGCCGCGCGCGGCCAGCAGGTTCACCGAGATCGTGGTGGTGGCGCTGTAGGCGCTGCCATCGCCGGCGCCGCTGTTGTCCTTCACCTGCATGGTGAGGCTGGTGTAGCCGGTGGCGGGTGTGGTGGCGCCTGCGGGAGGCACGAAGCGCAGCTTGCCGTTCATGGCATCGCTGGCGCTGATCTCATCGGTGGCCGCCACCGACACCCAGGCGGATCCATTCCAACGCTCCAGGCTGCCGGATCCAGGCAGGCTGATGATCTTCACGGCCGTCCAGGCGCTGCCGGCATCGGCATCGCTGAAGGGGAAGTTCGCCTCCACGAAGCTGTAGGGCTGACCCACGTGGGCGTTCACGCTGGCGTTGGAGCCGATCGGCCTGTCGTTGCTGCCGGTGATGTTCACCGAGAAGGCCTGATCGACGGTGGCGGTGCCGTCGCTGAAGGTGAAGGTAAAGGAGTCGGAAGCGTTCGCCGTCAGGGCGTTGATGGCTGCGGCGTTGGGGGTGTAGGTGTAAGCGCCGGTGGCGGTGTTGAGGCTGAGCGTGCCGTAGGTGCCGGCGAATGTGGAGGTTCCGGAGGAAACAGTGCCGCCGCTAATGCCGTAGGTGAGGGTCTGTCCGGCATCGAGATCGGTGCCGGCGAGGGTGCCGGTGACGGCGGAGAAGCTATCAGCTGCGCTGGTATCGGAGAGCGAGGCGGAGGTGACGGCAGCCAGGACCGGCGTGTCATTGACACCGGTGATGTTGATGGTGAAGCCTGTGGTGGCCGATGCGGTGCCATCACTCACCGAGAAGGTGAAGGTGTCGGAGGCATTCGCCGTGAGGGCGTTGATGGCTGCGGCGTTGGGGGTGTAGGTGTAAGCGCCGGTGGAGGTATTGAGAGTGAGGGAGCCGTAGGTACCCGCCAAGGAGGCTATGTCAGAGCCGGGTGTCACCACTTCGGTGATTTTATTGGCGACGCCAATATCGCCAAAACTTCCCTCAATCTGAACAAGAGAGTTGGAGAGCTGAACCGGATCTTTGACCCTCAGGGCGTTTGCATAAGCCGTGATGGCGTTGTTGATCTGCTCGCTTGGTTGGGCCGAGGAGAAGAGTTCAAGATCGCGGCGGGCATCGGCGAGATTGGCGTTGGTTGTGGCCCAGGCTTGGGGCAGCTTCAGGTCTGCGTAGGCCTGCAGGGCGTTTTCGTAAGCCGCAATGGCGTTGTTGATCTGCTTGATTGGATCGGCGGAGAAGAGGGCAAGATCGCGGCAGGCATCGCCGAGATTGTTGTTGGTTGTGGCCCAGGCTTGGGGCAGCTTCAGGGCTGCGTAGACCTGCAGGGCGTTTTCGTAAGC
>JBBASH010000087.1:0-10826 GCA_040399305.1 Cyanobium sp.
CGTGATCGTGCTGATGGGCCTGGATGCCGGGGTGTTTCCCCGCGCCGGGGTGCGACCCGGCTTCCATCTGCTGGAACAGCGCCGCCGCCTAGGGGATCCCAACCCCGCGGACCAGGATCGCTACGTGCTCCTGGAGGCCTTGCTCTCGGCCCGCAGCCACCTCCTGATCACCTGGAACTGCCGTGACGACCGCCGCGGCGAGGCGCTCCAACCGGCAGCCCCGGTGCGCCAGTGGCTGGACTGGCTCGGCGCGAACCTGGCCCTGGCGGCCCAGGACGGCGCTGGATGCTCGGCCGACCACTGGATCCGGAGACTTGTGGTGAACCACGCCGCCAGCCCGCTGGAGCGGGCGAATTTCCTTCCCAAGGGGGGGCGCCCCCCAGCCAGCTGCGACCGGCGCCAGCTGGCGGCCCGCCGCCTGCTCGACGAACCGGGGGCCGGGGGAACGGCACCCCTGCTGCGGCGCCCCATGCCCGCCGGCCTCCAAAGCGACGCCGCCGCTGCCGCCGAACCGTTCGACGACCTGCGTGCCTGGCTGATGGCCCCCCAGCGGCAGTGGCTAAGGGAGCTGGGACTGCGGCCCTCGGAGTGGGAGCGCAGCCCAGAAGATCTCGAAGCCCTCAGCCTGGGGGAGCGGGAACGCTCAAGCCTGCTGCGCAGCCTCGCGATCGACGCCGACAACGCCCAGCAGGACACCGACTGGCTGGAGCGGTGCCGCGGCCAAGGGATCCTGCCCCCGGGAAGCGCCGCCACCTTGGAGGCCCGCCACCTGGACACGCGCCGCCGGGACCTCCAGGGACAGGCCGCCGCCCTCGGAGCGCCCTGGCAAGGCGAGGTGGTCTGGGGAGCCTGGCGTAGCGCGCAACGCTGGCAGGGGGACTCGGTGCTGGTGACGCACTGGGCCAGGGGAGGTCCAATCCAGCTGCTGGATCTGTGGCTCCAGCTGGTTCTCGCCGCGGCCGCCGGCCCGAGCCAGGGCCGGCTCCCGGAGCGCGGTGTGCTGCTGGCCCGGGACAAGGGGGATCGGATCGCTGCCACCACCCTGAATGCTCCGGATCCAGAAGCGGCCCGGCGTGAGCTGGAGCGGCTGGCCGACCTTCGTGATCAATGGCGTCAGGTGTGTTGGCCCGTGCCGCCGCGCACCGGCTGGAGCTGGTGGGAACAGGAGCGGAAGGGCAGCTCGGGCCTGGCGGCGGCCCAGCGGGAGTGGGAGGGAGGTCACCAGAGCCGCGGCGAGCGGGAGCGGCCCGAGATGGAGGCCTGCTTCGGAGGGGAGCTGCCGGTGGCGAGCCTGCTGGAGGGAGCGTTCGCGGCGTTGGCCCTGGAGCTGTTCGAACCAATCCAGGCGGCCCTGGAGCCGAAGAAGACGACGCGGGGAAAACGCTGATGGCTCGCTTCGACGCCAACGGCTTTCCCCTCACCCCAGGCCTGCACCTGCTCGAGGCCAGTGCCGGCACCGGCAAGACCTTCGCCCTGGCCCATCTGGTGCTGCGGCTGGTGGCCGAGAGGGGCTGGGCCCTGCGGGAGCTGCTGGTGGTGACCTACACCGAGGCCGCTGCTGCGGAGCTGCGGGATCGAATCGCCACCCGGCTGCAGGCAGCCCTCACGGCGCTGGAGAGCCAGGCCCCGCACGACCCGGCGGTCCCCACCACGCCCCCCGCGCTGGATGCCACCCTCGCGGCCTGGCTAGAGAAGCTGGGGTCGGAGGAGGCAGGGCAGGAGCCGGCCCTGCTGCGCGGCCGCCTGCTGCTGGCCCTCGAGGAGCTGGGCGCCGCCGACATCACCACGATCCACGGCTTCTGCCGCCGCACCCTGCAACGCCAGGCCCTGGAGGCCGGCTGTGCGCCGGACTTGCGGATCGAAACCGAGAGCGACGGCCTCGTGGCCCAGGTTGTTCACGACTACTGGCAGCAGCAGGTGCTGCCCCTACCTGTGCACCTAGTGGCGGGCCTGCTGGACGCCCGGATCGAGCCCACGTTGCTCGAATCCCTGCTCACCAGCCTCGATGGCGATCCGGCCCTGAGGCTCGATCCGCTGCCGACCGGCTGGAGCCCAGAGACGCCCCTGGGCGAGGTCCTACCGGCAACCTTCCGCCAGCGCTGGGAGGATTTTCTGGCCCAGTGGCGGGAGCGGGGGGAGGCCCTGGTGAAAGAGTTCTGCAGCACGGCGGCGCAATGGAGCAGCCAGCGGACGCCGGATGGCAAAGCGCCCAGGATCCAGCCCTATGCGACCCGACATACCAAGGATCGGGTGGCCGAGCTCAACGATTGGATCGCCACTCAGCCCACGCAAGGCGACTACGAGGCGGTGCGGAACCACATTCTGCTCAGCGGCTACTTCCACCCCGGCAGCTTCTGCCGCATGGCCCGCAAACTCGAGGGCCAGCACCCCCAGCGCCTGCCCCAGGAGCCCCTGCTGCGGGCCGTGGCGGCCCTGGTGGACGGTCCGGCCGAACTGGTGCTGCTGCACGCCTGCCACTGGGGCCGCGCCGAGCTGGTGCGCCGAAGGGAGCGGCGGGGAATGACCACCTTCTCCCAGCTGCTCGAGCGGCTCGATCCGGGACCCGACGACGCCATCGCCAGCTCGCTGCTGGAGGCGGTGGCCCGGCGCTACCGCGCTGCCCTGGTCGATGAATTCCAGGACACCGACCCGATCCAGTGGCGCATCCTGCGGCGGGCCTTCGGCCAGGGCCTCCATCCCCTGGTGCTGGTGGGCGACCCCAAGCAGGCGATCTACCGCTTCCGCGGCGGCGACCTCGACACCTACCGCGCCGCCAGCCGCCAGGCCGGCGAACCCTGGGAGCTGGTGGACAACTTCCGCTCCACGGCGGCCCTGATCGAAAGCTTCAACGGCCTCATGGCACCCGGCCTGCGGCGCTCGAAGCTGGCGGTGCCGCCTGTTCGTGCCCGGGCCAACCGCCAAGGCCCCACAGGGGTGCCAATTGACCTGCTCTGGCTCGGGCCTGAGCCAGCCGGCGACCCGGATCTCCAGAGCCGCACCGAGCTGGAGGCCCGGCTGCCAGCCTGGATCGCCAGCACGGTGGAAGAGCTGCTCGCCGCGGAGCTACGGGTGGTCGACAGGGGAACGGAACGCACCCTGGAGGCAGCCGATTACTGCCTGCTGGTGAATCATCACCGCCAGGCGGAGCAACTGCGCCAGGCCCTGGAACGCCGTGGCATCGCCAGCCGGCTGGTGAGCAAGGCGGATGTGTTCGAAACCGCCGCAGCCACGGCCCTGCAGCGCTTCCTCGATGCCCTGGCCGATCCGGCCGACCCCAACCGGCTACGCCTGCTGGCCGCCTCAGCCCTCCAGGGCTGGAGTGCCGAGCGGATCGCGGCCACCGATTCGGCCACCTGGAGCGCCCTCGCGGGCAGGCTCGATGGCCTGGCCCGCCAGCTGCCGCGTCGGGGCCTGCTGGGGGTGCTCGCCGACTGGCTGGGGGCCGACACCCTGGCGCGCCTGGCCTGGGGCGGGCGGTTGCTGGCGGACCTGCAGCAGGTGGCCCAGCTGGTGCAGGAGCATCTCCACGGCGAGCAACTGGGGGCCGCGGCCGCGGCCGACTGGCTGCGCCGGCTGCGGCTGGCGGAGGACCGGGTGGTGCCGGAGGAGCACCAGGCCCACAGCGATCGGGCCGATGGGGCGGTGGCGGTGGTCACGATCCACCGCAGCAAGGGCCTGGAATTTCCGGTGGTGATCTGTCCCTACCTGTGGGAATCGGGCTCGGGAGGGGGGCGCGGACCGGGCCGGATCGGCCGCCGCTGGCATCCCCCGGGCTCCGACGGCCCCCACCTCGATCTCCACCTACACAACGGCTGGGGCCCTGGTCACCAGGCCGATCGGCAGCAGCGCAGCGCCGAGGAGCAGGAGCGGGAGCGGCTGGCCTATGTGGCCCTCACCCGGGCGCGGCACCGGCTCGTGCTGGCCTGGGGCCCGGCCCGCGATCAGCAGTGCAACCCCCTCTTCCCGTGGCTGTTCGCCGATGAAGCGCTGCCGGAGCTGGATGACGACAGCCTGGCCACCATCGCGCCAGCGATCTGGCGAGAACGGCTAGAGCAGGCCATCAGCAAACGGGCCCTGCCGATCCGCCTGCTCGATCCTCCCCCCGTCCCCACCACGCCGCCACGGCGCCCAACGCCCGCGCCTCAGGAGCTGGCCGCCGGGCCGGTCCCCCAGCGCCGCCTCGACAGCCGCTGGGGCCGCAGCAGCTACACCAGCTGGACCCAGGGCAGTCACGCGGCTCTGGCGCCTGCGGCCCTGGAGGAGGGACGGGACACCCTGGATCCGGACGCCCCCGGGGAGGAAGGGGGCGGGGTACCCCTGGATGGGAAGCCCGCTCAACACGATCTCCCGCCGGCTCCGGCCGGGAGGAGCCACAACGGCTCAAGCGGTCAACAACCAAACGGTGCCAAACCACAGGACGGGGGGTCAACCAGCCTCCAGCCAGCGCCAGAAGAGGAGAACCAGAGTGGAGAGAACAGCGCGTTGGCCTGGCCCGACCAAGGCCCCCTGGCCACCTTCCCCCGCGGTGCCGCCGCCGGCGACTGCCTGCACCGGATCCTGGAGCGCCTCGAACTCACCAGCGGGCTCCAGGCAGACCCTGAGGCCACGCAGGTGGTGGAGCGCGAGCTGCGGCGGGCCGGCCTGGAGCGGGAATCGCCGGATGGGCTGCTGGAGGGTCTCGAGCAGATGCGCACCACCCCCTTTGGCGGTCCGCTGCAGGGGCTGCGGGTGGCGGATCTGGCGGCCTCCCGCCGCCTGCACGAGATGAATTTCGACCTCACCCTGGAGCGGGTGCGAGCTGCTGATCTGGCCGCCGCCTTCGCCAACCACCCAGGCGGCCTGTTCGGCGCCGACTACGCCGCCAGCCTGGCCCAGCTTCCGATCGACAGCAGCGGCTTCCTCACCGGCTCGATCGACCTGGTGTTCCGGGCCGATCCGGAACCGGCCGGGCCGGAACCGGCCGGGGGCGACAGGCGCTGGTGGGTGGCCGATTGGAAGAGCAACTGGCTGGGTCAGCGCGATGACGATGGCCAGCCCTTGGCCTGCGGTCCCCGCCATTACAGCCAGGCAGCGATGGCGGCCCTCATGGCAGCAAGCCACTACCCGCTCCAGGCCCATCTCTACCTGGTGGCCCTGCACCGCTACCTGGGCTGGCGCCTCAGCGGCTATGACCCGAAGGTGCATCTGGGGGGCTACTCCTACGTGTTCCTGCGCGGAACGCCGGGAGCGGAAGGCAAAGCCGCCCTGCCTGGGGCGGTGCCGGGCATGGTGGTCGAGCGCCCACCCCTGGGGCGGATCCTGGCGCTGGATCGGGCCCTGGGCGGGGGCAATGGGAAGCAGGAGGAAGGATCCTGATGGCCCCCTCGCCTCGGGAAAGGGACCAACCCGCCTGGCTGGAGCCCCTGCAGGCGGCCCTGGTGGAGGCGTTACCGCGGCTCTACGGCGAAGGGGCGCCACCGGCCCTGGCCGCGTTGATCGCCGATCTGGTGACCGCCCTGGAACAGGGCAAGCTTTCCATCCCCCTGCCAGCGGAGCTGGCGAACAGTGCAACGGCCGCCACGGCCCTAGCCGAAGACCCCGATGGCCCCCTGGTGATCGAAGCGGGCCGGGTGAGCTGGCGCCGCTGGCACGACCTCCGCCAGGCGGTGCTGGCCGCCCTGCTGGAGCGGGTACGCCCCCTCGACACCGCGAACTGCGCCCCGGCGCCGCTGGAGCCAGCTCAGGAAGCATCCGCCACCACGCCCCCTGCCAGTCCGGCCGCCTCCAGCCAATCTCCGAAGACCACGGAAAGCACCCGAGACATCCCAGCCCGAAGCGCAACCAGCACCGATGGCCAACCGGCCACCGAAACCCCCGATCCACGCCAGCGCCAGGCGGTCGAGGCGGTGCTGGCCCATCGCCTGGTGCTGCTCCAGGGCGGCCCGGGCACCGGCAAGACCAGCACCGTGGCCCGCATGCTCACCGCGGTGCTCGAACAGGATCCCGCCACCCGCATTCACCTGGCAGCGCCCACCGGCAAGGCCGCCGCCCGTCTGCGGGCCGCCACCGGTGGGCAGCACCCCTGCGGCACCCTGCACCGCCTGCTCGAGAGCCGCGGCGACCATTTCGCCCGCAACAGCCTCCACCCCCTGCCCCTCGACCTGCTGGTGGTGGATGAGGTGTCGATGGTGGATCTGGCGCTGATGGCGGCTCTACTGGAAGCCCTCCCCACCAGCGCCCGGCTGGTGCTGGTGGGGGATCCGGCCCAGCTGCCGCCGATCGCGCCGGGGGCCGTGCTGCTGGACCTGCAGCAGCCGGACCTCCAGGCCGGCCTCGGCGGCGCCGCGATCACCCTCACCACCACCTACCGCAACGATGGCGCCATCGCAGCGGTGGCCGCCGCCCTGCGCACCAGCCTGCATCGCCGTGTCGGCGGGGCTGCCGCAAGCCCCCTAGAGATGATCCGCCCCCAACTGGAGCGCCTCAAACCCAGCGACAACCTGGCCTGGAGGCAAGCAAGCGGCGGGCGGCTGCCGCCGACGGTGGTGGCGCGGCTAGAGACACACCTCAAGGCCATGGCAGGCCTGGCGGCCGGCTGCCGGCCCGAGCGGCCCGGCGACTGGCGGCGCCTGCTGGTGGAGCGCGACCGGCTGCTGGTGCTCACACCCCGGCGCCGCGGGCCCTGGGGAGTGGAGGGAATCCACCGCACCCTGCTGGGCGGGGCGGCCGACGCCCCTGCAGCCGCCTGGCCCGAGGGCCTGCCGGTGCTCTGCACCCGGAACCTGCCGGAGCTGGGCCTGGCCAACGGTGATGTGGGGGTGCTGGTGGGCAGAGCGGACAGCGACGACCGCCAGATCCTCTTCGGCGCGGAGGAACCGCTGTGGGTCCACCCAGCCCAGCTGGCCGGTGCCGCGGAACCCGCCGTGGCGCTCACGGTGCACAAGGCCCAGGGCAGCGAAGCCGCGGAGGTGATCGTGCTGCTGGGCGATGCCGAGCCGGATGGTCGACTGCTCTACACCGCCCTCACCCGGGCCCGGGAGCGAGCCGAGCTGATCACCAAGAACTGATCACCGCGAGCTGATTGTGGCCAGGGCCGGATCCAAGCTTGCGGCGCTGCAACGCCTTGAGCAGAGTCAGCTGCTGGCCCCGGCCCAGAGGCCCTGTCGATGTCCGCCCCCTCCTTCACCGCCGCAAACGGCTCCCCCCGCAACCACGAGCCCCCCGGCTCCCCGGCGCCAGCCCTGCGGGTTGAGCGCCCCTGGGGATGGTTCGAGACCCTGACCCACGCGCCGCTAGCAAGCTCACCGGAGGGTGGTGGCGGCTATGCCGTGAAGCGTCTGTGGATCTCCCCCCGCTGCCGCATCAGCCTGCAGCGGCATCACCATCGCAGCGAGCACTGGGTGGTGGTGTCCGGCCACGGAGAGCTGGAGTGCGGCGATGAGACCCTTGCGGCCCAGCCGGGAACAACGCTCTTTGTGCCGGTCGGGGCCATCCACCGCGCCAGCGCCGGCGCCGATGGGCTGCTGATCGTGGAGGTGCAGCGGGGCGATGAACTCCGGGAGGACGACATCGAGCGTGTTGAGGATGATTACGGCAGGGTGGTAAGTTGTTGCAACAACCTTTGAACAAAGGCAAGGCGGCGGGAGTCCGGACTGGCATTGGTCCATCCGGCATTCACCAATGGGTCGCTGCCGGCCTGCGGATGAAGGATTCACCCAGGCCCCACCTTGACCCAGACCCTTGAAGGCGGCACCGCAATCGGTGCCACCGACTCCGCTGCGACCACGTTCGCTGCCGATCTCGAGACCACGGCCAGCGAAGCTGGTCTTGCAACTCCCGACGACGGGGGCGACGACCAGAACAACGAACGGATTGAGGCGGAAGCTTTCGCACCGGCCCTCGTTCTTTCCGTGCAGGACCCAGCCCTGAACCAGCCAGAGCTGCAGGAAAACCAGCAACTGGTGCAGGAAACACCGGAAGCCGACGACGACTCCCTTCCCGCCCCCGGCTTCGCCTGCTTCGGCCTGGGCCGGGAGCTGCTCGAGGGCCTCGACGCCCTGGGATTCCGCGAACCCTCGCCGATCCAGAAGGCCGCCATCCCCGAGCTCCTGCTCGGCCGCGACCTGGTGGGCCAGGCCCAGACCGGCACCGGCAAGACGGCGGCCTTTGGCCTGCCCCTGCTGGAGCGCCTCGACCTGAGCCAGCGCACCCCCCAGGTGCTGGTGCTCACCCCCACCCGCGAGCTCGCCCTGCAGGTCGCCGAGGCGATCACCTCCTACGCCGCTCGCCTGCGGGGCGTGAAGGTGCTGGCCATCTACGGCGGCGCCGATTTCCGCGACCAGATTCAGCAGCTGCGGCGCGGCGTGCACATCGTGGTGGGCACGCCCGGCCGGGTGATGGACCATATGCGCCAGTCCACCCTCGACCTCTCGGGCCTGCGCTCCCTGGTGCTCGATGAGGCCGACGAGATGCTCCGCATGGGCTTCATCGACGACGTGGAGTGGGTGCTCGAACAGCTGCCAACCGAGCGGCAGGTGGTGCTGTTCTCCGCCACCATGCCCAACGAGATCCGCCGCATTTCCCAGAAATACCTGCGCGATCCCGCCGAGATCACCATCCGCACCAAGGCCGCAGACGGCCGCCGCATCCGCCAGCGCTATCTGATGGTGAATGCACCCCAGAAGCTCGAAGCGCTGGAACGGGTGCTCGAAGCCGAGCGCAGTGAAGGCACGATCATCTTCGCCCGCACCAAGGCCATCACCCTCACGGTGGCTGAATCGCTCGAACAGCACGGCTACGAGGTGGCGGTGCTCAACGGCGATGTGCCCCAGAACCTGCGGGAGCGCACGATCGAGCGCCTGCGCGATGGCCGGGTGGATGTGCTGGTGGCCACCGACGTGGCTGCCCGCGGCCTCGATGTGGAACGCATCAGCCTGGTCATCAACTACGACATCCCCTTCGACGGCGAGGCCTACGTTCATCGCATCGGCCGTACCGGCCGGGCCGGGCGCAGCGGCGACGCAATCCTCTTCCTCACCCCCCGGGAGCGCCGATTCCTTGGCGGATTGGAGCGGGCCACCGGCCAGCCGATCGAAGTGATGGAGGTGCCCTCCAACGCCACGATCAACCAGCACCGCCTCGACCTGATGCGCCAGCGGCTCACGGAGCGGCTGGAAAGCCCCAGTGGCAGTGATGAGGAGCGTGCCTTGATGGCGGAGATCCTGCAACGGGTGACCCAGGAGCAGAACTGCACTGGCGAGGCCCTCGCCTTGGCCGCCCTGCAGCTGAGCCTGCGCGGCAAGCCGCTGCTGCTGGAGGGTCAGGAGAACTGGGGCACACCGCGCAATCCCCGCGATCGCGACCGCCCCCGTGATGGCGAGCGGGGCCGGCCCGGCGACCGCACACCCCGTGGCGGTGGCAACGAGCCGGCCGATGGACCGCCGGAAGCCCACATGGAGCGCTTTCGCATCGAGGTGGGCTGGCGCGATCGGGTGAAGCCCGGCAACATCGTGGGTGCCATCGCCAATGAGGCTGGTCTGAACGGCCGTTCGATCGGCCGGATCCGGATCTTCGACAGCCACAGCACCGTGGATCTTCCCCGAGGCATGCCCGACGACGTGTTCAACGGTCTGCGGAACCTGAAGGTGATGAACAGAGAGCTGAGGATTTCGCGGTTGCCCGCCTGAACCTCATCCTCCAACCCGGGGCCCCATTCAGACGACGCCCGCCGATCACGATGAAACCCGCCCTCCTTCCCCTGGTCTTGACCATTGCCCTGGGCATGGCATCAGCCGCACCGGCCCGGGCAAAGGGACTTGGGGACATCGTCAAGGCGATTTGCCTGTCAGCCTTCGAGAACGAAATGAGCCAGGTCGGCAAGGTTCCCCCTGCCGGCATGGCCAGCTATGCCTGCACCTGCGTCGAGCAGAGCATCCGCATGGGAAGTGGGATTGAGGCAGCCCGCTCCCAGTGCCGTCAAGCCACCGCCCAGCGCTTTCCGATCTAAAAAAACCCGGGGCGAGGGCCCCGGGTTTTGAGGTGATGGGGCCGTTGAACGCCCTCGGGGATCAGCGGCAGGATCAGGAGTAGATCCCTGTCACTGCGGCGGTGCTCACCACCGTGAGATCGGCCAAGGCAAGGCTCTCGATCGAAGCGATCAGGGCCGACTGCACCTCCAGGTTTTCACTGCAGATCAGGGTCTGCAGAAGGTCAAACCGATCCTGGGGGGCCAGTTCGCCGTCCTCGCACCAGGCGAGGCTCCAGGGGACTGGAATCTTGGTCATGGCAGGGCCGCGCTTGGGATCGCGGGAGATCAGAGTTTGCTGACAATGAAGCATTTTGCCGCGCTCCGCCAGTCTTCTTCACAATCGCTCCGATGTCGCTGCGGGCATCCACTGGCCTGAAGCGCCGCGGGTGGGGGTGGATCCAAGTTGTAAGATTGAGCGGATTCCAAGGCGTTCAGGCTTCCCTTCGGCACGCTCAGCCGGCTGCGACCCCACAAGGCGCGACCTCTTCCAAGGCTCCGACCTCCGGTCTTCTCCGTTCACTGGCTTTCCCTGGGTAACCAAGCATCAGACGAATCAGTTCCAGGCTTTTCAGTGAATGACCATCTACGTCGGCAACCTCTCGTTCCAGGCTGAACGCGAGGACCTTCTTGATCTTTTCGGCCAGTACGGCGAAGTCCGCCAGTGCAGCCTCCCCCTTGACCGTGAAACCGGCCGCAAACGGGGATTCGCCTTTGTGGAGCTGGCCGATGACGCCGCCGAGCAAAAGGCCATCGACGACCGCCAAGACGTCGAATGGATGGGTCGCATGCTCCGCGTCAACAAGGCCACCCCCCGTGAAGG